>JBBWZO010000071.1:0-58481 GCA_039649125.1 Massilia sp. | reverse complement strand
ACGTCAAACGCTGGCTGCTGGCGCACGAGGACCTGGCCAGCCTGGCCGAAAACGCGATCGACCGCCCGGTGGTGCCGCTGTTCGGCACGCCGGCCGAGATGATCGACGTCGCCGAAACCGAACTGCTCACCGAGCGCGTGACGACCGCCGGCCCGAAGGGCCTGCCGAGCGGCCAGGACGCGCCAATGACCATCAACGACAACCCGGCGATGCAGGCGGAGCTGAACGACTGGATCAACAAGCTGGCCGACTTCGCGAATCTCGGCAACTTCCCGGAATTCTCGGAAACCGGCCCGAAGAAGGTGCAGCTGCACGAATCGCTGCTGCCGGCCGGCTTTGCGGTGGCGTCCTACCGGGCGTCGCTCTTGCCGCTGCTGGGCGACGCCGCCGAGGCCAGCCTGCAGGGCGCGACCGCCGAACTGGCGCGCCTGCCGATCAAGTTCGAGCCGCGCGACGAAATGGTGCAGCTCGACGACCCGGAAGTGGCCGCCATGTCCTTTGCAACCCTCTCACTCGACCTACCCGACCTCGAAATCGGCACGCCCAATGAATGACGATGCACAAATCCTGATCGCGCGCCTGCTGACGCACCAGACCCTGCGCCGCGACGACAAGATGGTCAAGCGCGCGCTGTCGGACGAGCAGTTCCGCGCCGAAGTCGACAAGCGCCTGCTGGAGTCCGGCCTCAAACTGCTCGACAACGTCTACGCCGACCACGTCACGATCGCCCTGCACCGCAACGTCGAACCGAAGATCTTCGGCGCCAAGGACATCTGGCAGAACAATAACTTCGGCCTCACGCGCGACGGCGTGGCCCTGCTGGTCGTGCTGTGGGCGCAGATCATCCTGCCCAAGCGCGAGCGCCAGGAAACCCACGTCACGGTGGCGGACGACCAGAACGACCTGTTCGACAAGGACAATCCGATCCCGCGCGCCGAGGACACCTCGATCGGCATCTCCTACACGGCGCTGCTGTCGGACTTCGGCGACAAGCTGGGCAAGAAGACGCGCATGGACATGAACCTCGGCGTGCTGTCGAAACTCGGCTTCATCGAGCGGCGCGGCGACGTGATCCTGGAAGGCCCGCTGCTGGACCTGATGATGGACACCGACCTGCTCAAGGAACGCATCATCAACGGCGCCCTGTCCGACGTGTTCAAGCGCGCGCCGCTGGCCGTGGTGCCGCGCCGCGCCGTCAATGGCGACGCGGCCAACGATTCCGCGAATGAAGCCGATCCTGTCGAACCCGTCGACTCCCCGAACTGAGCTCCGAACTGAGACACAATGTTCCACATCAAATCACTCGAACTGGTCCACTGGGATTACTGGCAGCGGATCAAGAACATCCCGCTCGACGCCAAGATCATCACCATCGCCGGCCAGAACGGCTCCGGTAAAACCACGCTGCTCGACGCCCTGCGCACGCTGTTCGGCCTCGACTGCTCGATGGGCCGCACCTATAAACACTATGCGCGCCACTCGGGCCAGCAGAGCGCCTGGATCCGCGCGGTGGTCGACAACAAGCCGGTCGGGCGCCAGCTCTCGAACCGGCCGTTCCGCCATTCGGGTTTCTTCAGCGACGACGAAGTGACGCTGTTCTGCCAGGTGCAGAAGAACGGCGGCGACTGGAAGCGCCAGTACCTGATGCGCCCGGGGAATGTCGACATCGAGGAAGTGACCGAAGCGACCGACTGGATGGGCGTCGAGAACTACCGGAAACGCCTGGCTTCAGCGGGGCTGTCGCCGGCGATGTCGAAGGTGCTGGCGCTGGAGCAGGGCGAGACCGATAAACTGTGCGAATACGCGCCGCGCCAGTTGCTGGACCTGGTGTTCCAGGTCTTCGGCGACAAGGAAGTGCTGGACGCCTACGACGAAGCGAAGCGCCACCAGCGCGACACCGAGACGGAACTGAAGCGCTTCGAGGCGGAGCTGGAGACCTCGCGCATCAACCTCGAGGGCCTGCGCCTGCGCGTGGCGAACTACCATCAGTGGGAAGACCTGCACAAGGAACGGCGCGACCTGAAGGAAGAGGTGCTGCCGAGCCTGGAATACCACGAGGCGCGCGAAAAGGCAGCGAGCATCAGCCGCAACCTGCGCGAGCAGAGAAAACCGATGGCGCAGGCCGACAGCATGCTGGCCGAGAAGCGCCAGGCGCTCGCGGCCCAGCAGCGCGCGCTGACCGAAGCCCAGCAGCAGGAAACCCTGCTCGAGCAGGAAGGCACGGCGCTGGCGAGCCGCCTCACGCAGATCAACAGCCGCATCAAGCCGATCGAGAACCTGCTCGAGCAGAAGGAACGCCTGCAGAAGCTGGCGGCGGAGGCGGGCGCCGACATGGCCGAAGTGGCCACCCAGCTGGAAGAAAAGGAAGCCGAGCTGGCGCGCCAGCGTGCCGCGCGCGAGGCGATCGCGGCGAAGATCGCCGGCGAGATGGCGACGATTTCCGCCCTGCAGGGCAAGAGCGCGATGCCGGAGCCGGAAGCCCAGCGCCAGATGCGCCGCGCGCTGCGCGACGAGGGCATCCCGCACGCCATGCTGTCCGATATCGTCGAGGTGACGGACCCGAAATGGCAGGGGGCAGTGGAGGGCGTGCTGGGCGGTTACGCCTCGGTGGTGCTGCTCGAGCGCGCCAAGGATGCGCCGGCGGCGTATCGCCTGGCGGAGAAGGAGCGCTACCGCCACTTCATCGTCCCGGACTGCATCGAAGCGCCGAAGATGAAGGACGACAGCCTGCTGTCGGTGGTGCACTTCTCGGCGCCGGCGCCGGGCTGGCTGATCGACCAGCTGGCGCGCATCGACCGCGTCGACTCGGTCGATGCCGGTTTTAAATCGGGCAGCGAGGAGTGGATCACGCCGGACGCCTACCACCGCGAACGCCGCGGCGGCCGCTCGCTGTACGTCGAGCCCTCGCGCTACCGCTTCGGTGCCGCGGGTAAAACCCAGCGCCTGGAGGCGATCCAGAAGTCGCTCCCAAGCCTGGAAGCGAAGGAAGACGCGCTCACGCTCACGATCAGCAAACTGGCCGCCGAAGTGGGCGGCCTGAAGGCGCGCATCGCCGGCGTCGACGCGGCCAAGGAACTGGCCGCACGCCAGGCCGAATTCGAGGAAGCGGCGCGCAGCATGGCGCCGCTGCGCACCGAGCGCCTGGAAGTGGGCGCGCGCCTGGGCGAACTGCAGACGCTGACCAAGAACGCGACGGTGGCGCGCACCCGCGCCGACACCGTCTGGCAGAACGCGCGCATGGCGCTGTCGGAAGCGGAAGCGGGCCTGCGCCTGAACCACCGCCGCCAGATCGAGCAGCGCAGCGAGCACGCGAAAGCCCTGCTGGAGCTGCGCCGCGGCTGGCGCAATATTCCGCAGAGTTGGCGCAGCCCGGCCCGCCGGGCTACGCTGGTCGCCCAGCACCAGAACGCGCACCAGGTGAACCTGCGCCTGTCCTCGCTGGAACACGCGCTGGCGCGCGACGACTGGGAACTCGACGCCACCGTCATCGACCAGTACGCGCGCCTGAACGACCAGCTTGCCGGGCGCCAGGTCGAGACGGAAGAGCGCCGCTACCAGAACAACCGCGCGATCGAAGCAACGGGGAACGCGCGCGGCGCCTACATCGAGCGCCTGCGCTACACGATCAAAACCTATTCGAAGAACATCAAGGAACTGGGAGAACTGGCCGGCATCGACGTCCAGGCCGACCCGGTGCGCCTCGAGAACGACGACGTCCAGCTGGCGCAGGCCGGCCTGCACGTGCGTTTCAAGTTCGACGGCAAGGACCAGATCGGTATGAACGACGGCGAGGCTTCCGGCGGCCAGCAGGTGATGAAGTCGCTGGTTTTACTGATTGGCTTGCTCAAGTCGGAAGAGGGTTCCGGCGGCTTCGTCTTCATCGACGAACCCTTCGCCCACCTGGACATCCGCAACATCCAGCTGGTCGGCGAGTTCCTCAAGAATACCGACGCCCAATACCTGATGACGACGCCGCTGACGCACAACACCGACGTGTATGACCCTTCGGAACTGACGCTCATCACGAGCAAGAAGAAGAAGGACACGCAGTGGGCGCAGCCGATTTTCGTGCTGCAGCGTAGAAAGGAAGAGGCGCAAGCCGCGTAAGCAGGTGGCTTGAGACACAGGGACCCGCCGGGTCCCTTTTTTTGCACCCAGGCTCACCATTATTCGAAAAGCTGATTGTCCCAATCAGGGGCGGGCAAGTATGCAGTCTCCATGAACTTCGGCACACTGGGAGCCTGGCACCAGCGTCACAAGAAAACGAGAACAGGAGACAAGACATGAAACAAGCAGCGTTCAGGATCATCCTGGCAGCGGCCGCACTCGGCGTCACCATGCCGGCTTTGGCCGCCGGCGCGGACACGATCAAGGTCGGCCTGATCGCCCCCTTCTCCGGACCGTTCGCCGATTACGGCAAGCAGATGGAAGGCGGTATCAAGGCCTATATGGCGCAGCATGGCGCCACGGTCGCGGGCAAGAAGGTGGAGATCCTCGTCCGGGATACGACGGGGCCCGCGCCCGAAATCGCGAAGCGCCTGGCCCAGGAGCTGGTGGTGCGCGAGAAGGTCGATTTCCTGGCGGGCTTCGGCCTGACGCCCGAAGCGCTGGCCGTCGCGCCGCTGGCCGAGCAGGCGAAAAAGCCGATGATCATCATGAATGCGGCCAGTTCCGTCATCACGACCAAGTCGAACTACATCGCGCGGGTGTCGATGACGCTGCCGCAAAGCTCCGCGCCGATGGCGACCTGGGCGCTGAAGAACAAGATCCGCAACGTGGTGACCCTGGTCGCCGATTACGCGCCGGGCATCGATGCCGAAGCGGCCTTCAAGGAGACCCTGACTGCCGGCGGCGGCAAGGTGCCCGAGACGATCCGTGTCCCGCTGAAGAATCCCGACTTCGCGCCTTACATCCAGCGCATCAAGGACGCCAAACCGGACGCGGTATTCGTCTTCGTCCCACCCGGCGAGCACACGATCGCCTTCATGAAGGGCTACCGCGAGCGCGGCCTGGCCGAAGCCGGCATCAAGGTGATCGGCACCGGCGACCTGACCGACGACCACCTGTTGCCGGCGATGGGCGACGCGACCCTGGGCGTGATCACCACCTTCCATTACTCGACGGCGCACAAGTCGCCCGAAAACGCCGCCTTCCTCAAGAGTTTCGCGAGCGTGAATCCGGGCGCGGGCCGGCCCAATTTCATGGCCGTCGGTGGCTACGACGGCATGGCGGCGATTTACGAGGTGGCACGCCGACTCAAGGGCGACATCGACGGCGACAAGGCCATGGCGGTCCTGAAAGGCCTGAAGCTGACCAGCCCGCGCGGGCCGATCATGCTCGATCCCGCCACGCGCGACGTGGTGCAGACGGAATACGTGCGCCGGGTCGAGAAAGTGAACGGCGAGCTGCTCAACGTCGAATTCGACCAGTTCCCGAACCAGAAGGACCCGGGGAAAAAGTAAGAGCCCTCAGGCTGCTGTCGCTGGGGCGGCCGCGTCGCCGCTGGCAAACAGCGCGGCCACCATCTGGCGCAGCCAGCGGTTCGAGACGTCGGCATGATAGCGCTCGTGCCAGTGCTGCTTGACCTGGTAGCTGGGCAGCTCCACCGGGATCGGCAGGAAGCGCACCGCTTCGCTGCCCGCCATCACCCTCGCATAGCGCTCGGGGACGATGGCCAGCAGTTCGGTCTGTGCCACGATGGAGGCCACGCCCAGGAAGCTGGGCAGGTTCAGCACCACGGTGCGCTCGATCTCATCGCGCGTCAAAATCTTGTCGACGATCGCATGGCCGGTGCCGGAGGTCCGCACGCGCACATGTCCCTCCTGCCGCAGATGTGCGACCGTCAGTGTGTCGCCGACGCGCGGATGTGTCCTGGCGACCAGGCAGACGAAGTGCTGGTCGAACAGCTTTTGCTGGTAGAAGCCCGCCTCCAGGTGCGGCATGAATCCGACGGCCAGGTCGACGGTGCCGTCGGCCAGTTCGGCCGGCGTGTCGGGCGAAATCCGCGATATCTCGAGATGGATTCCAGGGGCGACGCTGCGCGAGTGGTTGAGGATGCGCGGCAGGAGCACGATCTCGCTGATGTCGGTCATGCAGATGCGGAAACGGCGCGTGCTGGCGGCGGGATCGAACACCGGCTGGTCGGCCAGCGCGTGCTGCAAGGCCAGGATCGCGCGGCGCACGTCCTCGATCGCGTTCTGTGCGCGTGGCGTGGGCACCATGCCCCTGGCGGTACGGCTGAACAGCTGGTCGTTGAAATGGCTGCGCAGCTTGGCCAACGCGAGGCTGACGCTCGACTGCGGCAGGCCGAGGTTGTGCGCGGCCCGGGTCACGTTTCCCGTTTTAAAAATCTCGTCGAACACCAGCAGCAGTTCCAGGTCGAATCGCTTCATAGCTACCCCAGTATTTGGATTCCTGATTATAGCAATCAGCAACCATCCGTTTTCAACATACTGCTTTTGCATCACAGTAGCGGCCTAACAGCAGCTTTCAGGAGACCATCATGCAATTCCATCTCGACGGATTCCGCCCCGGCGACCCGCAGCTTCATCCCGTCTCGCCGCTGGCCCTGCCGCACATGGAGGCCGTGCCGGCGCAGGTCGACGTGCTCATCGTCGGCTGCGGCCCGGCCGGCCTGACGCTGGCGGCGCAACTGGCCGCATTCCCGGAGATCCGCACGGCGATTGTCGAGCAAAAGCCGGGGCCGCTGGAGAAGGGCCAGGCCGACGGCATCGCCTGCCGCACGATGGAAATGTTCGAGGCCTTCGATTTCGCCGGGCGCGTGCTGCAGGAATCGTGCTGGATCAACGAGGTGACGTTCTGGAAGCCGGACGAGCACAACCCCGGGAACATCCAGCGCCATGGCCGCGTGCAGGACACCGAGGACGGCCTGTCCGAGTTTCCGCACGTGGTGCTGAACCAGGCGCGGGTCCACGATTTCTATCTCGAGACGATGCGCAATTCGCCCAGCCGCCTGGAACCGCATTACGCGCGCAAGCTGATCGACGTGCAGGTGGACGAGGCGGCCACCGACTATCCGGTGACCGTGACCCTGGAGCGGACCGACCCGGACCATGCGGGCCAGCGCGAGACCGTCCGTTCCCGCTATGTGGTCGGCTGCGACGGCGCCCGCAGCGCCACGCGCGCGGCCATCGGTCGCGAACTGGCCGGCGAGGCCGCGCACCAGGCCTGGGGCGTGATGGACGTGCTGGCGGTGACGGATTTCCCCGACGTGCGCTACAAGGTCGCGATCCAGTCCGCAGCGGGCAGTATCCTCATCATTCCGCGCGAGGGCGGCTATCTCACGCGGCTGTACGTCGAGATGGACAAGCTGAGCGAACACGAGCGGGTGGCGCAGCGCCAGATCACGGTGGAGCAGTTGATCGCGGCGGCGCAGCGCATCTTCCATCCTTACCAGCTCGATGTGAAGGAGGTGGCCTGGTGGTCGGTGTACGAGATCGGCCAGCGCATCTGCGACAAGTACGACGACGTGGCGGCAGGACAGGAAGGCAGCCGGCCGCCGCGCGTCTTCATCGCCGGCGACGCCTGCCACACCCATAGTCCGAAGGCAGGCCAGGGCATGAATTGCTCGATGCAGGATGCCTTCAACCTGGGCTGGAAGCTGGCGGCCGTCCTGCGCGGGCAATGTCCGCCATCGCTGCTGCACAGCTATAACGCCGAGCGCCAGGCGGTGGGCAAGCAGCTGATCGACTTCGACAGCGAATGGGCCAGGATGATCAGCGACAAGCCGGCGGACGGCAAGGGCGCCGGCCTGGATCCGAAGGAGTTCCAGCGCTATTTCGAGCAGCACCTGCGCTACACGGCAGGCGTGGGTACCCAGTACCGTCCCTCGCTGCTCTGCGGCGACGACAGTCACCAGGGGCTGGCTAGCGGCTTCGCCGTCGGGACGCGTTTTCATTCGGCCGAGGTGCTGCGCATCAGCGACGCGAAGGTGGTCCAGCTGGGGCATGCGGGCAAGGCCGACGGACGCTGGCGCCTCTACGCCTTCGCCGGCAGGAACGACGCCATGAACGACCAGGGCGGCGTGCGCGCACTGTGCCGCTTTCTCGAGGATTCGCCGGATTCGCCGGTGCGCAGGTATACGGCCGCAGGCCAGGACCCGGACGCCGTGTTCGACCTGCGCGCCGTTTTCCAGGAACCCCACGCCGACCTCGAGATCGGGGCCATGCCCGCCCTGCTATGGCCGCGCAAAGGGCGCCATGGCCTGCACGACTACGAAAAGGTCTTCAGCGCCAGGCTCAGGCACGGTGCGGACATCTTCGACCTGCGCGGCGTGGACCGCGCGCAGGGCGCCCTGGTGGTGGTGCGTCCCGACCAGTACGTGGCCCTGGTCCTGCCGCTCGATGCGCACCAGGCCCTGGCCGATTTCTTCGCCGGCTTCATGTTGCCCCAGGGCTGAACGAGGAGGGCCGGGCCGGCCCCGGCATCAGGCCTTCCCGATCGCCTGGCGCAGCTTGCGGCGCCACAGCAGCAGGCCGACCGAATACGTGAGGAAGTACCCCGCCGTCAGCCCCACGCACAGCATGGTCAGCGGGCTTTCCGTGAAGCGCGGGGCCGGCAAACCGCTGCCCTGGTTCGCATAGATCTCGATGCCGATGTAGAGGATGCGCGCGATCAGGATCATGGCCATGACGATCCCGAGGCGCATTGGTGGGGTGAAGTAGTAACCGGCCTCGGTATCCTCGTACATCGTGCGGCGCAGGCCGAACACGCCCCAGAATACGCCCAGCGCGGTGCCGGCCGCCAGCGCGCCCAGTTCATACGGGCGCGTCGCCACTTCCGACAGCGGCACCAGGATCATCGCCGCGAACACGAGCACGCCAGTGTAGTGGCGCGACATGATCGAGCGCTGGCGCGCCATCTGCGTTTTGAGGCGCGAATAGATGCGCCAGACGAGGATCGGCGTCAGCAGGAGCAGGGCGAGCGTGGTGATGGTCATCGGTCAGTAATGCTGGTTGAGTCGAGCCGGCATTGTAACCGGGCGTCGGGCGCGCACGCAGCATGGTAAGGTGACAACACCGCTTTCAGGAGACCGACCCCATGTTTGCACCTACCCCTTTGCCAGTGCGGGCACACCGCGCACCCGATCCCGTACCGGCCGACGAGCCGCTGCCGGAACCCTTCGACGCCCCGCATCATCCGCACCACGCGCCGGCGCACACGCCGGCCAACGAGGAGCCGGTGCCGGATCCGAAACCTAGCTTGCATTAAAAAAAGAGGTCCCCGTGGGACCTCTTTTTTTAGAACCGATTTTTTAGAACCGATTTTTTAGAACCGATTCACCTTCAATCGAAGGCCCAGGCGTACAGCACGTCGAGCGCCGTATTCGTGCCGGTCTGGAACTGCAGGGTAAAGCGCGGGGTCAGCTTGTAGCGCAGGCGCACCAGGCTCGACGCGGTGGTTGCACCCTGCTCGAAGCTGATGTAGGCACGCGAGGAAATGCGCTTGCCGATCGTGACCACGGTGTTGGCCAGGCCCTCGGCCTCGCCGTTGCGGCCCTGGCCGATGCCGAATTCGTCCACGTTGAGCGCGTTCGCCAGTTTCGAGGTGATGCCGCCGGTGCCGCCCTTGCCGCCCAGCAGGGCGCCGGCCGCCGCGCTCAGCACGTCGCGCTCGTTGCCGCTGGTGCCCTCCATGCCGTGCCCCAGCACCAGCCAGGACAGTTTCTCGCTGTCGGGCACGTTCGGCGTGGACACCAGCCGTGCCTGCGGCGCCTGCGCGGTGCCGCGTACCTGCACGCCGGCTTCGACGTTGGTTTCGCTCAGCTGCTCGCCTTCAGGGCGGCGGCGCACCGCCAGCACGTCCAGTGCCGGGTTGTCGTAGGGGCCGCTGAAGGTGATCACGCCGCGCTCGATGGCCAGCTTCTGGCCGTAGGCGGCGTAGTTGCCGCTGGCGACACGGATGGTGCCGTTCACGCGCGGCGGGCGGTTGCCGACCATGCGCACCCGGGCGCTGCCTTCCACCATCGCGTCCAGGCCGAGGCCGCGCAGGTGGAAGTTGTCGCCCAGGTCGGCCGTCAGGTCGATGCTCAAGGGCACTTCCGCCTCCTTCTTTGGCGGCGGCACCGGCTTGCCGCGGCCGAGAACGAGGACGTCGTCGGAGATCGTCGGCCGTCCTTGCGGCGCGAATTCGATCAGCGCGCGGTCGGCCCGGAAGCGGCCGTCGAGCGTGAAACGGGTGGCGTCGCGCACCAGCGCGGCATTGCCCGAGACGACCACCGTGCGGTCGGGCCGCGACAGCGCCTCGAGCTTGTTCGCCACCAGGTTCAGCTGCATCGCCGGATCGCCGGCGCCGAAGCGGATCGAGCCCTCGGCGGTGGCGTTGCCGCTCATGCCTTCCAGGTAGAGCCGCTGCAGCAGCAGGCGGTCGCCCGCCAGTTGCGCGCGCAGCTGGCCGTTGCGAAGACGTACGCCCTGTTCGGGCCAGCGCATGGCCATCGCATCGCCGTTGACGCTGCCGTTCAGGACCGGGGTGCCGATGGTGCCGCCGCCGGTGAGCGCCAGCTTCACGCTGCCGTCGAGTTCGAGGTCGCGCTGGCCGGCGAACGGGGCGATCCAGGCAATCGAGGGCATGTCGGCATTGGCCGTCATGCGCAAGGGGCTGTCGCGGTCGACACGCCCGCCGATCATCTGCACGGTGCCGTCGACGCGGGCGCTGCCGGTGCGCACGCCGTCGAGGTTCAACTGGGTGCGCAGCGAGCTGCCCTGCACGTCGGCGCGCAGATCGAAGGTGCGCAGGCCGAGCGGCACCGGCACCGTACCGCCGACGATGGCGTCGCCGCCCTCGCGGAACACGTGCACGTTGCCGGCGAGAGCTGGGGCGCCGCCGGTGGCGGTGGCCGTGCGCAGGTCGAGTGCCCAGTCGGCGCCGATGGTCAGGTTGCCCTGCACGTTGTCCTGCAGCGCCGGCGAGAACTGCGCCAGGTAGTTCAGCGGCACGCCGGCCGCCGCGCCGCGGCTGCTCCAGCGCGGACCGGTTTTTGACAGCGTGTCGATCCGCACCGTGCCGGCCGGCAGGCGGATGGTGGCGCCGTTGAAGGCCAGCGAATCGGGTTTTGCGAGGCCGGCGACGCCGGCGCCGGGCGCGACTCCGATGCGCAGCGGTACCGGCTGCGCCAGGCTGAAGGCGAAGCGTCCCTTGTTCTGCAGCGCAGCCAAAGTACCGGCCCAGGCGTTGCCGCTCCAGCCGCCGCGCACCTCGGTGAGGGCGTCGAAGGTGTCGCCGCGGGCGGCCGCGCGCAGCGTGTGGGAAGCGCGTGTGCCGTTCGTCTGCAGGCTGGCGCTCGCGATACGGGTCTCGCCGCTGGCGTAGTCGAGGACCTGGATGTGGCTCACGAGCGGATCGGCGCCGCCGCGGCCCGCGCCCAGGTTGGCGCTGGCGCGCAGGGAGCGCAGGCTGTGGGTGCCGAGCAATTTGAGGTTCTGGCCTTCCAGGCTGGCGGCCAGCGACGGCGTGTCCGTGGTGCCGCTCACGCTGCCGGCGCCGCGCAGCACGCCGCCGAAGTCGGGGCCGAGCGCGGCCAGCTGGGGAGCGTCGATGCGCCAGTCGAGGCGGTCGCCGGCAGCACCAAAACTTCCCTTGGCCGCCAGCACGTTGGCGCCGACGTGCAAGTCGACGTCGGCACCGGACACGTGGCGGCGGTCCGCGGCGAGGAGCGCATGGCCCCACAGCGGCGATTTCGCCAGAGTCGAATCCTCCAGCTTCAGGTTCAGCGCGCCGCGCCAGTCCGCGCCGGAACGGCCGCTGGCGTCAAAAGCGCCGTTGATCGAACCCGGGAGCGGACTGCCGAAGGCGGCCGGGTTGAAGCGCGCCATGTTGCCGTTCGCTTTGACTTCGACGAAGCGGGCCGCTTCGCTGCCGGCGAGCCAGGCTTCGCCGCTCACGTGCAGGTTGCTGGTATTGGCCTTGCGTTGCGCCGCGACCCAGCCGAGGCCATTGGCGTCGGCCACGAAGGTCGTGCGCGGATTGGCCATGGTGCCGGTGACGACGCCGCTGGCATTGACCGCGCCATACAGGTCGCGGCGCAGGCTGGCGAGCTGGCGGCCGTCGACGCGCCAGTTCAGGCGCTCGCCCGGCGCGCCGAAGCCGCCGTTCAGGGTCACGCTGTTCTGGCCCAGCGCCAGCGCGGCATCGACGCCGCTGACGCGTTTCGCATCGGCGCTCAGCTTGCCGCGGCCCGACAAGGGCTGGTCGAACAGCCGGCTCGGGCGCAGCGCGAAATCGGTGTTGACTTTCCACGCCGGCGCCATTACGCCGTTCGCGTTGACCACGGCATTGATGTCGGCCTGCGGATAGTCGCCGAGCGCGGCCGGGTTGAAGCGGCTGGCGTTGGCGGTGACCTTGAATGCCTTGTCTTCCAGCAGGTTGGCGCGGCCGGAGAGGGCGATGCTGCCGCTGCCGGCCGTCAGGCGTGCCTCCGGGACGTCGACCACGTTGTTCTCGAGCCGTGCGCGTGCGGCCAGGCGCAGGCCGTTTTCAAGCAGCTTGATGTCGAGCGTCTGCACGTTGCCGACGTTGGCCACCGCGATGTCGCCGGCGATCTTCGTCGGCTTCATGCTGCCGTGGATGCCTTTTAAATCGAAGCGGTCGGTGTGCAGCGCGAAGTTGGCGGTCCCGAGGCCTTCCTCGTCTTCGCCGCGCTGGACGCTGCCGCTGCCCGTAAAACGTCCGGCGGCGCCGAAGTCGAGCAGCACGTCGGACAGGCGCATCGCCGTCAGGTCGCCGCCCAGCTGGCCACGGAAGGCGCGCAGCGGTAATCTCTGCTGGTCGATGGTGCCGGCCGGGCCGTCGTTGACCAGGTTCACGCTGCCGGAAATGGCGCGCTTGTCGTCCAGCTTGGCCGCGATCGAGAGCGTCAGGTCGGCGGTCGGCAGCGCCGGGTTGAAGAAGCCGGGGTCGATGTTGCGCGCATTCAGGCTCATCGTGCGCAGCGGGATCTCGGCAAAGGGCGAGATGCCCATGCGCGCTTCGCCGCCGGCGCGGCCGGCCTGGCCGGTGATGTCGAGCGTGGTCAAATTCAGGTCGCCGCCGGCGCGCAGTTTCAGCTGTGCCGGAGTGGTGCCCGCGCCCATTGGCGTGCCCGAGAGGCTTGCATTCGCATCGAGTTTGAAGGGACGGGTGGCGGCGATGCTGCCGTTGGCCGCGAGCTGGCCCCAGGGCGTGCTGGCCGCGGCGTCGCGCAGCTGCCACTGCACCTTGTCGCCATGCAGGCGCATGCGGATATTCGTGATTTCGGTGCTGGCGCCCTTGTTCACGAAGGTGGCCTTGGCCAGCCGCGCGTCGGCGAGCGTAATCCTGAACGGGGCGGCGAGCGAGGCCGGCATCTTCGCCGGTTCGTCGGTTTCCTTCAGGGTTTCCATGCGCAGGTCGGCCGCATGCAGCTTGTTGATCTCGATGCCTTTCGAGAGCAGCTGGCGCGGCGACCATTGCAGGTCGATGTTGGTGGCGATCGCCAACTGCTCGTCGGTGCGCCAGACGATACGGTCGATGTGCATCGCGCCGTAGAGCGAACCGCGGATGCCGGTCATGGTCAGCTTGCCGCCGGTGGAACGGGATACACGCTCGGCGATCATCTGCAGCGTCGTTTCGCGCCCGAGGTACCACAAGGCGCCGCCGACGACGACGCCGGTCGCGACCAGGCCGATGGCGACGCGGCGCGGCCAGCGCCGCTTCTTCGGGGCCGCCGCCTTCGGCTCGGGATTCGGCGGGGTGGGGGTATGGTCGTTCATCAGAACGTGAATCCAAGTGAGAAGTGCAGACGCGCCTTTTTCACGGCTTCGCCATAGGCGATATCGACGTTGATCGGGCCGACCGGGCTGCGCCAGCGCGCGCCGACACCGACACCGACTTCCGGCTTCAGGTCGCCGACCTTGTCGCCGGCGTTACCCGCATCGACGAAGAAGGCCACGCCCCATGGCGGACGGAACCAGTACTGGTACTCGGCGCCGGCGGTCAGCAGGTAGCGCCCGCCGACGACGGCCTCGCCTTCGCGCACGCCGAGTTCCTGGTAGCCGTAGCCGCGCACCGACTGGTCGCCGCCGGCACGGAACAGCAGGGTGCTCGGCACGCCCAGCTTTTCTTTCGAGAACACGGCGCCGGCTTCGCCGCGCAGCACCAGGGTGCCGGTGGTGCCGACCGGACGGTAATAGACGCCGCGCGTATAGCCACGGACAAATTTCTCGTCGGTCAGCAGCGGCAGCGGCGCCACGCTGACCTGCCAGTTGAGGGCGTAGCCGCGGGTCGGCTGCAGCAGGTTGTCGAGCTTGCGGCGGGTGACGTTGTAGGTGAGCGGAACGCTCCTGCTGCGCGTGGTTTCCAGGCCCTCGACCTCGCGCTGTTCGATCAGCGCCTCGAGCGTCAGGCTGCGTTCGAGTTCCGGCGTGCCCCAGGCGCGGCGCCCGGCCACGGTGGCCACCGTCAGCAGTTCGCCGCGCACGTCGGTGCGTTCGATGCCGCCGCCGACGCTGTGGTTGTAGCCGTCGGGCGTGGTCGGCCAGTAAAAGTCGACGCGCGCCGTCTGGCGTTTCTGTTCGTAGATCAGGTCGCTCTTCATGCGCTTGCCGAACACGTTCAGGTCGTCGTAGCCGACCTGGGCGCGGGCGCCGGTGTTGGTCGAGTAGCCGAGGCCGATCTCGACGTTCTTCTGCTTGTTTTCGGTGACGCGCACCAGCACCGGCAGCACGGTCGGGCCGGGCGCGGTCGGCGGCTTGACGCCGGTCGCGGCCTGGCCGGGCACGGCGGGGGCGCCGGGGGCCGGTTCCGCCTGTGGCGGCGTGGTGCCTTCTTCGTCGTCCTTGAGTTCCTTGATCTCGGCGTTCAGTACGCCGCGCATGTCGGCGCTGACCTCGACGGTGGCGAAATAGCCCGTTTCCTGCAGGCGCGACTGCAGGGCCTGCAAGGCCACCTCGCTGTAGATGTCGCCCGGCTTGATCTTGTTCAGGTTGGTAATCACCTCGCGCGGGTAGCGCTGCAGGCCGCGGATGCGCAGCTCGCCGAAACGCATTTCCGGCCCGCTGTCGATGACCACGCGCAGCGAGGCCGTATAGGCGTCCGGATCGACCGTGGCGCTGGTCTCGACCAGTTGCGCGCGCGGGAAGCGCGAGCGCGTCACTTCGCGCAGCAGGTCGCGCTTGGCGCCTTCCCAGTCGGCCATGCGAAAGCGTGCGCCCACCGGCAGCGACCAGCGGTTGCGCAGTGCCGCGGCGTCGTACGGCGCGCCGCCGCCTTCGAAGGTCACGAAACCCTGCAGCACGAGGTCGATGTCGCTCACCAGGGTCGGCTGGCCGGGGTCGACGATGATGCGGGCCACGGGCGTGCCGCCGCTCGTATCGAGCCCCGCGCTGACCTTCGGCGAGTAATAGCCTTCGGTGGCGATCAGGGTCTTCGCTTCCTCCGGCGTCGCTTTCACCAGGCGCTGCAGCTGGTCGAGGTCCACGCGCGGATTGCCGCGCCAGCGCAGCAGTTCGAGGTTGTCCTCAAGCAGGTCGTCGAGCTGGCGGGGCGCGTCGATGCGCACGTTGTAATTGACTTGCCGTCCGCGTGCCGCCTGCGTGGCTGCGGCCTGCTCGGCTGCCGCCTGCTCATCGAGCTGCGGCTGCGGCGCGGCCGGCGCTTGTTCGCCGGTGGGCTGCCCGCGCGGCGCCGGCTCGCCTGCCTGCTGCGCGGACACGGTTTGCGCGCCCAGCACCGCATACACGGAGAGCATGATTTGTGCCAAAATCCGTGATTGCCTTGCCGCCCCTGCGGCCCGGTGGGATGTTGCGAGAACCATGTCTCTCCGTCTCAGTGTCAATGCTGAGCGCATCTTAGCTGAATTGCAAAAATGATGGCGAACGATTAACTTCCGAAAAACGACCTATGCACGCTCCCGATACCGCCCTCGTCCTCTTCAGTGGCGGACAAGATTCGACCACCTGCCTGGCCTGGGCACTGCAACGCTATCCACGCGTGGAAACCATCGGTTTCGACTATGGCCAGCGCCACGCCATCGAGCTGGACGTGCGCCCGACGGTGCTCGATAAAATGCGCGCGCTGTCGCCCGAATGGGACGCGCGCCTGGGCGAAGACCACCTGATCGACCTGTCCCTGATTTCGCGCATTTCCGATACGGCGCTGACCAGCAACGTCGCCATCGAGATGCAGGCGAACGGACTGCCGAACACGTTCGTGCCGGGCCGTAATCTGTTGTTCATGACGGTGGCGGCCACGGTCGCCTACCGGCGCGGGCTGACGGTGCTGGTGGGCGGCATGTGCGAGACCGATTTCTCGGGCTACCCGGACTGCCGCGACGACACGATGAAGGCATTGCAGGTGGCGCTCAACCTCGGGATGGCGACGCGCCTGAAGGTCGAGACGCCGCTGATGTGGATCGACAAGAAGCAGACCTGGGAACTGGCCGAGCAGGCCGGCGGCCAGCCGCTGGTCGACCTGGTGCGCTTCGAGACCCACACCTGCTACCTGGGAGAACGCGGCGAGCGGCACGACTGGGGTTACGGCTGCGGTACCTGCCCGGCCTGCGCGCTGCGGGCGCGGGGCTATGAACAATTCGAGGCAGAAAGTATCCCGGGGGACGTAGGGTGGACTCCTGAGTCCACGCGGTAGCACGGCTGATGGTCGAAACGTTGTCAAAGTTCAGCGCGTCGAATAATGCGCCACAGCCCCTTTTCGATCAATCAAGCTATCAGACCGTAGCCAAATTTAGACTAATCAACGGTACGATACTGGGTGGACTCAGGAGTCCACCCTACGGGAACCGGCTGCGCTTACGCCGTTTTCTCGTGCAGCACGCGGTTGCGGCGCGAACGGCTCCCCAGGTACCAGATGAGCGCCAGCGGCAGCAGCAGCGGCAGCAGGAAGGGAACGAGCGCCGCCGTTACCGCCGCAAAAGCGATGCCGAGCGCGCCGACCACGACGATACCCACGCCGGCGAACACCACCGCCAGCACCACGCCCACCACCAGCGTCACCAGCAAGCCGATCAGCATGCCGCCGCCGCCCAGGATCAGTCCCAGCAGGGCGCCGAGCGGGCCGTCGAATTCCTCGCCGTCGATGTGGAAGCTGGCGTCGCCAAAGGTAAACAGCAGGTCCCACAGCAGCAGGGCGCACAGGATCAGGACGATGTAGGGGAGGATCTTTTTCATGGTCTCTCTCGCTTCAGGTTTGCAAATCAGCTTGGATGGCCCTACTGTAGGCCCGGGCGCGGCACCCGGCCAGCCATCTGCGACGGGCTGCAATTTTGGCGGGCCGGAGCGCAGCAGGCGGCGACGAATGCCGATGTCTTTCCGACCTTGTAATGCTCGCATCGCCGCCTATACTGACAGCCTGCTCTGTTCCAGGAGGTTCCCCATGCATGTCGTCAGTTCAACGATGAAGATGCACCGGGCCGGGAGGCCAGTCTCCCAGGCCGGCGGAGGCCCGAAGGGCCCGCCATCGGCGCCGCCAACCATTCCGCCGATTATCATCAATCCTTTCAATCGCGAAGCCCCGCGGCAACCGAACATCGATCCGCTGCGCACGCCCTTGCCACCGCCGGTGCGACCGCCACGCCTGCCCGGCATGCGCATCTGAAATACAGCCTGGCCGCGCCGGTCGCATGCGGTTCGCATGTTTCGAAATGTAAATTGTTATCCGTTTGCTATCGCGTTGTGCGTGGTGTTTTACTATGATCCCATCTTTGGGTGTTTGCCCGGCAGATGGAAGTAGTGAGCGATGAACAACGAAGTATCTGACCTGGAACCGGGTGACGAGGACGCGCCGATCCAGGAGGCACGCCTGTGGAAGGGTAACGGCTGGACCGCCCGCGTGATCAAGAACGAAGACGACGAGGGTTGGGCGGTCGCCATGTACAAGGATGGCCAGCCGGAACCGGCCCTGGTCGGTCCCTGGACGATGGGCCGCGACAAGAAAAACCCGAAGCCGCTCGACGTCAACGCCTTCAATACGCTGATCAAGACGGCGTCGGAGGTGATCCGCCGCCATGAGCAGCACCTGCATGCGATGCTGCACAAGAGCACCGTGGTCTCGACCGAAGAGGGCGAGCTGAAGGTGACGCTCGACATCGTTCCCGATGACGACGACCCGTATGCGCTGCTGACCGCGATCGACCAGATGGGCGAGCAGGTGGCGCGAGTGCGCGTGGCGCCGACCTTTAAATTGACGCCGGGCTCGGCTTCCGACTGGATCGCGAACGGCTTCCGCGCGCCGCGTTAACCCCAGGGCTTGGTCAGCCACGCTTCACCACATGTCCTTACACGGCGCGTGCTTTCCGGCACGCCGCCTGCTAGTATTTCCCCTCGGAATTAATTGCTAGGGGAAACTATGGAACGTCTCGCCGGCTCGAAGCGGTCCAGGCGATGCTGCTCGAAATCGGGCAGACGTCGACCACTTGCAGCGACATCACCGAATTCATCCGCGCCGTGCACCGCACGCTGGGCCGCATCATGTATGCGGCCAACTTTTATGTGGCCCTGTCCGACCGCGACGAAGGCACGGTGCGCTTCGTGTATTTCGTCGACGAATCGGACGAAGGGCCGCCGCTGAACCAGCCGGTCCCCTTGGTTCCCCCCGAGGAGTCGCCCACCGCCTGGGTCTGCAGAACGGCAAGCCCCTGGTGGTGACGGCGGAAGACTTCCGCGCGCGCCTGAATTACGGTGCCGGCAGCGCCGCCGAACACTGGATCGGTTGTCCGCTGCTCGACCAGCAGCACCTGCCACTGGGCGCGATCGTGATCCAGAGCTATACCCCCGAGCATACCTGTAGCGATGAGGACCAGGCGCTGTTCGGCGTGATCGCCAACCACGCGCCGGTGGCGCTGCAAAGCCTGCAGAGTGTCGACCGGCTCGAGCGCGCCGTCCACGAGCGCACCATCCTCCTGGAAGCGCAGAACGCGGCCCTGAACACCGCGCTGACCCAGTTGCAGCAGGCGCAGGTCGAACTGGTGCGCCAGGAAAAACTGGCTTCGCTGGGCAGCCTGGTGGCCGGCGTGGCGCACGAAATCAACACCCCGAAGTGTTGGAGGAATGACTCAGGTGTACCGTTTTTGGCAGCGTTCGCAGAAGAAACTGCGACGGTTGGTGCGGCCGAGGTGGGCCTTGGTGAAGGGAATATTGCAGCGGGGGCAGATGGTTTTCGCGTGGGCCAGCCAGTGTTGTTTCAGTACATACTGTTTTTTCCATTCCAGGAAATCGAAGCTGTACTGGCGTGCCTCGTCGACCAGCGCCCGCAGCTTGGGCGCGGGCAGCGCACCGACGGTGGAGGCCGGATGGACGCGGATCCGGAACAGCACCTCGTTCTTGATGATGTTGCCCACGCCAGAGAAGATGTCCTGGTTCAGCAGCGCGTCGCAGGCAAGCATGTCGCGCAGGGCGCGCAGTTTCTTGCGTGCCTTGGCCGGATTCCAGGCTTCGCTCATGACGTCGGCGCTCCAGTCGTACTGGCTGTCGAGGTCGCGGTCGATCTCACGCACCGCGCACGCATAGAAATTGATTTCGCCGCCATCGGCCATCCGTAGGAACAGGCGCGGGGGTTTGTCGCGCCGCTCGTTGACGCGATAGGTACCGAACAGCAGGAAGTGAACGCGCACCACCATGTCCGGCGTTTCGATCAGGAAGTGCTTGCCCCAGGTACGCAGCGACAGGATGGTCTGGCCGACCAGGCGCGCAGGATCGATCGCGCGCACGTTACCGCCGGCCTCGACGATTTCCTGGCCGACGTAACGGGCTGTTTCTTCCTTCAGGATGAAGAGCGATGGACCTTCTGGCACGGGACTACCTCCTTGCGGCCATTCTGGCTCTGCCCGCAGAGATCGGCTGTGCGAGGGCTAACAGATGGACTTACAAAGCGGGACTCACAAAGCGATACAGAATTTACCCGGCGTAGACAGCGTCGGCTGGTAAACGCGCGTATATTGGAACGACAACCAAATCAAGATGCAGAGAGAAAGGAATCGCCATGAAAAACGTGATTCGCAAACTGGCCGTCAGCGGCTTGCTGGCGCTGGCTGCGGGCGCCGCATCGGCCGACGTGACCGTGAACTACGTCGAGCCCGCGCGTTTCTCGGACCTGCCGTTCGCCACCTGGGAGCGCGAAGCGGTCCTGAAAGACCTGACCGAACACTTCACCAAGCTGAGCGCGCAATTGCCGCCGGGGCAGAATCTGCGCCTGGATGTGCTGGACGTCGACCTGGCCGGCCGTGAATATCCGGGCCGTGGCGCGCGTGACCTGCGCATCGTCAGGAGCAACGGCGTCGACTGGCCGCGCATCGACCTGCGTTTTACGATCGAGCAGAATGGCCAGGTGCTGCGCAGCGGCGAGGTGCAGTTGCGCGACATGGCCTTCATGGACCGCATCAGCCGCTACACCGATGGCGAATCGCTGCGCTATGAAAAGCGCATGATCGACGACTGGTTCTATTCGACCGTCGTCCCGCGCGAACGCGCCGCACGGCGGTGATGTAAAAAAAGCAGCCGCAGGGCTGAAGCTGTTCAGCCAAGCTAAAAAGGCCGCCTCGATTGGCATCGAAGCGGCCTTTTTTTGTCGCTGTCTTGCCTATGAAGATGTGAGGCCGCCCTATGAACCGAGATAAAGCAGGGTGGAGCGGGCGGCGAACCGCTCCTGACTCCACGCGTTTCAGGCCGCAGCAAAGCCGCACCGCCAGGCCGCATCGCCGCGTCGTTTGCCCGCCGTCGTTTACTCGCCGCTCCAGCCCGGCGCACGCGGCGCACGCCGATGCGTGTCGCGCACCGCGTAGTCCGCCGGCACCGTGAACAGCGCCGGGGCCGGCTCTCCCCGTTTCAAGCCTTCCAGGCGGCAGATATACTCGCCGCTGCGCGGGTCGCTGTGTTTCGAATACACCGTCACCTGCAGTTCCGGGGCGTACCAGTTTTCGCTGGCGACGACGATCGGGTTGCGGTTGCCGACTTCCCCGGCCGGGATTTCGTAGCTGCGCAGTTTGCCTATTTTTGAACGGGGATGCTCAGTCGACCCAATTGACGCGTTCGAACTTGCTGCGGAAATCGTCCGGCATGGCGACGACCTGGCTGGTCTTGTAGTTGTAGAACACGAAGCCGGACTTGGCCATGGCCACCAGCGCCCTGTCGCGCGGGCGGGTGATGCGGAAGGTGATGTCGCCGCCGTACTTGTTGAAGTCCATCACGCCGACTTCGAACAGCAGCTCGTCGCGTGCGTGCGCTTCGGCGCGGTAGGTGGTGGCGAGGTCGGTGACGATGATGCCGGTGCCGTCGCGCTCGGTTTCGGCGACGCCGAATTCGTACAGGAACAGGGCACGCGCCTCGGAGATCATCGAGATCATCGAGTCGTTGCCGAGGTGGTTCGCGGCGTTGATGTCGGTCACGCGCACCGTCAGCGGCGTGGAGTAGTAATACTGGTCTTCAGGAAAATCGAGATGTAAGCGGGCCATGCGCCAATTTTACCCCGGCTGGGCGGAGGCGCCCCGGACGAGCCGGAAAATATGGCCGCTGGCGCTGATCACGTACAGTTCGCCGGCGCCGTCGCGCCCGAAGGAAACGACCCGCCCCGCATCACTGAGATTCCAGTCGCGCTGCTCGGTGATGCCGGCCCCGGTGGCGAAAAAGCTTTTCACGAAGCCGCGGCAGAAATCGGAATAGAAATAGCGCCCCGCCAGTTCCGGCATGGCACTTCCCCGGTAGACATAGCCTCCGTTGATGGAACAGCCGTTGACGTTGTTCGCGCCGTGCGCGTATTCGAAGACGGGAAGCGTCAGGCCGGTGCGGTCGCAGGTGGCCGCGCCGAAGCAAACCGTTCCTTCCATCATGTCCCAGCCGTAGTTCAGCCCGCCCTGGGAGAGGGTGGCGATGTTGACTTCCTCGCGCGCATCCTGGCCGACGTCGGCCGTGTAGAGCTGCTCGCCGTCGAAGGCGAAGCGCCACGGATTGCGCAGGCCATAGGCCCAGATCTCGGGACGGCGCCCGGTTTGGTTGACGTAGGGGTTATTCGCCGGAATCGTGTACGGCTGGCCGGCGGTGGCGCTGCGCACATCCACCCGCAGTAGCTTGCCGAGCAGCGAATTGAGGTTCTGAGCGTTGCCGAAGGGGTCGCCGGCGCCGCCGCCGTCGCCGGTGCCGGCGTAGAGCATGCCGTCGGGCCCGAAGGCGACCAGACCGCCGAAATGGTTCTGGAACTGCGGGTGGGGGATGCGCAGGATGGTCAGCGCCGAGGTCGGGTCGGCCACGTTCGGCACCGGCGAGGAACCGTAGCGCTCGACGACGATGTTCTGCGCCGGGTCGCTGTAGTAGACATAGAAAAAGCCGTTGCTGGCGAAATTCGGGTCGAAGGCCATCGACAGCAGCCCGCCTTCGCCGCCGGTGAACACGTTGCTGCTGATGTCGAGCCAGGGTTGGGCCAGCGTGGCGCCATTGCGCACGACGCGGATCACGCCGCGCCGCTCGACCACAAACAGGCGTTCGTCGCCCGGCGGCGCGGTGAGATAAGTCGGGTTGGTGAAGGTCGGGCCGATGTCGGACAGGGCCAGTGTCAGTGCCGGGGCGGCATAGGAGACGGTGGCCGTTGCGGTGGCGCCGGCGGTGACGACGACACCTTGCGTGGGCGGCGAGGGCGTGTAGGTGGTGGCGCCGCCGACGGTGACGTTGCTTGCCGTGACGTTATAGGAGCCGGGCGCGAGCGTGTTCAGGGTTTGCGTACCCGATACGTCCTGGCTGAAATTGTTCGGCCCTGTGACGCGCACCGCGCCGTTCGTGCCTGCGGGCAGGGAATTGATGACCACCTGCAGCGCACCGGTGGTGGCCGCCGGCGGTGCCGAGGGGGGCGTGGTGGTGCCGGGATTGCCGCCTCCGCCGCCGCAGCCGGCGAGCAGGAACAGCAGTGATAGAAGAAATACCCGTGCGCGATCGACCAGCATGATGGGCCTCCACAGGATCCGACACTCCATCGGCCAAGCTTGCCAGCCTTGTTCGACATGCGGCGCACGCCACGGACGACAGTAGCAGGATTCAGGGCGCGGTCGGCGGGCGCTGGCGTGTCTTGGCGACGACGCCCTGCGGATCGATCAGGATCACGAACTCGGCAAAGCGGCCGCCGCCCGCGGGGGACTGGTACACCCAGGTTTCGTAGCCGCTGTCGAAGACCACGTTCTTGGTCGGGCCGAAGGTGGCGAGCAGCTCGGCTTTGGTGGTGCGGCCGGGCACGATCGAGGCGGCAAGCCGCTCGGCGGGCACCTGGGTGCCGGGCGGGGCGGCACTGGTGGCGCAGCCGGCGAGCACGGCCGCTGCCAGGATGAGGGCGCAGGTCTTCATGGTCTTGCCTCCGGAGCCGGTCCCGTCGCTGCCGCCGCCGGTTCGTCGATCATGTACTCGAACTCGACGACCGTGTCGTCGGGCCAGCTTTTATCCCAGATCGGCGCGAAATAGGTGCGGTCGAGCAATACCTGGCAATCGCAGTAAGGCAGCTCCTCGCGCGTTTTCTCGCCGCCGTGGTAGATCATCTTGAAGGGCAGTTCCTCGACCCGCTCGCCGGCGCGCAGGCGCACCGAGAAGATCGGGCGGTCGGCGAAGAACAGGTAGTTGCCGTTGGGGCTGTTGCAGATCTGGTCGGCGCCGGTGAGCACGTCCGAGATCCAGCCGAACAGGGGAGAGCTGTTCGACACCAGCCCGGCTTCCACCCCGACCCGGCATTCGAGGCGCAGGTCGCCCAGGCGCCGGGTGCCGGGTGCGAGACCCGGCGAGCGGATCAGCGCGCGCCAGGTCATGCTGGTGGTTTTCCGGTTGGCGAGCACGGCCGCGTCTTCGCGCAGCGCCTGCTCGTTACGGGCCAGGACGAAGCTGTTGTCGGGAGCAATCGGGATCGGCACCGAGACCGTGTCACCGGCCACGCGCAGGGTGATGCCCTCCATCTTGACGTCCGGGGTGCGCGGCAGCAGCTGGAAACGCAGGCTGGCCTTGGGGGCGAAGGCATGCTCGCGCTCGAAGCGTTCCATGCCTGCGATCATCTTGCGGTAGGATTTGTCGACCGGATCGCGCGTGCTGGTCACCTTCACGGTGGCGACCGGGGAAGCGGCGGCGTCCTGGGCCAGGCTTGCCGCCGGCACGGCGGCAAGTGCGATGCTGCCCGTGAAGGCAGCGATGAGGCAGCGCGCGAGCGGCCGCATGGTGCTTACCAGTAACGGACCCGGCCGGTGTCCATGTGCACGAACTGCGAGTCCGGGTAGTACCCGACGCCGCCGCCGCGCAGGGACATGGCCGCCTTGTGCAGCTGGGCGAGGTTCTTGCCCGGCAGGCGGATGTCGATGGCCTTGCCATCCATGTGCATGCTGTGGCGGGCCACGCCGTTGCTGCGGGCGGCAAGCTTGGCGTTCGACTCCGGCGAACGGTAGCCGGAAATGATGTGCAGCTGTTGTCCATCGCCGAACTTGTTGCTCACTTCATTCACCAGGAGCAGCAGTTTCGGATCGATCGGTGCGATCTTGTTGTTGCGGTGGTCGCGCAGCAGTTTATTGATGTCTTGCAGCGCGTCCGGAATGAACTGGCCTTCGGCCCAGAAGACACGACGCAGGCTTTCACCGGTATGCGTGTTGTACAGGCGTAGCGTGCGTTCGCCAGGCGCGGACTGGGCAGCTTTGGCCAGTGCCGGCATGCCGATCACGGAAGCGAGGGCAACAGAGCTTTTGAGGAAAGAGCGTCGTTGGGTCATTGAGCATTCCTTGGAAAGGTCAAAAACGGTTCAGAAACAGTTCACAAACGTCGATGATACGCCGATTTCGTTATCTTTGCAGTGGAAGTGGTATAAATGACGAAAGATGACGGAAGATTAATAACTTTTAAAGGAGATTTGCATGCAGTTCAGCCAACTTGCCCGATGTGTTTCCGCCGCTTCCGTTATCTCGTGCGCAGTCTTGCCCGCGTTCGCCCAGGTGCAGGTCACGAAGAGCGTGCCCGAGGCGAAGGGATGGCGCGCCGAGACCGTGACCGACGCGCTGCCGCAGGCCTGGGGCATGGCCTGGTTGCCGGATGGCCGCATGCTCGTCACCGGCAAGGAGGGCACGCTGCACCTGGTCGCCGGCGGCAAAGTGCAATTGGTGCCGCTGGAAGGCTTGCCGACCCTGCTCGCGAGCGGGCAGGGCGGCCTGCTCGACATCGCCGTGCACCCGGGCGACAAAGGGCCGAACGTGCGCGTCTACATGACCATGGCGAACGGCACCACGAGCGAGAACCGCACCGCCCTCGTGCAGGGGGTGTTCGACGGCAAGCGGGTGCACGGCGTCAAGACCCTGTTCCGCGTCTCGCCCGCGAAGAGCGGCGCCCAGCACTTCGGCTCGCGCATTGCCTTCATGCCGGACGGCACCCTGCTGATGAGCATCGGCGATGGCGGCAACCCGCCCCAGCGCGTCGGTAACATGCTGGCGCGCGACCAGGCCCAGAACCTCGGCAGCCACAACGGCTCCATCCTGCGCCTGACTGCCGAAGGCAAGCCGGCCCCCGGTAATCCGCTGGCCGGCAAGCCCGGCGCGCTGCCGGAAATCTGGTCCTATGGCCACCGCAACATCCAGGGCCTGGTGGTCGATGCGGCCGGCGGCCGGGTGTTCGCGAACGAGCACGGCCCGCGCGGAGGCGACGAGCTCAACCGCATCGAGGGCGGCAAGAACTACGGCTGGCCGATCCAGTCGTACGGCCTCGACTACAGCACGCGGGAGCCGGTCGGCAAACCGAGCGTGCCGGGCATGGCCGATCCGCTGGCCGTCTGGTCGCCGTCGCCGGCCTCCTCGGGCCTGGCGATCTACACCGGCAACGCCTTCCCGCACTGGCGCGGCAGCCTGTTCAGCGGCAACCTGGCGGCGATGGACGTGTACCGGATCGAGCTGGACGCGGGCGGCAAGGTGGTACGCCAGGAAAAGCTGGACATCGGCAAGCGAGTGCGCGACGTGCGCCAGGGACCGGACGGCCACCTGTACGTGCTGACCGACGAGTCGAACTCGCGCATCCTGCGCATCGTGCCGGACAAGTCCTAGGCTGACGGGATTGGAAGCGGGCGCCGCGGCCCGGCGCTTTCATCGATACTCGGATGGAGGAGGATGCGATGGACGACTTTTCGATTGATCTGGCCAGCACCGCACTGGTGCTGGTCGATCTGCAAAACGGCAACATGGGGCGCGCGCTGGCGCCGTATCCGGCCGAGCAGGTCCTGGGCAACTGCGTGCTGCTGGCCGGAGAAATGCGCAACCGCGGCGCCATGGTGATCTACGTGCGGGTGTTGATGAACGAGCTGCAGTCGCCCGTGGCGGACGCGCCGCTGCGCCCGCCCGGCGCGCCGGCGCCGCCGCCGGACGCCTCGCACCTGGCGGCGGATGCCGACGTGCAGGCGAACGACATCGTCATCACCAAGCGCCAGTGGGGCGCCTTCTACGGAACCGAGCTCGACCAGTTGCTGCGGCGGCGCGGCATCAGGACGCTGGTACTGGGCGGCATCGTCACCAATTTCGGCGTCGAATCGACCGCGCGCGCCGCCTACGACCGTGGCTATGCGCTGGTGTTCGCCGAGGACGCGATGAGCGGCATCACGGCCGAGGCACATGAATTCGCGTGCCGGAATACGTTCCGGGTGATGGGGCGGGTGCGCACGACGCGCGAGCTGATCGACGCGCTGCAGGCGGGGACCGGGGACGCATAGTTCGCATCCCGCTGGTAACACGGTAATGGACCGGTGCGCATAAACGACGCGCCTGAGAAACACCGCGAGTCCACCCTACGTTCTCCCTGCAAAACGGGACGGGCTCCGGAGATTGATAAACCGACTGGCTTACCCCGCTTCCCGAATCTGCGCCGTGATCTCGTACGAGCGCAGGCGCGCCGCGTGGTCAAAGATCTGCGAGGTGATCATCAGCTCGTCGGGACGGGTGCGGGCGATGAACGCCTTCATCTGGGCCGCCACGGTGCCCGGAGCGCCGATCGCCGAGCAGGACAGCACGCTGTCGAGCATCATCCGTTCCGGCAGGTCGAGCGACTCGAGGTAGCCGCGCACGGGCGGGCGCAGCCTGGTCGGGCGGCCGCTGCGCAGGTTCACGAAAGCCTGCTGCATCGAGGTCGCCTGGAACTGCGCTTCCTCGTCGGTGTCGGCGGCGAACACGTTATAGCCGAGCATGACGTAGGGCTTGTCCAGCTGTGCCGAAGGCTTGAAGTTGGCGCGGTACATGTCGATCGCCTGCATCATCATCTGCGGCGCGAAGTGCGAGGCAAAGGCATACGGCAGGCCGAGGTGGGCGGCGAGCTGGGCGCCAAACAGGCTGGAACCGAGGATCCACAGCGGCACGTTCAGGCCGGCGCCAGGCACCGCTTTTACCGAGCGGCGCGGCGAGTCGGCGAAATAATCCTGCAGCTCGAGGATGTCTTGCGGGAACTCGTCGGCATCCGACGACAAGTTACGCCGCAGGGCGCGCGCGGTGGTGTGGTCGGAGCCCGGCGCACGGCCCAGGCCCAGGTCGATCCGGCCCGGGAACAGCGATTCGAGCGTGCCGAACTGCTCGGCGATGACGAGCGGCGAATGGTTCGGCAGCATGATGCCGCCTGCGCCGACACGAATGGTGGACGTGCCGGCTGCCACATAGCCGATCAGCACCGAGGTGGCGGCGCTGGCGATGCCGGGCATGCCGTGGTGTTCGGCCAGCCAGAAACGGTTGTAGCCCCAGCGTTCGCCATGCTGGGCGAGGTCGAGGGAGTGGTGGAAAGAAGCGCGCGCATCGCTGCCTTCAGCGATCGGCGACAGGTCGAGTATGGAATAAGGAATCATGAACCGCATGATACGCCGATGGTTTTTTTCTCGCTGTCCGGGTCGCAAAATGCGGCCGCGGCGTGCCGGCGGCGTAAAGATTGACCGCCAATTATTGCCCGCCTATCATGGTTCTGTTTGGTGCCTGCACCTGCGCCCGCGCCTGCATGGTGCGCGCTACTTCCTCTTCCAGGGTTTTCCATGCCTCCTCATTCCCTCCGTGCGCTGTTGCGGCGCAAGACCGCGGCCGCTGGCGCTGTCCTGGCCGTGCTGGTGGCCGGCTGCAGCGGCTTGCCGGCGCCGGGCACTGCGGATGGGGCGCAGGCACCGCTCGACAGCCGGCAGTTCGCGCGGATCGACGCCGCCATCGGCGCCGCGCTCGCCGAGCGCCGCATGCCGGGCGCCGTGTTCCATCTCGAACGCGATGGCGCGGTCCACCGGCGCGCCTATGGCCGCTTCCGCTACGCGCCGGAGGCGCCCCTTGTCGGGCTGGATACCGTGTTCGATGCCGCCTCGCTGAGCAAGGTGCTGGTCACCGCGCCCGCGATCCTGCTGCTGGCCGAGGAGGGCAAACTCGACCTGGATGCAAGACTGGTCGATTATTTCCCGGCCTGCGCCGGCGGCGGCAAGGAAGCGATCACCATCCGCCACCTGCTCATGCATACCTCGGGACTGGCCTCCGGCCTGCCCGCGAAGCCGGCCTGGAGCGGCGACGCGCAAGCCCATGCGCGGGCCTGCGCGCAAGCGGTCACGCATGCGCCCGGAACCTTCTTCCGCTATTCGGATATCAATTACATCCTGCTTGGCCAGCTGGTGCGGCAGCTGTCCGGCATGCCGCTCGACGAGTTCGCCCGGCAGCGCATCTTCGCACCGCTCGGCATGCGGGACACCGGCTACCTGCCGCTACGCCGCATGAGCGCGCACGGCATCGCGCCGACCCACAGCAGCCCGGGCGGGCAGCCGATGGCGCCGCACGGCGACGTGCCCGCGGGCGCGACCCTGCAGGGCGTGGTGCACGACCCGACCGTGCGCCGGATGGGCGGCGTGGCCGGTTCCGCCGGCGTGTTCAGCACGGCGCGCGACATCGCCCGCTACGCGCGCATGCTGCTGGGCGAAGGCGAACTCGATGGCGTACGGGTGCTGTCGCGCGAGAGCGTACGCCTCCTGAGCACGGTGCAGACGCCGCCGGGCATTGCCTCGCAGCGGGGGTTGGGCATGGACATCGATTCGCCGTTTGCAGAGCGCCCGCGCGGTACGCTGTTCCCGGTCGGCAGCTACGGCCACACCGGTTTTACGGGCTGCGTGCTGTGGATCGATCCCGGCTCGCGCACCTTCTACGTGTTCGTGTCGAACCGCGTCTACCCGGACGACAAGGCGAACGTGCTGCCCCTGTACACCCAGCTCGGCACCCTCGCGGCACAGGCTGCGCAGGTGGCGCCGGGAGGCGCCGGGCCGGTCGCCGCGACGCCCTGACAGGGTTTTTTTAATTTTCCAGAAGGCTACCGCGCGCTCCCATCGTGTCGACCTATCTACACTCGCCTCCTCAACTATGTCATTGATATTGTTGAGCTTTTAGCCCCCAGGATATTAGGAGATAGACATGAAAATGCATAAACTGTTGAAAGCAATGCTCGGAGCATCGGTCGCGGCGGCCATGACCATGTCGTTCAATGCCAGCGCGCAGTCCAGCAGCACGGCCGGCCAGTCGGGCTCGCAGGCAAGCGACCAGACATCCGGCAGCTCGAGCAGTGGCAGCACCAGCTCCAGCGAGACGCAAAAGCACAAGAAGCACAAGCAGAAGAAGTCGGACCAGAGCGACTCCAGCACCAGCGGCTCGTCGGGCACCAGCGGCGCCAGCGGCACTTCGGGTTCGAGCGGCGCGGCCGGCACGGGTGCGTCGGGCACCAGCGGCACCACGGGCGACACCAGCGGTTCGTCGGGCACCAGCGGATCGGGCGCCAGCGGCACCAGTGGTTCGAGCGGCTCGATGGGCACCGGCACCAGCGGCAGCAGCGGCACGTCCGGCTCGATGGGCACCGGCACCAGCGGCAGCAGCGGCACGTCCGGCTCGACGGGTACCGGCACCAGCGGTTCCAGCGGCTCGATGGGCACGAGTGGTTCGATGGGCACCAGCGGCACGGGCGGCACCAGCGGTACGGTGGACACCGACACCAGCGGTGCAATGGGCACCGCCGGCGGCGCGAAGGGCGTCGGCGCTGCCGGCTCCTCGGGCACCAGCGGTACCTCCGGCACCTCCGGCACCTCGGGCACGAGCGGCACCTCCAGTTCAGGCACCTCCGGCACCAGCACCGGTACCGGCGGCGGCACCGGCGGCCGCGGCTACTGATCCGGCCCCGCGCTGCGCCTGCATTGACGCCCGCCCGAGGGGCGGGCAAAAAAACACCAGCCGCCCGGCTGGTGTCGTCGTATCCGGGCAGGCCATGCGTGGCCTGCCTGCTTCACACCTTGCGCACGAATTCGGATTTCAGGCTCATCGCCCCGAAGCCGTCGATCTTGCAGTCGATGTCGTGGTCGCCGTCGACCAGGCGGATGTTCTTGACCTTCGTGCCCTGCTTGATGACGCCGCCCGACCCCTTCGGTTTCAAATCCTTGATCACGGTGACGGTATCGCCGTCCTGCAGCAGGTTGCCGGCCGCATCGCGGTAGACCCGTGCCGTCTCGGCAGCGGCGGCCGCCTGGGGCGACCCGGGTTGCGCCCATTCGTGCCCGCATTCGGGGCAGACCAGGTTGCCGCCATCCTCGTAGGTATAGCTGGAATGGCAGAGGGGGCAGGGCGGCAGGGACATGGCGGTAGCAGGAAAATAAACGGTAAGTATAGCGTCCGCCGGCCGGTGGCGGAAGCGCCGCCACCCGGTGCCGGCGGCACGACCAGGCCGGTCGGCTACGCCTCGCCCTCCAGCATCGACCCGGTGCGGCGATAGCGCTCGTGCCAGGCAAACGCCTTTTCCAGCACGTGCGGCGTGTGGCCACCGCGCTCCTGGGCCTCGCGCACATACGCGCGCAGCATGTCCTGGTAGGGCGCGGCGACGCAATGGGCGATGATCTTCTCGGCGCGTTCGCGCGGGGCGAGGGCGCGCAGGTCGGCCAGGCCGTGTTCGGTGACGATGATGTCGACGTCGTGCTCGGTATGGTCGACATGCGACACCATCGGCACGATCGAGGAGACGCGCCCGCCCTTGGCGGTGGACTTGGTGGCGAAGACCGACAGGTAGGCGTTGCGCGCGAAGTCGCCCGAGCCGCCGATCCCGTTCATCATGTGGGTGCCGGACACGTGGGTCGAGTTCACGTTGCCGTAGATGTCGGCCTCGAGCGCGGTATTGATGGCGATGATCCCGAGGCGCCGGATCACTTCCGGGTGATTCGACACTTCCTGCGGCCGCAGCACCAGCCGCTCCTTGTAGCGCTCGAAGTCGCCGAACACCTGGGCGCTCTTTTCTGGCGACAGGGTGATCGAGGAACCGGAGGCGAAATCGAGCTTGCCGGCGTCGAACAGGTCGAAGGTCGAATCCTGCAGCACCTCGGAATACATCGTCAGGTGCTCGAAGGGACTGTCGCAAAAGCCGGCCATCACGGCATTGGCAATGGTGCCGATGCCCGCCTGCAGCGGCAGCAGGCGGCGCGTCAGGCGGCCGGCTTCGATCTCGTTTTCGAAAAAGCGCACCAGGTGGCCGGCAATCGCCGCCGTCTCCTCGTCCGGCGGCAGGATCGAGGAGGTGCTGTCCGGTTGGTCGGTGATGACGATGGCCGCGATCTTCTCCGCCGGAATCTCGATGGCGGTCGTGCCGACGCGGCCTTCGGCCGACATCAGCGGGATCGGCTCGCGCATCGGGCGCTTCTTCGGGATCCAGATGTCGTGCAGGCCTTCCAGCGCGCGCACCTGCGCCAGGTTGATCTCGACGATGACCTTGTCGGCCAGGATCGCGAAGCTGGCGCTGTTGCCGACCGAGGTGGTGGGCACGATGGCGCCGCTGTCGGTGATGCGCACCGCCTCGATGACGGCGATGTCCACCGGCTTCATGTGGCCGGCGCGCAGCACCTCGACGGTTTCGGAGAGGTGCTGGTCGACGTACATCACCTCGCCGCGGTTGATCGCCGCGCGCAGCACCGGGTCGACCTGGAAGGGCATGCGCCGCGCCAGCGCGTGCGCTTCGGTGAGCAGTTTATCGGTGTCGTTGCCGAGCGAGGCGCCGGTGAGCAGGGTGATGCGCAGCGGTTCGCGGCGCGCGCGTTCGGCCAGCGCGGCCGGCACCAGCTTGACGTCGCCGGCGCGGGTAAAGCCGCTCATGCCGACGGTCATGCCGTCGCGGATCAGCGCGGCAGCCGCGGCCGCGCTGGTGACGCGTTCGCGCAGCAGCGGACAGCCGATGCGTTCTTCGTATGCTTCGATGTTCATGGTTCGGTTTTGCCTTGGTGGTGCGGAAAAGCCCCGGGTTGCGGCCGCGTCAGCGCAGCCAGTAATTGACGGGGGTGAGCGGGGGCGGCAGCTCGGCGTCGCCGAGCGCGTCGCGCATGTCGATTTCGATGGCCCGGCAGATCGCGTCGAGCGGCAGGTCGTTCGGCGAGTCGCCGAACGGCTCCTCGATCTCGTCGCCCAGCGCGTCCAGGCCATAGAAGGTGTAGGCCACGATCGCCACCACCAGCGGCGTCAGGTAGCCGATGGTGTCGACCAGGCCGAAGGGCAGCAGGAAGCAGTACAGGTAGGCGGTGCGGTGCAGCAGCAGTGTGTACGAGAACGGCACCGGCGTATTCTTGATGCGTTCGCAGGAAGCGGCGGTGGCGACCATGGCCGAGATGGTCGCATCGAGCGTGGCGGCGCGCACGCTGTCGACCAGGCCGGCGCGGCGGCAGCGGGCCAGGTCTTCGCCCATCTCCAGCATCAGCGCCTGGTGCAGGTTGAGGCGGCCGTGCAATGCGGCCCACTCGGCCGGGTGGAGGTGGGGGGCGACGTCGGCCTCGGCCTCGGTGCGGCGCAGGTTGTGGCGCAGCGCATGGGCAAAGGCGATGGTGCGCCGGATCATCCGCGTGCGCAGGTGTTCGGCCGCGGGCTTGTTGGGGTCGTCGTCGACCAGGCTCAGGCACTGGCGTGCGAAGTTGCGGCTGCGCAGTACCAGTTCGCCCCACAGCTTGCGGCCCTCCCAGTAGCGGTCATAGGCGGAGTTGTTGCGAAAGCCGAGGAAGATCGCCAGCGGCAAGCCCATCAGGGTGAACGGGGTGATGGTAAGGCGGATCTTGTGGTGCCACAGCTCGCCGTGGCTCCAGGTGACAAGGACCGCGAGCAGTGTGGTGATGGTCAGGCTCTTCCAGATGGAAGTCAGGATCGAGCCGCGCATCGTCAGGAACAGGCGCAGGCCGTTGGGGCGGTCGCGGACGATCATGCGCCGCACGCGCGGGCTGGCGCCCGCCGGTCAAAGTTCGGTGTGCTCATTGCCACTGCATTCTTACCAAGTGGACCATTGTGAACCCAGCGGCGCCCGGAATACCAATTCAGAATCCGGATGACGGTTATTGATTTGGTGAATTGTTATCCGGCAGATAATTTGCATTGTAAATACTGGCGCGCTCGCGCTGCCTTCCGCCGGTGGGCGGGCACACAAAAAAACGCCAACCGGCAGTGGTTGGCGTCACGGGCAGATGCCTGGCCGGAGGCTTGGAGCGTCTAACAATTCCCCTCATGGCTGCGTTGCGTCGTCTCGCCGTACTAGTGTACTGTCTTCGCGGTCCGCCGCTGCGGCGCCGCGCTTCGAGCGCCCCGCGCTCGAAGCGCCATGAGGGTTTTGTTGGACGCTCTTACTCCTCCGACTTGGCCTGTTGCGCCTGCAGCTGGCCGCGCAGCTGGTGTCCGGCGACCTGGGTATAGTCCTTGTTGAACTCCTGCTTGATCAGCGGCTTGAGGTGCGGATCGAAATTCATGCGCAGCGTGCCCAGGAATTGCGGCGACGCCGACAGCACGATCTGGTCGAAGCGGCCTTCCTGGTGCGATTTCATCAGGAATTGCGAGATGTCCTTCGCGAACAGTTCGGTTGCGTGCTCGACCGGCGTCTGGTTCGGCTCGTACTGCTTGTTCGGGGCGCCGGCGCCGGCGTTGTGCGCCTGGGCCACCCCTTGCGTGCCGCCGATGTTGTGGCTGCTCTTGCCGGCGGCGGTCGGGCCCAGCCTGTCGGTCTCGGACTCCGCGGTGCGCAGGCGCGCGCCGTTGTTCACCATGTCTTCCAGTTCCTGCAGCGGTTCCGCGGGATCGTTCTCGGAAAAGAACCTTGCCCGGCCCGCATTGGCCGTGATAAACCAGGTTGTTGGCATGCTACCCCCTGTCAATATAATGAATCGTGAATGATGTTCGGTGCCGCGGCGTGGCGTGTTCGGCCAGGCGCAGAACCGAGCGCAACAGCTAGCGACCGGCGATCGCGTACAGATGAGTCCGGCCGGCCGGGCAGGCCGGCCAGCCCGGCACCTGCCCGCATGCCCGACAAGTGGGCGCGACGCGCGGTGGCGCGCACGCCGCCCGGGTGCATGGCCGGCATGACGCCGTCCTGGCGCCGATGCCGGAATACCGGGCAAAACCGGGTCCGCCCGGCCAGCGCGACCCAGTCATCGCATGCCGATCGTCGCGTGAATTCAGTATAGCATCGGGGTCTGGAACCCCGACGCACGCAGGAAATGGGCGTGTGCGAGCCGTGCGCGGGACTCTGCGCGGCCTGCGGCGCGCCGGTCCCAAGGCAAGTTCGGCACAATGAAAAACGCATGATCGAACGCGTTTTCTGACCCGCAGAACAGGAGATCGAAGATGGCAAACGAGAAGCAAAACGAGAAGCAAGATGCCCAACAAGGCGCGCAGGGCGGAGCAGGCCAGCAGGTGACCCGCAGCGAGACGCTGGCCGAGGGCGGCGCGCAGCCGGTGCAGGGCCAGACCGGCACGGTCGGGGCCGACATCGTCGGCGCGGCGGGCGGCACCGATGCCGCGGCCGGGGCCGCAATGTCCGGCAGCAGGGGCGGTCCGGGCGGTGCAGGCCTGCGCGGCCAGGCCGACGCGGCGGGCACCCCGGGCACGCCGGGCGGCACCATCGCCGGCAATGACGTCAGCCCGGCAGCGGGCGCGGGCGCGGCCGGCGGGACCGGCCTGGGCGACACGGCATCGGGGGATGACACCCGCGCCGGCCTGGGCGGCGCGACGGGGCAGGCCGGCGTGGCGGCAGGTGCCGGCGGCGACCCGAGCGGCGGCAACACCCTGTCCGGCAGTTCGCTGTCCGGCAACCGCGGCGGCGGCGCAGCCGGCGGCGGCAGCGGCGGAGGCGGCAAGCCGTGACACCCCACCGTCCACGGGAGGCGCCACGGTGCAGCGCGCGCTGATCGTGCTGGGCTTGGGCGTCGCCGCCGTCGGCGTCGCCTGGCCCTGGCTGCGCAAGCTGCCCTTCGGCCGCCTGCCCGGCGACATCCACGTCGTGCGCGAGGGCTTCAGCTTCAGCTTCCCGATCGTCACCTGCATCGTCATCTCGATCGTCATCAGCCTTATCCTCTGGATATTCCGCCGCTGACGGGGCTCTCCGCAAAGAGACACGCACATGTAAATCTCTCCGCCATGCCTTGGGAGGGGCCGCTCCGATGGATTAGCATCGCCGGTTCCCAACTATTCCAATAACGGAGAGAAACATGAAGCGTCGCTTGTGCAGCAGTCTGATCGCGGCTGTTCGCCGTCGCTACCCACGCCGGCGCGCATGACACCACCACTGCCGCACCCGCCGCTGCCGCTACCGCCGCTGCCGCCGTGTCCGGCGTCGACGTCGCCGCCATCGATGCCGGCGTGCGCGCGCAGGACGACTTCTTCCGTTACAGCCAGGGCACATGGCTGAAGGACGTCGAGATCCCGTCGGACCGCTCCAGCTGGGGCGCCTTCAACGTCGCCCAGGACAAGGTCGAGGGCCAGATCCGCGCCATCATCGAAGAAGCCGCCGCCCAGAAGGGCGCCAGGGCCGGTTCGCAGGCGCAGAAGATGGGGGACTATTACACCAGCTACGTCGACCGGGCGCGCCGCGACGCGCTCGGCCTGGCGCCGCTGAAGAAGGACATCGCGCGCGTCAGCGCGCTCAAGGACAAGCGCGGCATCGCCGCCCTGGCGGCCCACTTCTCGCGCATCGACGCCGGCGCGCCGCTCGACATGTACGTCGGCCAGGACAACCGCGACTCGACCCGCCTGGTGGTTTCCGTCAGCCAGTCCGGCCTGGGCCTGCCGAACCGCGACTACTTCCTGCTCGACGACGCGCGCCTGAAAGACATCCGCACCAGGTACCAGGCCCACATCGAAAGAATGCTGGCGCTGGCCGGCCACACCGACGCCGCCAGCAAGGCCGCGCGGATCGTGGCGCTGGAGACGGAACTGGCGCGCGTGCAGTGGAGCGCGGTCGAGAACCGGGATCCGGTCAAGCGCTACAACAAGCTCTCGTTCGCGCAGCTGAAGGAACTGACGCCCGGCTTCGACTGGGCCGCCTGGGCCAAGGGCACGGGCGTGCAGGGCAAGCTCGACTCGCTGATCGTCAGCCAGCCGAGCTACCTGGCCGGCCTGGACAAGATCATCGCCGCCACCCCGCTCGAGACCTGGAAGTCGTATTTCGAATTCCGCCTGCTGAGCAGCTACGGGCCTTACCTGTCGCAGGCGTTTGTGGACGAAAGCTTCGCCTTCCGCGGTACCGTGCGGTCGGGCACGAAGGAAAACCGCGCGATCGAGAAGCTGGCGATTGCCCAGGTCAACCGCGACCTGAGCGAAATCGTCGGCAAGGTGTATGTTGAAAAGCACTTCCCCTCCGAGCGCAGGCAGCAGGTCGAACAAATGGTGAAGCACTTCGTCACCGCCTTCCGCGAAGGCATCCAGACCCTCGACTGGATGAGCGAGGAAACCAGGAAGCAGGCGACCCTGAAACTGTCGAAGATGAACGCGAAGATCGGCTACCCGGACAAGTGGCGCGATTATTCGACGCTGAAGATCGAGAAGGGCGACCTGGTCGGCAACGTGCTGCGTTCGCGCGCGTTCTCCCACCAGTACGGCATCGATAAACTGGGCAAGCCGGTCGACCGCGCCGCCTGGAGCATGTCGCCGCAGACCGTCAACGCCTATTACAGCCCGACGCTGAACGAAGTCGTGTTCCCGGCCGCGCGCCTGCAGTACCCGCTGTACGACGCGGCTGCGGAACCGGCCGTCAACTACGGCTCGGTCGGCATTTCGATCGGCCACGAGATCAGCCATGCCTTCGACGACAAGGGCTCGCAGTTCGATGGCGACGGCAACCTGCGCAACTGGTGGACGAAAGAAGACGCGGAAAAATTCGCCGCGCGCGGCAAGACACGGGTGGCCCAGTACGGCGCCTACAGCCCGCTGCCGGGCTACAACGTGAATGGCGAACTGACGCTGGGCGAGAACATCGCCGACGCCGCCGGCGCCATCATGGCCAGCCGGGCTTATAAAATTTCCCTGGCCGGCAAGCCGGCGCCCGTGATCGACGGTTTTACGGCCGAGCAGCGCCTGTTCATGAGCCTGGCCCAGGCCCGGCGCGGCAAGGCGCGCGACGCGGCCCTGATCTCGCAGCTGAAGTCGGACCCGCACTCGCCGTCCGAATTCCGCGTCAACGGCAGCCTGCGCAACCACCCGGGCTTCCATGAAGCCTATGGCGTGAAGCCGGGCGACAAGATGTACCTGAAGCCGGAAGAGCGCGTCATTTTCTGGTAATACCCATGTAGGGTGGACGGGTCTCCCGTTCACGCGTTCAAGCGGTGGGCGAACATTCGCGGATCTGCTTACGTTCGTTGAACGCGTGGACGGCGTCAACGCCACGCCTGATCGAATATCCGGGTGGAGCCGTCCACCCTACGTCCTGCATGCGTTCCATGTGCTTTTTTACCGCGGCACGCCGAACACCTGCGTCCAGTAAGCAAACCCCGGCATCCTCGCCCGGCTGATGTCGTAACCCGCCCCCATCTCCGTGAACGACGGATTCATCAGGTTGGCACAGTGCCCCGGGCTCTCCAGCCAGCCGGCCACCGCTTCCTGCGCCGAGTTCTGCCCCGCCGCGATGTTTTCCCCGATCAGGCGCCAGCTGTAGCCGGCGCGGGCGGCGCGCGTACCCGCCTCGCTGCCGTCTGTTCCGGTGTGCGCCATATGGCGGCGCGTGGCCATGTCGCGGCTGTGCGCCACGGCGGCGGCGGCCAGCGCGCCGTTCCAGGAAACCGGTGCGGCGGCGCCGAACGAGCGCGTGCCGCAGGTCCGCGGCGTGGCGCGCGCCAGGTTGACGGCATCGAGGATCTGGCGGCCGACGACTTCCTGTTCCGGCAATACCAGCGGCGCCATCGGCCGCGCCAGCACGATCGTCCATTCCTCGCCGCGGCGGGTGGCGCCGATCTCGGTGAAGCCGGGGTCGAGCAGGGCGCGGCAGTAGGGCTGGCGGATCGCCTCCATCACCCCTGCCGCGTCCACCGGGCCGCCGACATGGATGATGCCGGAAGACGCCGCATGGTAGCCGACGCTTTCCAGCACCGATTCGGGAAAGGCGCCGGGACCGATGCGCACGCGCGCCAGCGCCGCATTTGCCTTCAAAGCGGGGGCCGGCGCGCTGCGGCTGCCTTCGCAGGATGCGGGCGCGGCCCGGTACTCGTTGATCAGGGCGACCAGGCGGCTGTCGCCCTGGGCCTGGGCGGCGTTCGGCAGCAGCGCGCAAGACACGGACAGTGCAAGGGTGCAGGCGGGAAGGAAACGACGGATCGGCATCGCTGGTTGGTAAGGCTGAGCTTGGTGAAGAGATGAGGATACTCCAGTGGCGCGCGATCGGGCATGCCCGGTCAATACACATAAGCTTCGCTTAATTGTTGTTGGCGACATGCGCTTGCCATGAATACAATATCGCTCACATTAGCGCTTGGCGTCCATCCATTACCGCCACTGTCCATGCACCGGTCTTTTCCAATTGTCCTGCGGATTTCTGGCAAAGCATCATCGCAAGGCTGGTACTGATCCAGGAGAAAAACAAGCATGCCGACCCGGGACGATATCGTTCTATTGGCGTCCTATAACGCGTCCATGAACCGCAAGCTGTACGCCGCCGCAGCCACCTTGCCGCAGGACGCGCTGCGCGCCGACCGGGGCGCCTTCTTTGGTTCGGTCATCGGCACCCTGAACCACATCGTCACGGGAGACACCATCTGGCTACGCCGCTTCATGGGGCATCCGTCAGGTTTTCCGTCCTTGCAGGCAATGGCCGGCATTCCGGCTCCCGCCGGTCTCGCCCATCGATATAGCGACGACCTGGATACGCTCCTGGAACACCGCGTGCGGCTCGATGCGATCATCGAGGCGCTGGCGGCGGAGGTATCGGATACGGACCTGGCCCAGCCGCTCTCGTACAGGAATGCGCGCGGTGACAACCGGAAGAACTTCGGCGCCTTGCTGTTGCACCTGTTTAACCATCAGACGCATCACCGTGGCCAGGTGACGACACTGTTGTCGCAATCGGGCGTGGACATCGGCGTAACGGACCTGCTCGAATGGATACCCGAGCACTCTTGAAACGCTCGGCGTAGCGCAGCAATCTTCTTCAATGATCGCCCGCCCGCAACTGGTCGAGTACGCCCCCGTCATCCGTCGCCAGCATCGGCGAAATGTCCGGATCGCGCGAAAACGCGTCAGCGAAGAAATTGACGAAATGGCCGATCTTCAGTGAGGGCCGCCGTGCCGGCTGGAACACGACGTTCAGCGGCAGCGACGGCAGCCGGTAGCGCGTCAGGATCGGTTTCACGCGCCCGGCGCGGATGTCGTCGCCATACACCCACTGCGGCGTGTAGCAGATGCCCAGGCCCTCGACCACGGCCTGGCGGACCGCTTCCGAACTGTTCGACTGCAGGTGGCCGTTGACGCGCACCGTATGCTGGGTGCCGTCCTCGTCCTGGAAATTCCACTCGTTGAGGTTGGCCAGGCCCGTATAAACGATGCACTGGTGCTCGCGCAGTTCGCGCGGGTGCTGGGGCTCGCCATGGCGGGCCAAATAATCCGGCGCAGCGAGGGCGGCGCGGTGGGCGGTGCCGATGCGCCGTGCGATCAGCCGGCTGTCCTTCAGTTCTCCCACGCGGAAGGCGACGTCGATGCCGCCCACGACCAGGTCGACGAAGCTGTCGTCGAGCTGCAGGTCGACCTTCAGCTTCGGGTAGCGCTCAAAAAATGCCGCCAGGCGCGGCACGATGTGCAGGCGTCCGAACGAGACCGGCGCGGCCACCCGCAGCACGCCCGAGATCTCGTTCTCGGTGCGCTGGATCTCGACCCGCGCTTCTTCCAGCGTGTCGAGCACCTGGCGGCAGCGCTCGTAGTAGCGCTTGCCCGCTTCGGTCAAAGCGTGGCTGCGCGTCGAGCGCACCAGCAGTTTCGTCCCGAGCAGGCTTTCCAGCGCCTGCACCTGCTTGCTGATGGCCGACTGGGTGCTGCGCTCCTCGCGCGCCACGGCCGAGAAATTGCCGGTTTCGACTACCCGTACAAAGGTTTCCATCAAGCGCAGACGGTCCATGTCGCTTCCTATTCATTCCAGTCAGGAATAGATCATATCATTTGTGGGGTCTACCCAGCGCTGCACGGAATACTCATACTAGCAACTGTAGTGGCCGCCGGCGATCGCTCCCATGGGAGTTCAGCGACCGGCGGCCCGGATCTCTCCACGAGCGTCTAACAAAACCTCATGGCCGCGTTGCATTCGTCTCGCCGTACTACCGTACTGTCTTCGACGATGCGCCTTGCCCTGAGGTCTCGCCAGACGCTCTCACTTGAAGAAACGGATTAGGACATGACCGAAAAACTGTTTCAACCCACCCGCATCGGCGACATCGACGTCGCCAACCGTGTCGTGATGGCCCCGCTGACCCGCAGCCGTGCCGACGAACCCGCCGGCGACGTGCCGGGCAGCGCCATGAACATCGAATACTATCGCCAGCGCAGCAACGCCGGCCTGATCATCAGCGAAGGCACGCAGGTGTCGCCGGTCGGCAAGGGCTACATGGCCACGCCCGGTATCTATTCGGATGCCCAGGTCGAAGGCTGGAAGCCGATCACGCAAGCCGTGCACGAGGCCGGCTCGAAGATCGTCGCCCAGATCTGGCACGTCGGCCGCGTGACCCACCCGAACCTGACCGGCGGCGTGCAACCGATCGCTCCCTCGGCCGTGGCGCCGAAGGTGGTCGCCTACACCCGCGCCGGCAAGGTCGACGTGCTCGAGCCGCGCGCCCTGGCGCTGGAAGAAATCAAGGACATCGTCGACGAATACCGCCGTGGCGCCGCGAATGCGATCCGTGCCGGTTTCGACGGCATCGAACTGCACGGCGCCAACGGCTATCTGATCGACCAGTTCCTGCGCGACGGCGCCAACAAGCGCACCGACGAATACGGCGGCTCGATCGAGAACCGCTGCCGCTTCGCGCTCGAGGTGGTGGACGCCTGCGTAGCGGAAATCGGCGCCGGCCGCGTCGGCATCCGCCTGTCGCCGGTGACGCCGGCCAATGATCTGTCGGACAGCAGCCCGCAGGCCCTGTTCGCCCACCTGATCGAGGAGTTGAACAAGCGCGGCATCGCCTTCATCCACTTCATCGAAGGCGCGACCGGTGGTCCGCGCGACGTGCCGGGCTTCGATTTCGCCTGGGCGCGCCAGGCCTATCAAGGCACCTATATCGCCAACAACGGCTATACCCGTGAGATGGCGATCGATGCGGTCGAGTCGGGCGCAGCCGATGCGGTGGCCTTCGGCCGCCTGTACATCGCGAATCCGGACCTGGTGCAGCGCCTGCAGCAGAACGCGCCGCTGAACGTGCCGAACCCGCTGACTTTCTATACGCACGGCGAAGAAGGGTACATCGACTACCCGACGCTGGACCAGGCGGCGTAAGCGATCGCTGGATAAAACAGAAGCGCCAACCCGAGGGTTGGCGTTTTTTTCGGGGCTGCAGACTGTTTGCGGGCGCCGGGCGGGTCGGCATTACAATCAAGGCAACTTCCCAAGGAGCTGCCATGCGTTTTCCTGTCATCCTCGCGTCGTGCCTGTTCGCCTCGGGCACCGCGCCATCAGTCCACGCGCAGTCGATCGTCAGGATTGGCACCGCATCCCCGCTGTCCGGTCCCGGCGCCCACCAGGGCAAGGACATCGAAAACGGCGCGCGCATGGCGATCGCCGACCTCAACGCGAAGGGAATCACGATCGCCGGCAAGCAGGTGAAGTGGGTGCTGCAGGCGGAGGACGACGCCAGCGATCCGAAAACCGGCACCGCCGTGGCGCAAAAGCTGGTCGATGCGAAGGTGGCGGCCGTGGTCGGCCACCTGAATTCGGGCCCGACCGTGCCGGCCTCGAAGATCTATGCGAACGCGGGCATTCCGCAGATTTCGCCGGCCGCCACCACGCCGCTCTACACGAACCAGGGTTTTAAAACCGCGTTCCGGGTGGTGGCCAACGACAACCTGGTCGGCGGCACGATGGCGAAGTATGCGATCGGCACCCTGAAGGCGAAGAAGATCGCCGTGATCGACGACCGCACCGCCTTCGGCCAGGGCCTGGCCGACGAATTCATCAAGGGCGTGAAACGCGCCGGACCCGGGGCCGCGACGGTCGTCAGCCGCCAGTTCACCCACGACAAGGCAACCGATTTCAACGCCATCCTGACCCAGATCCGGGCGCGCGACCCGGACGTGATTTTTTATGGCGGCATGGACGCGGTGGCCGGTCCCATGCTCAAGCAGATGAAGGCGCTCGGGCTGCGCGCGAAAATGGTCGCGGGCGACGGCATCTGCTCGGAAAAGCTGCCGCTGCTGGCCGGCGATGCGCTCGGCGACGACAAGGTTTTCTGCGTGGTGGCCGGCGGCATCGGCGAGGCGCAGGAAGCCGGGTTCAACGCCTTCAACGAACGCTACCGCCAGCGCTACAAGATGGCGGTCCAGACCTATGCGCCGTATGCCTACGATGCAACGATGGTGTTCGCCGCCGCCATGCGGAAAGCCGATTCGGTCGAGCCCGCCAAATTCCTGCCCGCGCTGGCGCAGATCCATTATCAGGGCATCACCGGCACCATCGCCTTCGATCCGAAAGGCGACCTGCGCAACGCCGCGCTGACGCTGTACACCTACCGCAAGGGCAAGAAAACCAAGCTGCAGGTGCTGCGCTAGCAAACGCCTTGCCGCCACCGCGGCGCCGCTGGAGGCAGCCTTGCCTCTGGCTGCCCAACAGTGTGCGATCAATGGCACCGTTATAATATTTTTCCGTTAATTCCGGTCGGTGGTTCTCTCCACGGCGCCCAGCCATGCGCCGGCGGCCCTGTGCTTCTCTCTCATGCTCCCAACGACAATCGATTGGTTTGCTCCGGCGCAGTGCGTTGGCTATGCCGCTTTCGTGCTCGGCGTCAGCTCTTTTGCTCAAAAGGACGACCGCCGCTGCAAGCTCTTCATGGCGGCCGAGTGCTGCGCCTACATCGTCCACTTCCTGCTGCTCGGCAAACCGACCGCCGTCGCCAGCTCGACGGTGTCGCTGCTGCGCTCGGTGCTGTCGCTGTACGCCCGCTCGGCATGGATCGCGGCAGCGATCGTCGCCATCAACATTGCCCTCGGCCTCGCGCTCGCTACCCGCTGGAGCGACTGGCTGCCGCTGGGCGCGTCCTGCATCGGCACGCTGGCCCTGTTCCTGATGGAGGGCATCCGCATGCGCCTGGCGATGCTGTGCGGGGCGGGACTGTGGATCGCGAATAACATTATTGCCGGCTCGGTCGGCGGCACCGCGCTGGAACTGGTGATCGCCGCGGTGAACATCGTGACCATCTGGCACATGGCGCGCGAGGCGCGGGCGGCTCAGGCTGCGTGAGGCGGCTGTTCGTTCGCAAATCGCCGGCAGCTACCCGTTCTAGAATGCCAGGTCGACGTGGACGGGGATAATCATGAAACGTGGGATGTTCGCATGGCTGATCAATAACGATGCCTATAAGAAGTCGGAAAAGGATTGGCTTGTCGAGCTACAAATGGTCCAAACCTATTGGTATGGCCTCCTGGATGACCGGCGCACCGATGTTCCCGTGCGTCAGGCACTCATCGAATACCTGGCCAGGCTTCGGCGCGAGATCGAAGAGAGCCTGGAAAAACGTTTCATTTACTTCATCATGTCGCATAAGCGTGTCAGGTTCGACACGTCGAGAAAGCCCAGATTCGAGTTTTTCAGCAGAATGCTAAAGCTCGGCATTCTCGTTGGCAGAGAACGCAAACGCATGACTGTAAACGTCGATTTCGGCTTTTCCAGGCGTGATGCCATTCCACACGTGGAGATAAGCGAGGACTTCATTACGTTTTCCGGGCATGACGGGGCAAAACAGACCATGTCGGTCCACGATTTCCTGTCCATCGCCGAAATTAACCTGGGTTTTCCGACCAAGGTCGAATATGTGGGTTATACCCGTGAACCGGAGGTTCGGCCGACAAGAGGCAAGCATGAAGGACTTACCCAGATCCTGCACCGTGTGTCGAACGAGGACAACGATATCCTTGTATCGTTCAACCTGTTCAAGGTGACGAGTTATGCAAGCGGCTCGCCGACGATGCTTAACTTTATGTTTGCTAACGCGATGACGGATGAAGTGACAGTGGATCTCGAAGGCAAGATTCTTGAAAAATGCTTTATCATGTATTTCGATTCTGAGAACCAGTCGATGAACAAGACGAAGGAACGGGCAGAATTAGTCAACAACTTGAAGCGTCTTGGCCGCGAGAACAGGATCGGTGCCGTACATATCCGTTACGAACCTGAAGGAACGAGCCTGCTCTCTACCTTGTGTTCTTCGAACGTTGCACCGACATCGAGACACGTTTTTACGGTGTCGCTGAAGGGTGAGGACCTTTCGATTTCGCCAGGCTCGTCATATTTTGAATAGAGAAGCGTTCGCACCTTGCTGTCTGGACGTCACAGCTGCACGGCGCGCTGCGCCTCGATCAGCTCGATGCGGTTGCCGAACGGATCCTCGATGCCGGCGCGGCGCCGGCCGGCGACCTGGACTTCCTCTTTGACGACGACCGCGCGCTCGCGCAGCAGCGCGCAATACCCGTCGAAGTCCTCGACGATGAAGGCCGGATGCGCCTTCTTTGCGGGCACGAAGCCGGCCTGGCCGCCGATGTGCAGCTGCGTGGCGCCGGTCAGGAACCAGGCGCCGCCCGAGGCGTTCAGCGGCGCGGGCTTCGGTATTTCCGGCAGGCCCAGCACGCCGCCGTAGAAGGCGCGCGCCTCGTCGTCGGCGCCCGGCGGGATGGCGACTTGTACGTGGTCGATACCGGCGATATGGGGCATGAGGTTCTCCAATGATGAGCGAAACGTGGACACCGGATTATCGCACCCGCCGGCGCCGATGATCAGCTTGTTGGAAACGACAACGCCACCCGCAGGTGGCGTGTCGTGTGGAGCGGTGTCGATCCGCGGTGAAGCTGGGATCGGCGTGTTCAGCGCTTGACGGCCGCAACGCGCTTGCGGGCCACCAGCATCAGGCCGGCGAGCGTGAGGAACATCAGGGCCGTACTTGGCTCGGGCACCTCTTCGGCTTCCAGCTGATCCGCCGCGAACCGTTGCAGGGCGATCGCAACGCTGGCGTCGATGCCGAGGTCGCGGGCGACGAGGTCGCCGGCGCCGAGCGAGCGCGGGTCGAGGCCGGTGACGTTGCCGAAGATGGTCAGCGCTTCCAGGTAATACCCATAGTTGCTGCCGTGGTAGGCATCCGGCGCCCACAGGTTGACCTGGCCGGCGCCGATGCCGTCGTACGGGTTGGCATCGGCCACGCCGCCTGCGATCGCCCGGTTCCAGGCCTCGCCGACCGGGATCACGCCGCTGATCAGGCTGGAGGCGGCATCGGCCGCGTCGTAGCCGGCGCGCACGTCCAGCGCCATCTGGTAGATCGAATCGCCATACCAGGGGCTGGTGGGGATCCGGTAGGTCTGGTCGGCGCGCGACCAGGTCGCGGTCAGGCGCACGTCCACGTTCGGGTTTTGCCCGTGGAAGGCCTGGGCGAGCAGGCCGCTGTAGCGGATCAGGGTCTCGGGATTGCCGGGGCGGGCGGCGTCGAGCGTGCTGAAGCTTTGCAGCAGGACCATGTCGAAGGGCTTGACGATGGTGCTGTAGCGGTTGTTGTAGTGCCAGTCGACACCGACGCCGGGATTGGTTTCCAGGTTCACGTCGTAGTCCAGTCCCGCCTGCACCGTCATCGCCTTGAACAGCGCCGGTACGCCGCCGATGCGGGTGCCGTTCAGGTCGGCCACCGTGCCGGGTTTGTAGTTCAGGACGTCAGGCGGCGCGCCGGCCGGGTCGCCATAGCTAAAGCTGTTGCCGATGAAAAGGATCGTGGTGGCGGAAGCGGGTGCGGCAATGCTGCCGAGCGCGAGGGCGGCGAGGATGGCGGTGCTGGTACGGCGTACGGTGCGGTGAAAAGTCACGGGTTGTCTCCTGTCTGATGGATCTCGAAAGCAAGGGCTTGCCTGCTACTGACAAGCAATTCTTGTGCCTCAGCCATTCCAGAGGGGGGAGACGCCCCGGGCCGCCTGTCCGAAGGCAGTGTCCAGAGAATTCGTTGTAAAAAACATCGACAGGCTGCGGCACAACGGATCGCACCGGAACCAACAGTGGCGCCGCAGGTCTTCATTACCTGGTACCGCCGGGCGCGCTGGAAATCGAGGTGACGGAATCGTGCTTCATGCGCGAACTCGGCGAGACCCGGAATGTCCTGCGCGCGCTGAACGAGACGGGTATTTCCACCGGGCGACGATTTCGGCACCGGATTTTCTTCGCTGAGCTACCTGCGCCAGTTGCCGCTGCAGTGCCTCAAAATAGACCAGTCCTTTACCCGCAGCATGCTGCAGGATCCGAACGCGGGAAAGCTGACGCAGGCCATCGTCGCCATGAAGTGCCCTGAAGATGACCGTCGTGGCCGAAGGCGTGGAAACCAGGGAGCAGATGAATTGGCTGCTCGCGCACGGATGCCATATCGGCCAGGGGTATTTCTTCAGCCCACCGGTGCCGTCCGCGGACGTGCACCAGGTGATCGAGCGCATCGAGGTACGGTTGACGGCCTGAGCGGGCGAGTACTTAGATCACGCCCTGGGCCAGCATGGCATCGGCCACCTTGACGAAGCCGGCGATGTTCGCCCCGTCCACGTAGCTGATGCTGCCGTCGGCACGGGCGCCGTACTTCAGGCAGGCGGCATGGATGCCCTGCATGATCTGCAGCAGGCGGGCATCGACTTCCTCGGCCGGCCAGCTCATGCGCTCGGCATTCTGGCTCATCTCCAGGCCGGAGGTCGCGACACCGCCGGCGTTGCTGGCCTTGCCCGGGGCGTACAGCACGCCGGCCGCCTCGAAGGCCTTGGCGGCCTCGATGGTGGAAGGCATGTTGGCGCCTTCGGCCACGCACAGCACGCCGTTCCGGATCAGGGTCGCGGCATCGTCCGCATCCAGTTCGTTCTGGGTGGCGCAGGGCAGGGCCACGTCGACAGGCACATGCCATGGACGCACGCCCGCTTCGAACCGGCTGCCGGTGCGCGCGGCATAGTCGCTGACGCGGCCATACAGATGGTTCTTCACCTCCATCAGGATCGCCAGCTTCTCGGCGGTGAAACCGTCCTCGTCGATGACTGTGCCGCTCGAGTCCGATACCGTGACGACCCTGGCCCCGAGCGCCATCGCCTTTTCGACCGCATACTGCGCGACATTGCCCGAGCCGGAGACGCTCACGCGCAGGCCGTCGAAGGAGCGGCCGCGCGTTTTCAGCATCTCCTGGGCGAAGTAGACGGTGCCGTAGCCGGTCGCTTCGGGACGCATCAGCGATCCGCCGAAACTGAGGCCCTTGCCGGTGAACACGCAGTCGGCGCGGTTCGTGAGCTTTTTCATCATGCCGGTCATGTAGCCGACCTCGCGCCCGCCGACGCCGATGTCGCCGGCCGGAACGTCCGTGTCCGAGCCGACATGGCGGAACAGCTCGCTGACAAAAGCCTGGCAGAAGCGCATGACCTCGCCCGGGCTCTTGCCCTTGGGATCGAAATCGGAGCCGCCCTTGCCGCCGCCCATGGGCAGCGTGGTCAGCGCATTCTTGAAGGTCTGCTCGAAGGCGAGGAATTTCAGGACGGACAGGTTGACCGACGGATGGAAGCGCAAACCGCCCTTGTAGGGGCCGATTGCCATGCTGTGCTGGATACGGTAGCCGCGGTTGACCTGCACCTGGCCGTGGTCGTCCACCCAGGACACGCGGAACATGACCACGCGCTCGGGTTCGACCAGACGGTCCAGCAGGCCCTGCTCGGTGTATTTCGGATGCTGCTCGATGAAGGGCCACAGGCTCTCCATGACCTCGGTGACGGCTTGCAGGAATTCTGGCTGGCCGGGGTTTCGGTCGGCGACGTGTTGCAGATACTGGTGTACAGAAGCGTATTTCATTGGGTCCTCAAAGCGGAAAGCGTCGCGTGACATGACGCGATAGGGGTGATGCACCAAGTGCCGCGCCGAGGCGCTGCTTGTCCGGATGGCATTGCAGGGAGATAGTACCAATGGACGCCTGGCGCACGATGGCCGTCATGAAAAACCACACCAGGATCGCCGATGTGATGTCCGCGGGCCGCCTGTAGGCATGCCCGGGTCATGTCCAGGGCCTGCCGACCCCGGAAATAAAAAAGCTAGGTGGCTTTTTATTTGTATTGTCGCCGATGTTGGGCTCTTGGTGGCCCAGGGCGTAATCGAACCACCGGCACAAGGATTTTCAATCCTCTGCTTACGCAACTGAGCGAGCAAAGCTGGGATATCACTCGCGCCGTGCTTTAGAGCGCCTGACAAAGGTGAAGCCGCACGCGCTTCGCGCGCGCCGCGCTATGGCTGCGTTGCAGCGTCTCGCCGTACAGTCGTACTGTCTTCGACGCCGCGTCGGGTGGCCGCATCCCTTGTCTTGGGTGCCCCACACTCAAGGCCCCCAGGAGTTTCGTTAGACGCTCTTGCCCGGTACTGATCGAAAAGCCCTGACACGGGAGTGCTGTTAAAATTTGCCATGGCCTTCCGATGCCCATTTACCGGAGTACACAAATCCTACGTTTTTTAGTCAGAGCGGCGATACGTACGCCAAAGTTAACGATCGCTGTTGCATTACTCGTGCTGGCAGCGTTGGCCAGCACGATGACCTACACCGGTTTCCTTGTCGTCGGGGTGTTGGCTGATTATCTCGGCACGGGCCGGGTCATGGCAGGCTTGCTTCTTGGCGTTCTTTTCGCAAGGTTTCCCTGGATAAGCAAAGGCAAGCTGCGCATTGTCGGCCTATTACCCAAACCTGCCCGCCGACCACTCATCGTGGGCTTGCTCGCACTCTGCTCGCTGCACTTCCTGTGGCGAGGCGAATATGTGCCGGCAGGGTTTACAGGTTTCGCTACGGCTTTCCTTCTCACCTACCCCTGGTTGAGGCGCGCTGTTTTCGATCGAATGGTATCGTCTGCCTTCAAGTTCACTGGCCGAAACCCTCCCAACAGCACCGACGACATGGTGATCGACGGTGAGTTCAGGGAAAAGAAGGATTGAGGTACCTACAGCGAAGACAAGGCCGGTCCATCCGGCTTGCCTAGCCAGGTGTTCGCAAAGCGCTGCCGGGCAGCCGCCAGCGCGGCGGTGTCGCCACGGACGCGGTACACCTCCATCAGCCCGCGCAGCGCCCAGCCGTTGCTTGGGGTGCGTGCCAGCGAGGTGCGGAAGGCCTGCTCGGCCTGGTCGAGCTGGCCGGCGCGCAGCAGCGCCATGCCGAGCGACTGGCGTACCGGGTAATACCAGTAAGGCGGTTCCATGTAGGGCAGGGCATCCTGGATCGCCACGGCTTCGCGGTAGGCGGCGATGGCGTCCGGCAGTTTGCCCTGCAGGTCGGCGATGCGGCCGCGCGCCACTGCCCTTGCGGTCTGGACGATTTCGCGCCCCGGTATGGCCCAGTCGGTGAGCGGCTTGAAATCGGCGCTGCGCTCGATGCGGTCGATGGCGGCCACCTCGCGGTTGGCGGCGTCCACGGCGCCCTGGCGAACATAGCCGATGGCGCGCGCGTAGTGCCACATCGCCTTGACCAGCACGAAGTCGGATCCGGGGTCGGGCAGCGACACCAGCACGTCCGGGCTGCTGAACTGGACGTGGGCGAAATAGGGCGCCGACTTAACCGGTTGCAATGCGCCGGTGGCCTTGACCACATCGGCGCCGACCGCCATGTCGAGCTTGCCGGCTGCATCGAGGGTCGTCCTGCCATCCCCGCCCATCAGCGCAGACACCATCACGAAGTGAATGTTGTGCGGATAGTAGGCGCCGCGGTAGACGGGATCGCTGGGAGACGTGGAGAAATACTTTTCGTCGATGGCGACTGCTTCCACATTCGACTGCAGCGCTTCCCGGTACATGCCGAGCCGGTAATAGATGTGGGAAGGCATGTGTACGATATGCCCGGCCCCGGGGATCTGGCGCGCCAGCACGCGCGCGGCGCTCAAGGCCTTGTCGGGCTGGGCCGACGCTTCCATCGTGTGGATGTAATAGTGCGCGGCGCCGGGATGGCTGGGGTTGCGCTCGAGGACGCGTTCGAGCGCATCGACCGTCTCGGCCGTGCGGCTCTTGGGCTGAGTGCCGGCGGCGGCCCAGTAATCCCAAGGCGCCAGGTCCATCAGCGCTTCGGCGAACAGCACCTGGATGGTGTCGTTGTTCGGATGCGCATGCGCCGCTTCGGTCATGGCGTCGGCATAGGCCTTGTCGAGCGCGGCCCGCTCTGTGCGTGGATCGGCGCTGTAGCGACGCGCGACGGCCTGGATCAGGGCCTGCTCGGCAGGCGTGGACCCTTTCGCCAGGCGCATCGCGGTGGCGGCGGCCTGGACGGCCGGTGCCACTGCCTCGGGAAACATCGGCGCGTTGATGTTCGGGCCCAGCACCAGGGCTTCGCCCCAGTAGCACATGGCGCAGGCAGGGTCGAGTGCCTGCGCGGCACGGAACGCGCGCGCCGCTTCGGCGTGGTTGAACGCAAAGGTCAGCCGCATGCCCTGGTCGAAGAAGGCCTGCGCCCTGGGGTTCCTGGTCGTGATCGGCACGTGCAGGGTGCCGAGGTCGTCATACAGTGGAGGCGGCCCGGCCTTGGCCGGCGGCGCCTTGCCGGGTGGCTGCTGGCCCGGCTGGAATGGCCGGGTTTCCGCTTGCGCCAGTACCAGCGTGTCGAGCAGCGGGGGCCGTCCCGCCCGCGCCGGTGCGCATGCGGCGCCACCGGCGAACAGCGGATCGAAGGCGGCGGGCCCGGGCGCGCGCCCGGCCTGCGTGGACGATACGGCAACAAGGACGGACGCTGCGCCAGTTGCAGCGCAAAGCAAGACGAATCGCGGTCTCATGATGCTTCCCTCCCGGCAGTGTTGCCGTGGTGGGTGATGCGGATATCGCGATTGGAGTATCGGCCAGGATGCCAAGTTTCGTGGGCGAACTTTCGGCTTGCGCGAGATCAAACCGGTGCAATTCTGCGACACGAAAGCCCAACGCCGTCAAGGGACCGCAGCAGGCACCTTGATTGAGAAACCTCGAACCTCGGCCCAAAGCACCTGCGATGTCAGTCGGCGTGACTGGACTGAGTTACCGCCCGTGCGATGGCGCTTGCCGGGCGATTGTCCAGTTTGGCAAAAGGAGTGAACATGAATAAGCCTTTGAGAACTGACCGTCGCGCCTGGTTCGTCGCGGGGCTGATTGCATCGGCAGCAGTGTCCGTATCGGCAGCCGACTTTTTGCCGGACTTCCTCGACAGCGAGAATCCCGTCAAGCGTGGCTATGCCATCGTCCCGGCCGGCGTGGTATTGAATCTGGCGGGCAAGGATCGCCAGCTGGTCGGGCTGGGCAGCTATGTCGTCAACACGAGCGGTTGTGTCGACTGCCGCAGCCATCCGATCTATTCGCCAGGGGGAGATCCGTTCAGGGGCGAGCCGGAACGGCTCAATGCCGAAGAGTGCCTGTCCGGCGGACGTCAGCTCGGCCCTGAAATTACGTCGGCCAATATGACTCCTGATAATGCCGGCAGGCCTGCGGGGCTGACGCGAAGGGAGTTCATCCAGATGATGCGCACCGGGCACGACCCCAAGGATCCGCCCGGCACCATCCTCCAGGTCATGCCGTGGCCGGTCTATGGCAAAAAGACCGAGCTGGAGCTGACCGCCATGTATGAATACCTGCGTGCGATCCCCTCGTTACCCGACAATACGCATCCTGGACCTTGAGCGCGCCTGGATCGAACGCTGGTAGGGAATCGACCGGATCGAGTGACACCGATCCCTGGAAACGAGAACGCCAACCTGCATGGGTTGGCGTTTTTGTTTGACACTGTTCCTGGTGGCCGGGGGCGGAATCGGGCCACCGACACAAGGATTTTCAAGGCGCCGCCCTGCTACCCGAATTGGCAGCTTTCGATTTCACCAGGTAATTTCGTGGGCCTGGAGCCGGGCATGGCGCCGAAAAATATCACTTCAGGGCAGGCGTGGAAGCCGGCACTTTGCGTGCATGGGTATGCTGTTCAAAGCCGTAGCCCAGCTTGATCAGCGTCGGCTCCGAATACGGGCGGCCCAGCATTTCCATGCCAACCGGAACACCCATTGGTGCGGTGGCAGAGGGCGTCGAGAATCCGGCCGGAACGACGATGGAAGGAAAGCCGCTCACAGCACCAAGCGCGCCGTTTCGTTCGACCTGGGTCTCGCCCACGGGAACAACCAAGCGCTTCTGATGCGGGAACAGGACGACATCGATCTTGTTGTCCGCCATGAGCTTCAGCATTTTCGTTTGCAGGGTGGTGCGGCCGATCAGCCGGTTCTTGTATTCGACGCTGCTGGCATCGAGCGTGACGGCGTTCTTGATGTTTGCCTCGATGCCCTTGTGATATTTACCCGAAGCAATGATCTCTTTCAGGGAGTGAACGCCGACATCCGCCGGCAGAGTGCGCAGGTAGGAATCGAGATCTTTTTCGAGATCGTACAGGTGGACGCTCACCTTGCTGACCAATTCATTCGCGTCGATCAGATCCTCGATCGGGACGATGGTGGCGCCGGCTTTACGCATGGATTCGAGTGCCTGGCTGATGACCTTGTTCGTGTCGGTATGCTCCGGCCCATTGCCAAAAAAGCTCTTCAGCACGCCGATCCGCGCACCTTTCAGGCCATTCGCGTCCAGAAACGCCGTATAGGTCTTCGGCTGGTTGCCGACGCTGCCCGCGGTGACCGCATCGTTCGGATCGTAGCCCGCAATGACATCCAGCACCTTTGCAGCATCCGCCACGGTACGGGTGATCGGGCCGGCTTCGTCCTGTGTGTAGGAGTAGGGCACGATGCCGCCAATGCTGACCAGGCCTTTTGTCGGGCGAATTCCTACCAGGCTGTTTGCCGATGCCGGCGAACGGATCGAGTTGACGGTATCGGTGCCAATGCCCACGGTACCGAAGTTGGCGGCGATAGCAGCACCGGTCCCGCCGCTCGAGCCGCCGGGAGTCCGGGTCAGGTCGTAGGGATTCAGGGTCTGGCCGCCGAGCGAGCTGACTGTTTCGCCCCAGACTGCGAACTCGTGCAGGTTGGTCTTGGCGATCACGATGGCGCCGGCATCCTTGAGTTTCTTTGCAATGAACGCATCGTTTTGCGGCACGTAAGCTTTCAGGCTCAGCGAGCCGGCGGTGGTTTGCAGACCCGCAGTCTCGACGTTGTCTTTGAGGAGGACGGGAATGCCGTGCAGCGGGCGCAGGCGACGGGTTTTCCTGAACTCGGCATCGAGCGCATTTGCGTCGCTCACCGCCTGTGGATTACGCAGGAGAATGCTGTTGAGCTTCGGCCCTCTTTGGTCATAGGCGTCGATGCGCGCCAGGTATTGCTTGACGAGTTCAGCGGACGTGATTTTGCCGGCGCTCATTGCAGCATGGATGTCTGCGATCGTGGCTTCTTCCAGCTTGAAAGGTTTTGCCGCTTGCGGTCCGGTTGCAGCGTTCGCTTTCAGGACAGCGCAAGCAAGCGCTGCGATCGCGGCGCAACGTGCAAGTACAAAAGCTTGTTTATGCATTGTCATTCTTATTTCCCTCGGATGTTGATTAACCTGTTCTGCTTCTGGAGACCCCTCTATGAGGGCGTTCATCAAAACTGAACATAACAAGCCAAGCATTTTCCGTGCCTGCTCAGCTTGTGGAGGGTTTTCGCATGTGGCAGCAGGCGACGCGGAAGTCGACTGGTATGAACCGCATGCCCGATTTCTGGATAGCCGCCATGGAAAGCGCCGTTCTGGGGGGAATTCACTGGGGTGTGGCATGATGCCCGAAATCAGGGACTGTTGACGGATGCCTGTACCTTCATTTGCATCACCTTGGTGCACGGTCACCAGCCCAGCCGTTCAATCTTACGTTTTGGCATGGCACGGCAATTACTGCTCGAGGGTTTTTTACGTGACTAGTTTCAATTGGGAGCAATGAGTGACATTTCGTACCTCGAGCCGCGTCGTCGCGCTTGCCATTGCCGGGCTGTCAAATGTTGCCATCGCGAACCCCGGCCCGGCGACTGCGACGCCCAGCCAGGCGGCCAATATGCAATTCCCGCTGCAACCGCTGACCGACAAGCCCGGTCAGGTTACTGTGCCAGGCATGAAGGACAAGGTGTATTACGTCCCCTCGACCCTCGAGACAATCCAGTGGGGGTACCTGCCGAACGCGGCCACAAAGCCGGTGCTGACGATTCCATCGGGCGCCACCGTCGTGTTCGATACACTGTCGCATGAAGGCCTGATAGAAGACCAGGGACGCGATCCGGTCAAGTACTTCGGCGGCAAGGGCATTCGCCCCATATGGTCCTCAAGGATGCAATTGCGATCACCGGTTCCCAGCTGGCGCATGATTTCGTGAAGGATGGCCCGCATATCGTGACCGGGCCGGTCGAGATCGAAGGCGCCGAACCCGGTGACGTGCTGAAGGTAGCGTTGCTGTCGGCGGTGCCACGTGTCCCGTATGGCGTGGTATTGAACCGCCACGGCAAGGGCGCCTGCCTGGCGAATGCCTCGAGACCCCGAAGCCGGAGGCCAATGCCTCGGCGGCGAACCCGGACCGCCGGCGCCCTGATCCACTTGATGGACCGGACACGCGGATTACATCGTCCACTTCGCCATCAGGGTGGGCGAGTTGCGCGAATAGTCCTGTCCCTCGACCTTGTAGCGATGGATTTCGTAGCGCAGGCCAGCCTGGAAGCTGCCCTTGGCGTCGATCGACCACAGCAGTTCCGGGCGCAGGAATACTTCGGTGCCATTCACACCCGCTCCATTGACCAGCGATAGCAGGTTGAAACGAAGCCGTTCGCCCATGAAGGGCTTCGACATCAGGACCGAGCGCCACAGTTTCTCGCCCTTGTAGAAATTGGTATTGCGGCGCAGGATGCCCGACTCGAAGTAAGCGAAACCCGGCACGTTGAAGTTGAAGGAGATGCCGTGGTTGTAGGAACGGAAGTCGGCGTAACTGGCGCGCTCGTAGCGCGCGATCAACGATACGTCGGCAATCGGGCCGATGGCCAGGTTGCGGCCGCTGATCTTTCCCAGGCTCAGGCGTGGATTGAAGACCAGCAGGCTCTGGTTCGGGCTGTTGCCGCCGAACGAGCCGGCGCCGGCGCCGCCGACGTTCTCGCCGTTGTACAGCTCGGCATCGACGTACACATCGCCGTACTTGAACCCTGCGAAATATTCGAACTGGTAAGTTTTCAGCTTCTCATCGTCGGTCCCGGTGCCGAGCACCGGATCGGCCTTGGAGCGGGTGGTGTACAAGACGTTCAGGTTAGCCACCTGGAACTCGGCCGCCAGCACGGTGCCGGTTGCGGTCAGTGCAGCAATCGCCAAGGCACTGCGCATCACATATTTATTCAGACTCATTCAATCTCCATTTGCGACAGGCAGCCTCCCGCGCTGCCGCGGCATGGGGCCGAGGCGCTGTCGGTATTCGTTCAGGTAGGGAGACGCCCACAGCAGGACCGCTGCGGGCGCTGGAAACACCAGGCTGCGCTCAAGCCGGGACGGCTTCCTGCACGCCCTTGTCGAGCACCGGGTTTTCGCTCGCCGGGACATGGATTGCCGCTGCGCGCGGGCTGGCGTCCTGCAAGCCCTTGCGGATCACACCGTCCTGCATCACCAGCGCAATTTTGGCGGGCTCGGTCAGGATGCTCAGGTCCTGCAGCGGGTCGCCGTCGACCAGCACCAGGTCGGCGAGGAAACCTGGGCGAACCTGGCCCAGTTCATCTGGCCGCATCATGATTGCGCCGCCCAGGCGGGTCGCCGAGACCAGCGCTTCCGTCGGGGTCATGCCGATGTAGTCCACGAAATACTGGAGGTCGTTGGCATTGGTCCCGTGCGGCATCCATGCAAAGCCGTAGTCGCCGCCCGGCAGGATGCGGATGCCGCGCTTGTGCATCTGGCGCAGCGACGCGGCTGCCGCTTCCAGCTCCTGCGGGTAGCCCATTTGCCTGGCGATTTCAGGCGTGATGCCAAATTCCGACGCGTTGAAGCTGGTGCGCACCAGCCAGCCGATGGCGGGCGCCACGAAGTGCCGCTCCTTGTTCGCCTCCAGCATGTCCAGGGTTTCTTCGTTGGCAAAACTGGCGTGGAAGATGATGTCGATGCCATGGCGGATGCACTGCCGTACCGACTCGTCGGAGCGCGCGTGCGCCGCCACGCGCTTGCCGTTGCGCTTTGCCTCGCTCGTCAGCATGGCGATTTCTTCGTCCGAGAACGGCGACAGCTCGGCCGGCAGGCCGGCAATATATTCGCCCGACAGGTTGATCTTCAGGTGGTCCACGCCGTACTTGATGAACATGCGCGCAGCCTTGCGCACTTCCTCGGGCCCGCTCACGATGTGGCCGAAACTCAGTTCCTGGAACGGCAGGTGGGGCAGGGTGTTGTCGCCGAGACCGCCCAGGGTGGCGATCTCCTGGCTGCCGGCCAGGTAGCGCGGCCCGACGCACTGGCCTGCCGTGATGGCATTACGCAGGACGATATCGAGACGCGGCTTGGCGGCGGCCGCGCCAATGGCCGAGGTCCAGCCCATGTCGAGGTAGCGCTTGGCCACGTCGACGCACCACAGGATGTGTTCTTCGGGCGGCATGAACTGGATGGCCGACAGCGTCGGCTGGTCGTTCCACGAAAAGTGGGTGTGGGATTCGGTCATTCCCGGCATCAGGAACTTGCCGCCGCCGTCGATCACCTGGTCGGCCGTGCCCGACACCTTATTGGGGAAATGCGCTACTTCGACGATCCGGTTGCCTTCTACGAGGACTTCACCTTTGAATACGTTGTCGCCGCTGCCATCGAAAATCGTGACATTGGTGATTGCAATCTTCTTCATGTATGTCTCCTCTAGCCCCCTAGGGCCTGGTTATTTTGAAGAACTCAAGAACTTCGCCAGCTGTTGCATGCAGTCCTGCGGACGCTCGAAGGTGGTCCAATGACCGCAGCCTTCCAGCACCACCATGTCGCTGCCTTTGATACGTTCCGCCATTGCCGCCACGTTAGCCGCAGGCGCAACACCGTCCTGGTCCCCCGTGACCAGCAGGGTCGGCACCGAAATGTCTTCGATTGCCGCCGCCTGCGCCGTCGCCAGCGCCCTGCAGCTTTGCCCGTAGCCTTCGGGCGTCTGGCGCATCACGCTCTCGCGCACCAGGGCCAGCACCGCCGGCTGCTGCGCCTTGGTTTCCTTCGACGTTGCCGCGCCCACGATGGCATCGGCGATTTCCTGCATGGCGGCGGCGCCGCCGGTGGCTGCCTTGTCGGCGCGCGCCAGGATGCCGGCGCGTCCCGCGTCAGGCGGGCACACGAACGGGCCGAACAGCGCCAGGCCAGCGACCAGCGCCGGGTTTTGCGTTGCGATGTGCTGGCAAACGATCGTGCCCATCGAGTGGCCCAGGAAGATTGCCCTGGTAATGTCGAGCGCGCGGCACACGGCCTGGACCGCGTCGGCCATGCTGGCGATGTTCAGTTCGCCGGTACCGGCTGGCGAGCGGGCTGGCGAGCGGCCGCTGCCCGGCAGGTCGATGCGCACGATGCGGTGGCCTTGCAGCGCCGCCATCACCGGGGTCCAGGTATTGCTCGAGCCGCCCAGGCCGTGGACGCACACGATGGCGGGGCCTTCGCCTTCGACTTCAACGGTCAGTCCTGCAACGATTTGGGTAGTCATGCCGTGTTTCCTTTTAAACGAATTGGTTTTCGATAGCGCCGATGCCGTCGATCTCGACGCGCACCACGTCGCCCGCGGCCAGGAAGTGCGGCGGCTTCATGCCCAGCCCAACGCCCGCAGGGGTGCCGGTGGCGATGACGTCACCCGGGTACAAGGTGATCCCGCGTGAAATCGTCTCGATCAGGGTCGGGATGTCGAAGATCAGGTTTTCGGTCGGCCCGTCCTGGCGCAGCTCGCCGTTGACCCAGCAACGCACGCGGGTCCTGGTGCCATCGAGCTGGTCGGCGGTAACGATCCACGGACCCATCGGGCAGAACGTGTCGAACGACTTGCCCATGTCCCACTGCTGGTGGCGCATCTGGACGTCGCGCGCGGTGACGTCGTTGACCACCGTGTAGCCGAACACGTGCCCCATGGCGTCGGCGCGGGTGATGTTCTTGCCGCCTTTGCCGATGACCACCGCCAGTTCGGCCTCGTAATCGATTTGC
>JBBWZO010000334.1:0-4349 GCA_039649125.1 Massilia sp. | reverse complement strand
TCCAGCGGCGTCTTGCCCTGGTCGCGCTCGGCCTCGATGGCGAAGTCGATCATCATGATCGCGTTCTTTTTCACGATGCCGATCAGGAGGATGATGCCGATGATGCCGATCACGCCCAGCCCCTGCCCCGTGATCCACAGCGCCAGCAGCGCGCCCACGCCGGCCGAGGGTAGCGTCGAAAGGATGGTCAGCGGGTGAATATAGCTTTCGTACAGCACGCCGAGGACGATATACACGCAGACCACGGCGGCCAGTATCAGCCACAGCTGGTTCGACAGCGAGTTTTCGTAGGCACCGGACGCGCCGAGGAAACTGAGGGTGACCGAGGCCGGCAGCTTGATGTCGCTGGCGGCGGCGCGGATCGCATCCACCGCCTGGCCGAGCGAGGTGCCGGGCGCGGTGTCGAAGCCGATGGTGGTGGCCGGGTACTGCGCCACGTGGGTCACCTGCAGCGGCGCTTCTTCCTCGCGGATGGTGGCCACCACCGACAGCGGGGTCGGCTCGCCGGAACTGGTGCGCAGTTGCAGGCGGCCCAGGCTTGCTAACGACATTGCTTCATCCTGTTGGGCTTCGAGGATCACGCGGTACTGGTTGGTCTCGGTGAAGATGGTCGAGACGATGCGCTGGCCGAAGGCGCTGTAGAGCGCGTCGTCGATGGCGGAGGCGGTGACGCCCAGGCGCGAGGCGGTGTCGCGGTCGATGTGCACCACGGCGGCCGCGCCGACCGCGCCGGCGTCGGTCGTCACGTTGCGCAGCTGCTTCTGCTCGGCCATGCGCGCCACGAGTTTCCTCGCCCACTCGACCACGGTAGCGTTGTCGGCGCCTTCGAGCGACACGCGGTACTGGGTCGGGCCGCTTTCGGCGTCGATCGTCAGGTCCTGGGTCGGCTGCAGGTAGAGCGTGACGCCGGCCACGCCGGAGACCCGGTTCTTCAGGCGCGTCATGATCTTGTCGACGTCGCCGTCGCGGTCCTGCTTCAGGTTGATCAGCATGGTGCCAGTGTGGAGCATGGTGTTGTTGGCCGCGTCGACGCCGACATTCGAGGCCAGGGACTCCACGGCCGGATCGGCGAGGATCGCTTTGGCGGCGGCCTGCTGCAGCTCGGCCATGGCGGAATACGAGATCGCCTGGCGCGCCTGCACCCGCGCCTGCAGTTGGCCGGTGTCCTGGGTCGGGAACAGGCCTTTCGGGATCACCACCCACAAGAGGGCCGTGAGCGCCAGCGTGCCCAGCGCCACGATCAATGTCAGGCCCTGCCGTGCCAGCACCCAGTCCAGGCCGCGGTCGTATCTGGCGATCACGTGGTCGAAGAAGGCCTGGGTCTTGCGCGCCCAGCGGCCCGGCTTTTCCTCTTCATGGCTGCGCAGCCAGCGCGCCGACATCATCGGCACCAGGGTCAGCGAGACCACGCCGGAAATCAGGATCGTGATCGCGAGCGTCACCGCGAATTCGCGGAACAGGCGGCCGACGACGTCGCCCATGAACAGCAGCGGGATCAGCACCGCGATCAGCGAGACGGTCAGCGAGATGATGGTGAAACCGATCTGCGCCGCGCCCTTGATCGCCGCCGCCATCGGCTTCTCTCCCTCTTCGATGTAGCGGGCGATGTTCTCGATCATGACGATCGCGTCGTCGACCACGAAGCCGGTGGCGATCGTCAGCGCCATCAGCGACAGGTTGTTCAGGCTGTAGCCGAGCAGGTACATCACGCCGAAGGTCCCGATCAGCGAGATCGGCACCGCCAGGCTGGCGATGATGGTCGCGCGCACGCTGTGCAGGAAAGCGAAGATCACCAGCACCACCAGCACCACGGCCAGCAGCAGTTCCATCTGCACGTGGTGGACCGAGGCGCGGATGCCCGTGGTGCGGTCGCTCAGCACGTCCAGGTGCAGCGCGGCCGGCAGCCCGGCCTGCAGTTCCGGCAGGCGTTCCTTGATCGCGTCCACGGTGGCAATCACGTTCGCCCCCGGCTGGCGCTGCACGTTCAGGATGATCGCCGGCTTCATGTTGGCCCAGGCGCCCAGGCGCACGTTCTCGGCGCTGTCGACCACGCGCGCCACGTTATCCAGGCGCACCGGGGCGCCATTGCGGTACGCCACGATCAGGCTTTTATAGTCCTCGACGGTCACCAGCTGGTCGTTGGCGTTGATCGCGTAGGCACGCGTCGGGCCGTCGAAGCTGCCCTTGGCGCTGTTGGCGTTGGCCGCCGTGATGGCGGTGCGCAGCGTGTCGAGCCCGAGGCCGTAGGAAGCCAGCGCCTCGGTGTCGGCCTGGATGCGCACGGCCGGGCGCTGCCCGCCCGAGAGCGTCACCTGCCCCACGCCCGAAACCTGGCTGATCTTCAGCGCCAGGCGCGTGTTGACCAGGTTCTGCACTTCGGTCAGCGGCATGGTGTCGGAGGTGATCGCGAGCGTCAGCACCGGGGCGTCGGCCGGGTTCACCTTGGCGTAGACCGGCGGCGCCGGCAGGTCGGCCGGCAGCAGCGAGCCGCCGGCGTTGATCGCGGCCTGCACTTCCTGTTCGGCCACGTCCAGCGTCTGGCCGAGCCCGAACTGCAGCGTGATGACGGAAACGCCGGCGGCGCTGGTCGAACTCATGCGCGTCAGGCCCGACATCTGGCCGAACTGGCGCTCCAGCGGCGCGGTCACGGTGCGCGACATCACCTCCGGGCTGGCGCCCGGGTACAGGGTCTGCACCTGGATGGTCGGGAAGTCGACCTGGGGCAGCGCCGAGAGCGGCAGGAAGCGGTAGCCGACCAGGCCGGCCAGCACGATGGCCAGCATCAGCAGGCTTGTCGCGACCGGGCGACGGATGAAGGGGCCGGAGGGGCTCATGGGCAGACTCCGGCGTGTGATGCATACCCTACGATCCCTTGCGGATGCGCCAACATCATTGCGTCGTCCCTTCGCGCTGGCGGCGCGGCTGCGCGCCCTCGCCCTGCGCCCCGCCCTGGCGCGCGCCTTGGCCACCCGCCGCGCCCTGCGGCCGGTCGCCCGGCAAGGTCACCTTCGCCCCATCCTTCAAACGGTCGGCGCCTTCGGTGATCACCCGCTCGCCCGGCTTCAGGCCCGTTGTCACTTCGATCCGGTCGACGGTGGCCTGGCCGCGCGTCACCGGGCGCACCGACACCGTGCGCGCCTGCTCGTTGAGCACGTAGACGAAGTCGCCGCTGGCGCCGTGGCGCAGCGCGTTCACCGGCACCACGACCGCGTCCTCGATGGTGCGCACCTGCAGGCGCAGGTTGACGAACTGGCTCGGGAACAGCTTGTTGTCGGCATTCTCGAACCTGGCCTTGGCACGCACGGTGCCGGTCTGGACGTCGACCTGGTTGTCGAGCGCGGCAAAACGGCCGGTGGCGAGGGTCGTGCTGCGGGTGCGGTCGAGCGCGATGGCCGGCAGGGTCGCGTTCTGGGCGATGCGGCCCTGCAGTTCCGGCACCTGGTCCTGCGGCACCGCGAATTCGACGTCGATCGGCGAGAACTGGGTAATCACGGCGATGCCGTTGACGTCGTTGCTGCCCACCAGGTTGCCGATGTCGACGGTGCGCAGGCCGACGCGGCCCGAAATAGGAGCCTTAACTTGGGTATAACCCAAGTTAAGCCGAGCTAAGTTCTCGGCCGCGGTATCGGTCTTCACGGTGGCCTCGAGCTGGCGCACCAGCGCCGCCTGGGTGTCGACTTCCTGGCGTGCGATCGAATCCTGCTCCAGCAGCGTGCGGTAGCGCGACAGCAGCAGGCGCGCGTTTTCCAGCTGCGCCTCGTCGCGCTGGCGCTGGCCGGTCGCCTGCAGCAGGGCGATCTCGGACGAGCGCGGGTCGATCGTCGCCAGCACCTGGCCGGCGCGCACCAGCTGCCCTTCCGTGAAGTTAATCTTTTGCAGCACGCCCGACACTTGCGGGCGCACGGTGGCGATCGCGGCCGGCGTGACGGTGCCCAGGGCGTCGAGCGTGACCGGGATGTCGATCTGCTCGGCCGTCGCGACCCCGACCGTGGTCGCCGGTGCGGCGCGCCGCCCACCACCGCCGCCCCCGCCGGGTCCACCGGCGCCGGCGCGCGCACCCGCTCCCGCGGCACCCGGACCGGCCGCGCCGGCGCCTTGTGGCGTGCGGTGCGTCAGGTACCAGGCCAGCGCCGCCAGCGCCACCATGGCCAGCACGGCGATGATGCCGCCGATGCGCTTGCTGCGCGTCTTGCTGCGCGTCTCAGGGCTCGGGGTCTTGTTCGGGGAAACGGTATCCATGCTCATCCTTGATGTTCGGCTTGCTGACAAATGCATAAGTAAACAGCTCGGAATGTAGCACGGCACGCAGGATGAATATGTTTCGTAACGTACATAGCGCCGACGCCAGA
>JBBWZO010000124.1:0-6303 GCA_039649125.1 Massilia sp. | reverse complement strand
TGCAGCATGCGCTGCTGGGTAAAGCTCATATATAAACGCTTGCGCGCGCGCGTGATCGCCACGTACATCAGGCGCCGCTCTTCGTCGACACCGTCGGCCTCGCGCGCGCTCGTTTCGTGCGGAAACAGGCCTTCTTCGAGGCCCGTGATGAACACGGCGTCGAATTCCAGGCCCTTGGCCGAGTGCACGGTCATCAGCTGCATCGCGTCCTGCCCCGCCTGGGCTTGCGCATCCCCCGCTTCCAGTGAGGCATGGGCGAGGAAGGCCGACAGCGGCGACATCACCGAGGGCAGCGGCGCGTCGGCGTCGAGGATCTCGACGCCGTCCTGGTTCAGGATGGCGTCCCCGGCCTGGGCCTGCGACGGCGGCCCCAAGTGGGCCGGCGCGAACTGCCCAAACCCTTCGTCCTGCACGAACTGCGTCGCCGCGTTGACCATCTGCTCCAGGTTCTCGATGCGGTCGGCGCCTTCTTTTTCTTTCTGGTAGTACTCGAGCAGGCCGCTGCGTTCCAGCACCACGCGCACCAGTTCCGGCAGCGGCAGCTGCTGGGTTTCAAAACGCGCCGACTCGATGATCTTCACGAAAGCGCCCAGCGACGTCCCCGCCTTGCCCGTCATGTAGGGCACCGCCGCATACAGCGAGATGCCGTAGGAATCGGCCGCCATCTGCAACTGCTCGATCGAGCGCGCGCCGATGCCGCGGGTCGGGAAATTCACCACCCGCAGGAAGGCCGAATCGTTGTGCGGGTTGTCCATCAGCTGCAAATAGGCGATGGCGTGCTTGACCTCGGCGCGCTGGAAGTAGCGCAGGCCGCCGTACACGGTGTAGGGCAGGCCGGCCGCGAACAGCGCGTGTTCAATGACGCGGCTCTGCGCGTTGGAGCGGTACAGGATCGCGATCTCGCTGCGCGGCAGGCCCTCGGCCATCAGGCTCTTCGCTTCCTCGATGATCCACTGCGCCTCTTCCAGGTCGGACGAGGCTTCGTAGATGCGCACCGGCTCGCCCTGACCCGCGTCGGTACGCAGGTTTTTACCCAGGCGATTGGTGTTGTTCGCGATCAGGTAGTTCGCGCTGTCGAGGATGTGGCCGTGCGAGCGGTAATTCTGCTCCAGCTTGATCAGGTTCTTGACGCGGAAATCGCGCTCGAAGGCCTGCATGTTGCCGACGTTTGCGCCGCGGAAGGCATAGATGCTCTGGTCGTCGTCGCCGACGGCGAAAATCGCCCCGCCGCCGCCCTCTTCGGCCTGTCCGGCCAGCAGTTTCAGCAGGTTGTACTGCAGGTCATTGGTATCCTGGAACTCGTCGACCAGGATGTGGCGGAAACGGATTTGATAGTGGTGGCGCAGCGGCCCGTTGCGCTCGAGCAGTTCGTAGGCGCGCAGCAGCAGCTCGGCGAAATCGACCACGCCCTCGCGCTGGCATTGCTGGTCGTAGAGTTCGTACAGCTCGACCATCCGGCGCTCGATCGGGTCGTAGGCCTCGACCTTGTTGGCGCGCAGCCCCTGCTCCTTGGCGTTATTGATGAAATACATCAGGTTCTTGGCCGGATATTTTTCATCGTCGACGTTCGCCGCTTTCAGCAGGCGCTTGATCATCGACAGCTGGTCCTGCGAGTCCATGATCTGGAACGATTGCGGCAAGGCCGCGTCGCGGTAGTGCGTGCGCAGCAGGCGGTTGCACAGGCCGTGGAAAGTGCCGATCCACATGCCGCGCGTATTCACGGGGAGCATCGTCGACAGGCGCGTCAGCATCTCCTTCGCCGCCTTGTTGGTGAACGTCACCGCCATGATGCCCGCCGGGGACACTTGCCCGGTCTGGATCAGCCAGGCGATGCGCGTCGTCAGCACGCGGGTCTTGCCCGAGCCGGCACCGGCAAGGATGAGGGCACTCTGCGACGGCAGCGTAACAGCGGCCAATTGTTCGGGATTGAGGTTGTGAAGAAGATTCATGCGGCCATTATACCGCCGCGATTTACTGTATGCCCATCCAGTCTGGCGACCGGGCACGGCCGCTGTGAAAGAATATTTCACGAATACATGTTACGAGAAATATTATTTCATACCTTTGCAACCGGTGCTATGTGTGGATAAGCCTGCTGGGTCAAAGCGTGGCGCCCGAAGGTGCAGGGAAACGGGGTGAGCTTGATGTCGCTGCCGAACTCCAGCGGCGCGATTCGGTTCATTACTGCCGCCCTGTCCTGTTCGGTCGCCCCGCTTTCGAAACGGATTTCGATGTCCGCGGCGCCAGGGCCGATGGCGGACTGGACTTCGGTCACCCGGTGAAGCGTTGCCACAGTCATACTACCGATATCTTGCACTTCATCATAGTTTGCCCTTGCCCCTATGCTTGCGGTGTTCAGTTTTTCGGAATCTGGTTTTTCAACGATGAGGTAAATGAGTGTCATTTGCATCTGCCGGCTCGTTTTGTTACCCTTCAGTTTTAGTTAACTACAGGATGATCGTGAGCCCGAACAAAATTGCAACCCTCGCTTTGGCCTCGCTGCTGGCCTTGCCTGCCACCGGCCAGGACAAAGTACTGAACCTGTATTCCGCACGCCATTACCAGACAGATGAAGCGCTGTACACGGATTTCACGAAGCAGACCGGAATCAAGATCAACCGCATCGAAGCGGGTGATAACGAGCTGCTCGAGCGTCTGCGCAACGAGGGTGCCTACAGCCCGGCCGACGTCTTCTTGACCGTCGATGCGGCAAGGCTGGGCAAGGCCGAGGAAATGGGCCTGTTCGCACCGGTCAAGTCGGCGGTATTGACGCAGCGTATTCCGGCGCATCTGCGCACGGACACCTGGTTCTCGTTTTCGCAGCGCGCGCGCGTCATTGTCGCCAACAAGGTGCGCGTGAACGCGGCCGATGTCCAGACCTACGAGAGCCTCGCCAATCCGAAGCTCAAGGGCCAGGTCTGCGTGCGTTCGGGCGCCCATCCGTATAACCTGTCGCTCGGCGCCGCCATCCTCAATCACCACGGCGCGCAAAAGACGCAGGCCTGGGCCAAAGGCCTGGTGGCGAACTTTGCGCGCGCGCCGAAGGGCGGCGACACCGACCAGATCAAGGCCGTCGCTGCCGGCGAGTGCGGGGTTACTCTGGCAAATTCCTACTATGTCGCGCGCATGCTGCGCTCGGACAAGCCGGAGGACAAGAAGGTCATGGAGAACGTGACGGTCATCTGGCCGAACCAGAAGACCACTGGCGCCCATATGAACATTTCCGGCGGTGGCGTGCTCAAGACCGCGCCGAACAAAGAGTCTGCAGTCAAGTTCCTGGAATACTTGGCATCGAACCAGGCACAGCTGTACTTTGCTGACGGGAATAACGAGTGGCCGGCCGTCGCCAGCGTCAAGACCAGCAATCCGGGTCTGGCCGCGATGGGTACATTCAAGGCCGATACCGTCAAGGTTGGCGCTTTGGCAGCCAAGCAAGCCGAAGTCCAGAAGATCTACGACCGCGCCGGCTGGCGCTGATTCGCTTTCTTTACGGGCTCCACGCGCGTCGACAATGCCGTCCGGTACACACCGGACGGCATTTTTTCATACCGGAATGCGGCGCTCAGCGCCCATGGCGGCTGCGCGCAATCTCGCGGGTCAGCACCATCAGTGGCAGCACGCCGACGGCGACGATCGCCAGCGCCGCCGTGGAAGCTTCGGTCAGGCGTTCGTCGGACGCGAGCACGTAGGCCTGGGTGGCCAGGGTGTCGAAATTGAAGGGCCGCATGACCAGAGTGGCCGGCAGCTCCTTCATGACTTCAACGAACACCAGCAGGCCGGCCGTCAGCAGGCTGCCCCGCAGTATGGGGATGTGGATGCGCCAGAGCGTGGCCGGGGCGCCGTGGCCGAGCGAACGCGCGGCGTCGTCCATTGACGTGGTGATCTTGCCCAGGCCCGCCTCCACCGTCTGCAGCGAGACGGCCAGGAAGCGCACCAGGTAGGCGTACACCAGTGCTGCGATGCCGCCGGTCAGCAGCAAGCCCGGATTGGTGCCGGTCAGCTGCATCCAGGACGAGGCCAGCCAGGTATCGAGCTTCGTCACCGGCAGCAGCACGCCCACCGAGATCACCGTGCCCGACAGCGCGTAGCCCAGCCCGGCCAGGCGGTTGACGTTGCGGTGCAGGCTGCCGCGCGCGGTCCGCGCCGCATACGCCAGCAGCACGGCGATCGCCACCGCCAGGACCGCCGCCAGCGCGGCCAGCACGAAGCTGTTCCGGGCAAGCACAAGGAAGCGTTCGCCGAACTGGGCGTCGCCGCTGGTGATTGCCATATGCAGCAAGACTGCGGCGGGCAACAGGAAGCCGGCGCCGAGCGGGACGCTGCAGAACACGACGGCCGCCACCGCGCGCAGGCCTGTCAGGCGGTCGCCTGGATGGCTGGCCGGGCGAGCGCCGGCGACGTCGAAGCGGGCGCGGGCGCGGCTGAGTTGTTCGATCAGGAGCAGCAGCGCCACGAAGCCCAGCAGGGCCGCAGCCAGCTGCGCCGCCGCCTCGCGGTCGCCCAGGGAAAACCATGCGCGGTAGATGCCTGTCGTGAAGGTTTGCACGCCGAAATACGAGACCGCGCCATAGTCGGCCAGGGTTTCCATCAGGGCCAGCGCGACGCCGGCGGCAATGGCGGGACGCGCCAGCGGCACGGCGATCATGAAGAAGCGCCGCCATGGCCCCAGTCCGAGCGAGCGCCCGACATCGAGCATGCCGCCTGTCCTTTCCAGGAAGGTCGAGCGCGCCAGCAGATACACATAGGGATACAGGACGAAGGTGAAGATCACGGCCGCGCCGCCGAGGGTGCGTATGTCGGGAAACCAGTAGCTGCCTGGCGTGAGCGCAAAAGTGGCGCGCAGCCAGGTCTGAACCGGCCCGACAAACTGCAGGAGGTCGGTGTAGGTATAGGCCATCACGTAGGTCGGCACCGCCAGCGGCAGCACCAGCGCCCACTCGAACAGGCGCCGCCCCGGGAAGTCGTGCATGGTGACCAGCCAGGCGGCGCCGGTGCCGATCACGATCGTACCGGCGCCGACGACCACGCACAGGTACAGGGTGCTGAGAATATACGAGGCGAGCACAGTGTCGACCAGGTGGGCCCAGGTCGATCCTGAGGCGCCGGGCAGGAGGGACGCCGCCACTGTCAGCAAGGGCACCGCTATCAAGGCCGCGACCACCAGTGCCGCCGCCTGCAGGAGATTGAACGCCGATTTCGCCACGATAACCTAAGGAAATAAAGGAATTATAATGGGTCCTTTCTTCCTCGGACTACCATGGCGCTTCTTGAATTGCATCAGCTTTCTCATGCTTACGGCGGCCACACCGTCGTAGACGGCCTGTCGCTCGACCTGGCGCCCGGCACCATCGGCTGCCTGCTCGGACCATCCGGCTGCGGCAAAACCACCGTGCTTCGCTGCATTGCCGGATTCGAGCGCCCCGATGCCGGTACCATCCGGGTCGGCGACGAAGTGGTCAGCGCGATGTCCACCCACGTGCCGCCCGAGCGGCGCCGCATCGGCATGGTGTTCCAGAATTACTCGCTTTTTCCGCACCTGAACGTGGCGGCCAATATCGCCTTCGGCCTGCAGGCCCTGCCCTCGGCCGAGCGCAAGGCCCGTGTGCACGCCTTGCTGGAACTGATCGGATTGCCTAGCCAGTCCGACAGGTATCCGCACGAGCTCTCCGGCGGCCAACAGCAGCGTGTCGCGCTGGCGCGCGCCCTGGGCCCGCGGCCGCGCCTGCTGCTGCTTGACGAACCGTTCTCCAGCCTCGACGTGGATCTGCGCGAGCGCCTCGCGGCCGAAGTCGGCGCCATCCTGCGCGCCGAAGGCACCACGGCGGTCCTGGTCACGCACGACCAGCATGAAGCCTTTGCGATGGCCGACCAGGTGGGGGTGATGCACGGCGGCCGGATCCAGCAGTGGGACACGCCCTACAACTTGTATCACCGTCCGGCCACCCGTTTCGTGGCGGACTTCATCGGCCAGGGCGCCTTCGTTCCCGGCCAGGTACTGGCGAGCGGCGCCATCGGCATCGAGCTGGGCGAACTGCGCAACGCCGCGGCAGGCAGCGCGCGGGCATGGCAGGCTGGAGACGCCGTCACCGTCCTGCTGCGCCCGGACGACGTCGTCCACGACGACGCCAGCCCCGTGACCGCCGAGGTGGTGGCAAAGGCGTTTCGCGGCGCCGAATTTCTCTATACGCTCAAGCTCGGCAGCGGACAGGAAGTGCTGTCGCTGGTCCCGAGCCACCACGACCACGCGCCGGGCGAACGGATCGGCATCCGCCTGGACGTCGACCACGTGGTCGCCTTCCCCGC
>JBBWZO010000288.1:0-34361 GCA_039649125.1 Massilia sp. | reverse complement strand
GCACGTCTTCGGCGAGGGCCGCGGTGACGACTTCGTCGACCGAGCGGTTGTGGCCGAGGTGGATGACCTCGACGCCGTTCGACTGCAGGATGCGGCGCATGATGTTAATCGAGGCATCGTGGCCGTCGAACAGCGAGGCGGCGGTGACGAAGCGAACCTTGTTGACGAGCTTCGGCTGCTCCGGCAGCTCGAGCTTGGCGGCAGGGGTGATGTCGTTCATGGGGTTCCTTGTGGAATCGGACGCGGAAAGGTGCGATTTGTACGGTATATGACGTTTACGTTAACGTCAAGTTAGAGATGTGGACAGGTTGACCGTAGGGTGGACGGCTCGGCCGTCCACGCGTTCAATGAACGTTCGATCGTTCGCGATATATCCATCGACCGTTGAACGCGTGGACGGGAAACCCGTCCACCCTACGCTTTATGCGGCGCGTTTCTTGACGTTGCCGGACAGCAGCTCTGCCTTGCGCAGGCGGAATTCCTCGACCGCTTTTTTTCCTTCACGTGGCCAAAACCGCGGATCTGCTCCGGCAGGCTGGCCAGCTCGACGGCACTGGCGTACGACGCGCCATTCAGCGACGGCAGCAGCGCTTCGATCATCGCACGATACTCGGCGATCAGGGCGCGCTCCATCTTGCGCTCGGCGGTGTAGCCAAACACGTCGAAAGTGCCGCCGCGCAGGCGCCTCAAGCTGGCCAGCACCTTGAACACGCCGAACATCCACGAGCCGAATTCGGCCTTTACCAGTTCGCCCTTGACGTTCTTCTTCGCGAACAGCGGCGGCGCCAGGTTGAATTTAAATTTGAAATCGCCTTCGAACTGGGTTGTGACTTGCTCGAGGAAGCGGCCGTCGGTGTACAGGCGCGCCACTTCGTACTCGTCCTTGTAGGCCATCAGCTTGAAGTAGTACTTCGCGACCGCCATCGACAGTTTATTGCCGAGACCAGCCGCGGTTTCAGCCGCGCGCACCTTCTCCACCAGCTCGGCGTACACACCGGCATAGGTCGCGTCCTGATAGGCGGTCAGCGCTTCGACGGGCTTCTTGATGACGAGGTGCGCGGCCATGCCCATCAGCGCGCCGACGGTGATCACGCCGGTGCCACCGATGCCGTTGATCAGGACGTTGTACGGATGCTCGACCGACGGCAGCACCGGTTCCGGCAGGGCGCCCCAGCCATCCTCGTCTCCCTTGCTCACGCCGGTCTTGCTCTTCTTGAGCGTGCCGCCTTCGACCGTGACGAAACTCGGGCAGAAGCCTTTTACGCAGGAATAATCCTTGTTGCACGACGACTGGTCGATGCTGCGCTTGCGGCCGAAATCGGTCTCTTTCGGCAGGATGGCCGCCGGTCATCGCGACCGCGTCGTTGTACAGAATCTTGTAGGTGATGTTCACCTTGGCCGACACCGCCGCACGCACGGCGAGGTAGCCCGAATGGAAATAGGTGCCGTCGCCCAGGTTCTGGAAGACGTGCGGCACTTTCGAGAACGCGGCCTGGCCGATCCAGGGCGCGCCCTCGCCGCCCATGTGGGTGGTCAGCTTGTTCATCTCCGGGTAGATCGAGGTCGCCATCACGTGGCAGCCGATGCCGGCCAGCGCGAACGAACCCTCCGGTACCTTGGTCGAGGTGTTGTGCGGGCAGCCCGAGCAGTAGAAGGCAGGGCGGAACGGTGTCGTGATGGCTTTTTGCAGGACCGCGTCTTTCGCGTCGAGGAAGGCCAGGCGTGCCTTGATGAGGTCACGGGTGGCCTCGTCCTGGATCAGGCGCGAGATACGGCCGGCGATCACGTGCGCCACCTGGGCGACCGAGAAATCGGCTTTCGGCGGCAGCAGCCAGTCGCCGCGCGGCGCGACCCACTCTCCCTTGTCGTCGAACTTGCCGATGATGTGCGGACGCACGTCGTCGCGCCAGTTATATAACTGTTCCTTCAGCTGGTATTCGGCGACCTGCCGCTTCTCCTCGACCACCAGGATCTCGTCCAAGCCTTGCGCGAACTCGCGCACGCCTTCCGGTTCCAGCGGCCAAATCATCGCGACCTTGAACAGACGCAGGCCGACTTTTGCGGCCATCGCTTCGTCGATGCCCAGTTCTTCCAGCGCTTCCAGCACGTCCAGGTAGGATTTCGAGGCGATGATGCCGAGCCTGGCGTTCGGGCTGTCGATCGTCGTCTGGTTCAGTTTATTCTCGCGGGCGTAGGCGGGGGCCGCGTAGATTTTATAGTCCTGCATCAGCGCTTCCTGCGCGCGCGCCTGCTGGCCCAGCGGCATCGACGACAGGCGCGTGTTCAGGCCGCCTTCCGGCACGCTGAAATCCTTCGGCAGTTTGACCTGCACGCGGTGCGGATTGACGTCGACCGAGGCGCTCGATTCGACCGTGTCGGCCAGCGCTTTAAAAGCGACTGCGCAGCCGGAGAAGCGCGACATCGCCCAGCCATGCACACCGAGATCCAGGTATTCCTGCACATTGCACGGATACAGCACCGGGATCATGCATCTTGAAAAGATGTGGTCGGACTGGTGCGGCAGGGTCGAGGAGTAGGCGCCATGGTCATCGCCAGCCACCAGCAGCACGCCGCCGTTCTTGCTTGTCCCGGCATGGTTCATGTGTTTAAAAACGTCGCCGCAGCGGTCGACGCCCGGGCCTTTGCCGTACCACATGGCGAACACGCCGTCGTACTTCGTCGGGCCGATCAGGTCGACCGTTTGCGTGCCCCAGACGGCGGTGGCTGCCAGGTCTTCGTTCACGCCCGGCACGAACTGCACGTGGTGGGCTTCCAGGTGAGCCTTTGCCTTCCACAGCGTCTCGTCCAGGCCGCCGAGCGGAGAGCCGCGGTAGCCGGACACGAAGCCGGCCGTGTTCAGGCCGGCGGCGGCGTCGCGCTCGCGCTGCATCATCGGCAGGCGCACCAGCGCCTGGATGCCCGACAGGAAGATGTCGCCTGACTTCGCGGTGTATTTGTCGTCGAGGGTGACGGTATTGAGGCGGCTGGCGGCGTCCTGCGCGGCTTGAGGCGCGACGGTATCGGGCATGAAGGTCTCCAAGATCGTTGGGTCTTATTCCCGCCGGCTGTGGCGCCGGGTAGGCGCCGGATGTGGCGGGTGATTGTCGCGGTAAACGACGTGGTCGTGATAAACGCAAGGGTTTATCGGTCGGGGTCGAGTGTAGGGCTTCCTCGGGCGAGAGGGAAATAGGGAATGCGGATAGGGGTATAAGAAAAAATGATGGCAGCTATTCACGCAGGCGGGCGCCTGGCCACTGCTCACTTGTGCACAGCATTTCGGTGACCTGCCGCACCAGCCGGCTGATTGCTGTTGCCGCGTTGGTCAGGGGAATATTCCGGAAAGCGTACAAGGTCACACGGCGCCGGATCGCCGGGCTGTCGAGCGGCGTGGCGACCAGGGCGCCGCTCTCGATTTCGGCGCGCAGCGGCGCCAGCGGCAGCAGGGTGGCGCCCATGTCGGCCAGCAGGGCCGACTTCAGGATCGCGATCGAGTTGATCTCGATGATGTTGGCCAGCGCCAGACCCGCGCCGGCGGCCACCTGCTCGATCAAGGGGCGCACGCCATGCTGCTGGGCTGGCAGGATCAGGGGGCTGGCCAATGCCGTGCCGAGCGTGACCGGCGACGCCTGCGGCACCCAGTTCGACGAGGCGCGGCAGATATACATCAGGTCTTCCTCGACCAGAGGCGTGAACTCGAAGCCGCCGAGCTGGCCGTCGTCGAACAGCACCGCCAAGTTCAGGCGCCCGGATTTCAACTGTTCCGTCAGGCTGCCCGAGATTTCCTCGGTCAGCTGCAGGGTGATTTCAGGATAGGTGGCGCGCGCTGCGGTCAGCAGGGGGAGGGCCAGTGCCCCCGAAATGCTGTGCGGCAGGCCGAGCGTGACGCTCCCGAAGGACGCGTGGTCGATTGGGTGACGGCCGAGCGCGCATCGGCTACCTGTTTCAGGATGGCCTGGGCGTGCTCATAAAAAATCTTGCCGGCGTCGGTGCTCAGCACGCCATGGGCCGAGCGGTGCAACAGCTGGGCGCCGAGTTCTTCCTCGAGCTGGCGCAGCTGCTGGGTGAGCGCCGGCTGCGCCACGTGCAATACCTGGGCGGCACACGACAGCGAGCCGTGATCCACAATGGCAACGAAATAGCGGAGCTGACGTAATTCTATGGAAACTATTTGTGCCTGCTTGCAACAGCCAAGTGAGAGAGGGTAATGAAAAGTTTATGCCTGGAAACATAATTGCTATACTGCACAGCCGCCGTGGTGGCGGAGATTACCATATCGTCGGACCGTAGCATGCTCAAGAAAATCGATTCTTCCCAGTTGCGCGTGGGGATGGCCATCCACGACCTCGATTGCGGCTGGATGGAGCATCCATTCATGCGTCCCAGGTTTGTGCTGAGCAGTGAGGATGAGATCCGCAAGATCATCCGCGCCGGCATTCGCAGCGTCGTCATCGATTGTGCGAAAGGGCTCGACGTGGAGGCGCCGACGCTGGCCGAGGCGCAGGCGAAGACCGAAGCGGAAGTAACGGCGATTGCGGCCAAGCCCGTGAAGCCGGTGCGTACGACGCTCGGCGACGAAATGCAGCGTGCGGTCGGCATCCGCCGCCAGGCCGTGAACCTGGTACGCACGGTGATGCAGGATGCGCGCCTGGGCAAGGCGGTCGAGATGGAGAACGTGTCGCCGGTGGTCGAGAACATCACGGAATCGATCCTGCGCAACTCCGGCGCCCTGCTCAGCCTGATGCGCATCAAGATCAAGGATGACTACACCTTCCTGCACTCGGTCAGCGTGTGCACCTTGCTGGTGGCGTTCTGCCGCTCGCGCGGCATGGACGAGGAAACGATCTACCAGGCCGGCATCGGTGGCCTGGTGCACGATACCGGCAAGGCGCTGGTGCCGGACGCGATCCTGAACAAGCCCGGGCGCCTGACCGACGAGGAATTCGCGATCATCAAGAAGCATCCGCGCGACGGCTACGACATCCTGCGCCGCACGCCCGGCATCGGTCCGATCCCGCTCGACATCACGCTGCACCACCACGAGCGGCGCGACGGCAGCGGTTACCCGGAAATGCAGCACGAAGGGGAGATCAGCGAGCTGGCGCAGATGGCCGCCATCGTCGACGTGTATGACGCCATTACCTCGGACCGCTGCTACCACAAGGGCATGCCGGCGGCCGATGCGCTGCGCAAGATCTATGAGTGGAGCAAGTTCCACTTCCACCCGGCGCTGGCGCAGGAGTTCATGCGTTGCGTCGGGATTTATCCGGTCGGTACGATGGTGATGCTGGAGTCGGGGCGGCTCGGGGTGGTGGTGGAGCCGCACGAAACGAACCTGCTTACCCCAAAGGTGAATGTCTTCTTCAATACGAAGAGCCAGACCTATATCCGGCCCGAGCAGCTGGACCTGTCGCGCGCGCTCGGCTTCGGCGGCGGCGACAAGATCGTGCGCCACGAATCGCCCGACAAGTGGCGCGTCGACCCGAACAAGTTCCTGCTTGTCGCCTGACGGCCGGTCCTAGAAAAACTCGGCGGTGTCGTTCGAGGCAACCTTCTGCAACAGGCCGCGCTCGACCAGTTCGTCGTAGTGGCAGGCCTGGTTGCGGCCATGGGTCTTGGCATAGTACAGGGCCTGGTCGGCGTGGCCGAGCGTGACCACTGGCGAATCGTAGGGGCTGATGCTGACGAAGCCGACGCTCACCGTCACCCGGCCTACCTGGGGGAAGGTATACGCCTCGATGTTGCCGCGGAAGCGGTCGATGACCCGGCGTGCGTTCTCCAGCGTGGTGGAGCGCAGCAGGACGACGAACTCCTCGCCGCCGAAGCGAAATACACGGTCGTGTGCGCGGAACGAGGCCTGCAACTGGTTCGCGATCAGGATCAGCACTTCGTCGCCGTACAAGTGGCCGAAGGTGTCGTTCACCATCTTGAAATGGTCGACATCGACCGCGGCCAGCCAGCCCTTTTCCTCGCCATGGCTGGAACGCCGCTCCGGTTGGCCCGGCAGCGGCGGCTCCGGTTCGCCTGGCGGCTGCAGCATGCGGGCCAGCTGGTCCTCGAAGGTTTTGCGGTTGAGCAATCCGGTGAGCGAATCGCGCTCGCTGTAGTCGAGCAGGTTCTGGAAATTCCTGTAGACGCCGACGATGCCGGCGATGGTGTGGATGGTGGCCGCCCGGAAGGGCGCATGGCGCACGATCTCGAGGCAGGTATCGGCCTTGTCGCCGAACCAGATCGGCAACCACAGGGTACGGCTGGGTCCTGGAGCGCAGACGCGCGCACTTGTTTCGTGACGGGCCAGGCAGGTGGCCAGTTCCGGGAAGGCCTCGAGCGGCTGGCCGGGGGTGGCACTGTCGTGCGCGTCTTCGAGACGGGCCTGGCCGTCCACGCCGATGCTGGCACGTACCCGTAACCAGGTGTGATCACCGATCGCCGAGATGGACCATACCCGCGTCTGCACGGCAGCGGCCAGTTCCTGCACCGCCGATACCACCGAGATGTCCAGCATCGCGTGATCCCGGTGGCCAGTCATGTCCACCACGTGTCTCAGTAGGGAATCCATGTCGTTCTCAGAGATGTCATCAACCCGCTTGCGGCCCGCGTTGCTCTCTCAACAATAATGAAATTTCCGAGGAGTAAGCGGAACAGGATAATCCCTTTTTGTTATGCCAGCAATTATTTCGCCTCTTTTTTGGCATTGCGCCACGTCGGCAGGGGCACATGCGATCTGGATCAATAGTTTCTCATGAAAAATAATTCGATAAAGAAAGCTTGCTTGCAGTCAACTTATCGTACGGCATCATCTTTTATAGTGAACTCACTGAAACGGAAACGACAAAGCGCTTTAGCAAGTCAAGGGAAATCTCCTGCCGCTTCAGGGTTGTTCTTATAAACCACCATATGGAGCTCATTATGAAAACGATCTTCTCTGCTGTGCAAGCTTTCGTTGCTGACGAAGACGGTGTGACTGCCATCGAGTATGGCCTGATCGCTGCTCTGGTCGGCGTCGCGATGGCTGGTGCAGCAACGCTCCTGGGCGATCAGATCCACCTGACTTTTACCAACGTGAAAGACAAGTTGGTTGAGGCTCTGAAGCCGTAATCGAGTGACTTCACCCTCCGGACTTCGGCCGGAGGGTTTTTTTGGAGAGTACGACCATGCCTGTCGCTGTTTGGCTTGACCTGTTGCTGCTCGTTCTCGTCGTCTCCGCCGCGATCATCGATCTGGCGATACGCAAAATCCCGAATCTGTTATTGCTGGGCGGCTGGGTTGGTTCGCTCGGCCTGTATTGCAGCGCTGCGGCGCCTGGTGCTGCTCTCGGCGCGGCCTTGGGCGGTGCCTTTATTGGCTTTGCGCTGTTTCTGCCCCTGTATCTCGTACGCGGCATGGCTGCAGGCGACGTCAAGCTGATGGCCACGGTCGGCCTGTTTCTCGGCCCCTCCCAGACCGTGCACGCCTGCATCCTGAGCTGGTGCGTGGGAGGGCTGATGGGACTGGTCATCATCCTGTATACGCGCCGCTGGTCGGCTGCCTGCACCAACCTGCGTGCACTGCTTCTGCCGGTACTGCTGCGCCTGGGGCCGCCCGCACCAGGAACTGCTCATGCCAAAAAAAGCGTCGGCTCGATGCCTTATGGATTAGCAATTGCCTTAAGCACCCTTTGGCTGTTAGCACAACGACATTTTCCTTAAAGGTAACCGCTTGCTGCGCCTCAATGGCCTGGAAGACCTGCCCGCTAGAATAAATTCAATGTTACGAGGGAATTTGCTCTCGTGAATGCAAGGAGAACACCATGAACGAAACGCTGTCATTCTCAGCGTCCGGTACGGTATCTGCAGCGTCCGTGTCGCCATCGGGCGAGCTGGAGGTGGCTGCCATCCTGCCACGCCAGCCGAGAACCGTCAGCGATACCGGACTCGATCCACGGCTCGTATCTGCCCTTGTGCTGAAGACGCTTCATGCCACTGGCCGTGCACCGCTGCCGCTGCTGTCGGGAAAACTGCGCCTGTCCGTCAGCGTACTGCGCGAAGTATTGACTGCCTTGGCGACCGAGCAGCAGGTGGAGGTGGCGTGGTCGGGCGATTCCGACATCGACGTGCAATACCAGTTAACTGTGGTCGGTGAACGTGCTGCGCTTGCCCGTCTGGCAGAGTGCAGCTATATAGGGCCGGCTCCGGTGACCCTGGACGCCTATCGCACAATGGTCGACCGCCAATCCTTGCGCCCGCCGATGCTGCCCCCCAGCGGAACGCATGGAGCGCTGTCTTCCCCGGTACGCCCCCTGACGCCGCCAGCGCTGGCGGCCATGCTGGCCGACGACGGGTTTGACCCCGCCGTGCGGGGGCTGCTCGGTGCCGCCTTGCATGCACAGCGTCCGCTGCTGCTGCATGGCCCGACCGGTTCCGGCAAGACGACACTCGCACGCAAGCTGGCGCGCCTGTTGCCGGGTGTGGTCGCCGTGCCGTATGCAATCGTGGTCGGCGGCCACATCGTCCCGTTTCACGATCCCGTTCGCCATCCCGCACCGCTGCCGCTGGGACGGCAGCCGGAAGAGCGGCGTAGTTGTGATGCACGCTGGGCGATCTGTCAACGTCCTCTGGTGCACGTCGGCGCCGAACTCGATGCGGCCATGCTCACGCTGCATCGCGATCCTGACAGCGGTATTCGTCAGGCGCCACTGCAATTGCAGGCCAACAATGGCGTCCTCGTGCTCGATGATCTCGGGCGCGGGCGTATGCCGGTGGCCGAGCTGCTGGCCGGCTGGCTGGGCCCACTCGACGGGGCGCCGGCGCGCCTGATGACAGGGGGACAGAGCGAGACCATGCCATTTGACGCGATGCTCGTGTTCGTCACCAACCTGGCGCCGGCCAGCGTGTTCGATGCCGCCTTCCTGCGCCGCATCGCTTACCGCATCGGCCTTGGACCACTGGCCGAACCTGCCTACCGCGCCCTGCTGCGCCGCGCCGGCCGGCTGCACGGCATCGACTGTGACGAGGCCGTGATCGATCACCTGGTCACGCGCCTGCACCGCGCCAGCGGCACGCCTTTGCTGGCCTGCTATCCGCACGAGCTGCTCGGTCGTGTACGCGATTTCGCCGGCTTCGCCGGCACCGAACCCCGCCTGACGATCGCTGCCCTGGAGCAGGCGTGGAACAGCATGTCCAGCGGCAGCGCCCCGGCCTCGTGCCACGTCGCAGGAATCGAACCATGAAAAACAAGCGTGCTCTTGTCGTGATGGCGGTCGCCATCCTGTTCGGCCTCACGGCCGTGGTCCTCGCTTCGCGCTGGTTGTTGCTGCAGCCGAGTACGAGCAGCGGGCACATCGTCGTGGCGGCCGCCGATATCAACCTCGGCCAGCGTCTCACCCCGGAAATGGTCAAACTTGCGGAGTGGCCCGCCGACAGCATGCCGAAGGGCGCCTTTGCCGACCCGCAGAAGCTGGCCGGCCGTGTCCTGAAGAGCAGTGTGCTCGCTGGCGAACCGGTCAGCGAGGCGAAACTGGCGCCGGTTGGCACCCTCGGCGGCTTGTCGGCCCTGATAACTGAAGGCAAGCGTGCGATCACGGTACGCGTGAACGACGTCATCGGCGTGGCCGGCTTCACGTTGCCGGGCAACTATGTCGACATCATCGTCAGCACCGAGAAGGACCCTGGCCCGGAAGCAGGCGCGCGCGAACAGAGTATCTCGAAGATTGTGCTCGAGCGCATCCTGGTGTTGGCGGTGGCACAGGAAGTCAACCGCGACGAAACCAAGCCGCGCGTGGTCAACGCGGTCACGCTCGAGGTGACGCCGGAACAGGCCGAAAAGCTCGACCTGGCGCGCAGCGTCGGCACTCTGTCGCTGGCGCTGCGCAATCAGGTCGATCCGCAATCGGCCCAGACCGACGGCGCCACCAAGCTGACCCTGCTGCCGGGCCCGCCGGTCGTCAAGCCGGCCCCGGTAAAACCCGCTGCCGCGCCGCGTCGCCCCGAAAAGCCCACAGTACACCGGGTCGCGACCCCGCAGGTGCGGCGCAGCTGCGTCACCGTCATCAACGGCCTGCATTCGTCGCAAGAGTGCTTCTGATCCCTCTACCGTGCCAGGTGAACCCATGAATACACGCTCCTCGAAACCGTTTGCTCCGCATGCGCCGTCGCGTGCTGTGTGCCGCCCCCTGCTGTGCCACGTCGTCCTTGGCGCACTGGCGCTGGCGCTGGCGGGAAGCGCGCATGGCGCGCGCCGTACCACGCAGGCCGAGGCTGCGCCCGCTGCCGGCGAACGCAATGAAGTCGGTCCGCGCTGCAGCGGCGAAGCCGCGCGCCCGGCCCAGGTCGCGCTACAGATGGGCAAATCGACCTTGATGCGGCTGCCGGAACCAGTCCAGAACCGCAGTGTCGGCAACCCGGACGTCGTGCAGGCGATGCTGGTCGCCCCCGACACGATGTACATCGCCGGGGTCGACGTCGGCACCACCAATATGATCGTCCAGGGACGCAGCGGCCTGTGCAGCGTGCTCGACATCACGGTGGCGATGGACCCGACCGCGCTGCAGGCCACGCTGGCTGCCGTCATGCCGGAAGAAAAGGAGATCCGGGTGCTGGCCGCCGCCGATTCGCTGGTCCTGACCGGGACTGTTAGCGATGCGGCCGCGGTGGCGCGCGCGGCCGAGCTGGCAACTGCCTATGTGCGCCGTCCGCTACGCGCGCTGAGTGCCGTGTCGAAGGAACTCGAATCGAAGTCGAATGCTGCCGCTTCTGGCGCGGGTGGCGGCGCGAACGTGCGCGTGGTGAACTTGCTGAGCGTCAGTGCGCCGCAGCAGGTGCAACTGGAAGTCAAGGTGGCCGAAGTGTCCAAGAGCCTGCTCGAACGGCTCGAGGCGGGTGCCACCTGGACCTTCTCTCCGGGCAGCTGGGCCGCCGCCTTGACATCGAACTTCCTGTCCGGTACCGCGAAGGCGGGCCTGCGTGCAGGCCGCTCGGAAAGCAAGGGATTCGGCCTGGACGCCCAGACCCAGGATGGCCTGGTCCGTGTACTGGCCGAGCCGAACGTGATGGCGATCAGCGGCCAGGAAGGCAGCTTCCTGGCCGGCGGCAAGTTCTATATTCCCGTGGCGCAGGACAATGACAAGGTCACGCTGGAAGAAAAGGAATTCGGCGTGGGTCTGCGCTTTACCCCGACAGTGCTCAGCGGTGGACGGATCAACCTGCGCGTGGCGCCCGAGGTATCCGAACTGTCGCGCGAAGGCATCGGCATCAACGCTTCCGGCCTGAACGGCACCGCGATCCTGCCCGTCGTCACCACGCGCCGGGCCAGTACCACAGTGCAGCTGTACGATGGCCAGAGCTTTGTCATTGGCGGCCTGATCAAGAACAACCTCATCACCAACCTGAAGGGCCTGCCGGTGCTTGGCGAAGTGCCGGTGCTCGGTGCGCTGTTTCGCAGTACCGACTTCCAGCAAGACCGTACCGAGCTGGTCTTCGTGATCACTGCGCGCCTGGTCAAACCGCTGACGGCAACCGGTTACGCGCTGCCCACCGACAGTGTCGATGCGCCTTCGCGCGCCGCCCTGATGCTCGGCGGGCGCCTCGAGAGCGCAGCCAAGATGCCGGCGCCAAGCGCGCGCACGGGCCAGAGTGTCGACGGTTTCGAACTCAAATAGGAGGCGGCAATGGCAATCAGGACAATCGCATGGATCGCAGCGGCCGTGCTGCTGCAAGGCTGCTCGACCGCGCCGCGTTTCGAGAAGAATTTTGGGGCCGCGGTGCGCGCTAATCTGACGGCGCAGACGGTCGATCCACGCGGCGCGGCCAACGCCAGCGCTGCCAGTGGCATCGACGGACCGGCGGCGCGTGCGGCGCACGAGCGCTACCAGCGCTCCTTCGCCCAGCCCGACAGCGCCGCCGGCGCGCCCCTGCTCAACACGCTCGGCAACGGGCGCTAGAAAGCGTCGCATCGCGTCGCCGTGCCGGGCGGCGCAGTACTCCGATCAACTCCCATCTCAGTGGTTCAACGAGGAACGTCATGAAAGCCCTTTTGATCAGCCGCGACAGCCTGCTGTTTGCCGAGCTTGCGTCCCAGGGCGCAGCGCGTGTGCCGCCGCTGAACGTGGCCAACAGCCGTGTCTCGATGCGTGAGGCGCTCGACCGGCCACTGGGTGAGGCCCCCGGCCTGGTCATCGTCGACGCCAGCGAAGGTGCCCACGACGACGCCGACCTGCTCGAACGCCTGGCGCGCCAGTACCCGGAGGCGCAATTCATGCTGCTGACCAGCCAGCACCAGCCGGAACTCCTGATCCGTGCGATGCGCGCCGGCGTACGCGAAGTGCTGCAACTACCGCTGGTGCACCGGGCCTTTCACGAAGCGATGGACCGCATCTCCACCGCTGCCGGCGTTGCCCAGCTGCGTGACGGCAAGGTGCTGGCCTTTATTGCCTGCAAGGGCGGCAGCGGCGCAACCTTCATTTCGACCAATTTCGGTTATGCGTTGGCAACGCTGGCCGAGAAGAAGGTGCTGTTGATCGACCTGCACGGCCAGTTCGGCGACGCCGCCCTGTACGTGTCGGACCAGAAGCCGACCATGACCTTGTCCGATGTGTGCGAGCAGATCGCGCGCATCGACGGCCCCTTCCTCGATTCCTGCCTGGTCCATGTGACGCGCGGTTTCGGCGTGCTGGCCGCGGCCGACGATCCGACCAAGGCCAAGGAGGTCAAGCCCGAACACATCGACGTCATCCTGCGTGTGGCGCGCCAGCATTACGACTACATCGTGCTCGACGTCGGACGCCAGATCGACGCCGTTTCGCTGCGCGCGCTCGACAGCACCGATACCATCTACCCGGTGCTGCAGATGGCGCTGCCCGATATTCGCGACGCGCGCCGCCTGCTCGACATCTTCCGCTCGCTCGGCTATCCGCCCGAAACGATCCGCCTGATCGTCAACCGCTACGAAAAAGGTGGCCGCCTGCGCCTGCCCGACTTGCATGCAGCACTCGGTTGCGAGGTCGTGCATACCGTACCGAACGATTACGTGGCCGTCACCGATTCAGTCAACCAGGGCGTGCCGGTGCTGGAACTGTCCCGCGCAAGCGCGGCCGCGCGCAGCCTGGCCGACCTGGTGGAACTGGTCACCGCACGGCGCGCCCCCGAAACCCGCGGTTTGCTCGACCGTTTGTTCGGCCGCGGCGAAACCGACTACTAAATACAGACAAGGAGATGTCATGTCGCTGCGTGAACGTCTTTCCGTATCCGATGATGACCGCAAGGGCGGCATCCTGGCGCCCGAGGCCGCAAATCAGGCCTACCAGGAGCTGAAAAAGACGATGCACCAGATGATCCTCGACCGGATCGACCTGGAGCGTCTCAAACGCCTGACCGCGGAGCAGTTCAAGCACGAGCTGGCACTGCTGATCCAGCGCATCATCGAAGAAGAGCGCATTGTCCTGAACCAGCATGAGCGCCACAATCTCGTGCTCGACATCCAGCATGAGATGCTCGGCTTCGGTCCGCTGGAGCCGCTGCTGAATGACCCATCCGTCTCCGACATCCTGGTCAACACCGCCAGCCGCATCTATGTCGAGCGCCGCGGCAAGCTGGAACTGACCGACATCAGTTTCCACGACAATGCGCACCTGATGAAGATCATCGAGAAGATCGTCTCGCGCGTGGGCCGTCGTGTCGACGAGTCGAGCCCGATGGTCGACGCCCGCCTGCCGGACGGCTCGCGCGTGAATGCGATCATTCCGCCGCTGGCCGTGGACGGGCCGATCCTGTCGATCCGGCGTTTCGGCACCACCCCATTGACGGTGCAGAACCTGCTCGACTACAGGAGCCTGACGCCGCCGATGATCAAGGTGCTGCAGGGCCTGGGCATCGCCAAGATCAACATCCTGATCTCGGGCGGTACCGGCAGCGGCAAGACAACGCTCCTGAACCTCCTGTCGGGCTTCATTCCGACCAACGAGCGCCTCGTCACCATCGAGGACGCGGCCGAACTGCAACTGCGCCAACCGCACGTGGTGCGCCTCGAAACGCGGCCGGCGAACATCGAAGGCAAGGGCGAGGTCACCCAGCGCGCGCTGGTCAAGAATGCGCTGCGCATGCGCCCCGACCGCATCATCCTCGGCGAAGTGCGCGGCGCCGAGGCGCTCGACATGCTGCAGGCGATGAACACCGGCCATGAAGGCTCGCTGGCGACGATCCACTCGAACACGCCACGCGACGCCATGGCACGCCTGGAAAACATGGTCGGCATGGCCGGGGCGAACCTGACCCCCCGCGCAATCCGCCAGCAGATCTGTTCGGCGGTGACGGTGGTGGTGCAGGCATCGCGCCTGATCGACGGCGGCCGCAAGCTGGTCAGCATCCAGGAAATCACGGGCATGGAAGGCGACATCATCTCGATGCAGGAGATCTTCCGTTTCGAGCAGACCGGCGTCGACCGCGACGGCAAGGTATTGGGCCACTTTTCCGCCACCGGCGTGCGTCCGCGCTTTGCCGACCGCCTCAAGATGTACGGCGTCGAGCTCCCCGACGATACCTTCGACCCCGATCGCATTTACCAATGAGCCCGCAGGCCGTGCCTGCAGTGGAGCCGCGCCATGGACCTGCTTTTCTACAGCTTCACCGTCTTTCTGTTCGCCGCCGTGATCCTGCTGATCGAGGGCGTCTACCTGTGGTGGTCGAGCACCTACGGCAAGGCCGCGCAACGCATCGCGCGCCGGCTGCAAGTCATGTCCGGCGGGCAGGGCCGTTCCGGCGAGCGCATCTCGATCCTCAAGCAACGGCGCTTCAGTGCCCATGACGGCTTCGACCGTCTGCTGCACCGGATCGCGCCACTGCACCGGCTCGATGCCTTGCTGCTCCAGGCTGGCAGCGCGCTGACGGTCGAACGCTTCCTCGGCTGTTCGCTGGCCACCTTCCTGCTCGTCCTCGTGGCTAGCGCACGCTGGCCGCTGCCGCTGGTACTGCGTCTTGGACTCGCGCTGCTGGCCCTCGGCGTGCCGTACTGCCTGGTACGCCGTGCGCGAACACGGCGCCTGCGCCGCATCGAACAGCAGTTGCCCGATGCCGCCGATTTCATCGCTCGCGCTCTGCGCGCCGGCCATTCGTTTACGAATGTGCTGCAAATCGTCGGCAATGAGCTGCCCGAGCCGCTGAGCAGCGAATTTCGCATCGCCCGCGAGGAGATCAACTACGGCGTACCGATGGGAGAAGCCCTGCACAACATGGCCGCACGTATTCCGCTCACCGACCTGCGCTACCTGATCATTGCGGTGCTGATCCAGCGCGAGTCGGGCGGCAACCTGGCCGAAATCCTCAGCAATATCAGTACCATCATCCGCAGCCGCCTGAAGCTGCTGGCCCAGGTACGTGTGCTCTCGGCCGAAGGCCGCATGTCGGCCTGGATCCTTGGCCTGCTGCCGTTCGCCGTGTCGCTGATGCTGGCGATCGTCAACCCGAACTACGTCAGCATGCTGTGGACCGACCCGAGCGGGGTACGCCTGCTCTGGTACGCCGCCGGCATGATCCTGTTTGGCGTGGTATGGCTGCGCAAGGTCATCCGAATCCGCATCTGAGGAGCTGCCATGAATACCGCACAATTATCCTTCCTGCTGATCGTCTTCGGCATCGTCTGCGCGCTGGCCTGGCTGGCGATGGCCCTGTTCGCACCCGTCGCCCTCCGCACGCGCCTGCGCCGCTTCATCGGCAAGTCCGATACTACCGCGCTCGAATCCGACGGCTGGGTCGAACGCGTAGCCAAGGTCACCCAGCCGCTGACGAAACTGTCGGTGCCGGAGGAGGGCTGGGAAAAGTCGGTGCTGCGCACGCGTTTCATGAACGCAGGCTGGCGCAACCCGGTGGCGCCCACCCTGTTCTTCGCCTCGAAAACGGCGCTCGCCCTGCTCGGGCCGGCCACGATCGGCATACTGGTCGCCGCCTCGGTGATCCGGCTCTCGGGCGGCAAGCTGCTGTTCCTGCTGCTGTTGGCCGCAACGATCGGTTACTACCTGCCGAACATGGCACTGGATCGCGTCGTGCGCCGCCGCAAGCGCGAGATCTTCGAAACCCTGCCCGATGCGCTCGATTTGCTCACGGTCTGTGTCGAGGCCGGGCTGAGCCTGGAACGGGCCTTCGTCAAGGTGGCAGGCGAGATCCACATCAAAAGCGTGACGCTGGCGCAGGAACTGCAGCTGGTGCTGATGGAGATGCGCGCCGGCTTCAGCAAGGATAAAGCGCTGCGCAACTTCGCCCTGCGCAGCGGGGTCGACGATATCGACACGCTGGTGGCGATGCTGATCCAGTCCGAGCGCTTCGGTACCAGTGTCGGCGACTCGCTGCGCGTGTATTCCGAAAACCTGCGCAATAAACGGCGCCTGCTGGCCGAGGAATGCGCTGCCAAGATCGGCCTGAAACTGCTGTTCCCCCTTATTTTCTGCATTTTCCCGACCCTGTTGATGGTCTTGCTCGGGCCGGCGGTGATCCAGTTGGGCCGCACACTGGCGTCGATCAACAGCGCAGGATGATTCAAGAGGAGTGTGACCATGCATACCTGCAGGATGCTCAAAAAAATGTCGGTACTGTGCGCCGGGGCGCTGCTGCTCGCCTGCGCCGATGTCGGGCGCCATCCCGAGCGTGCGGCGGCCCCCGTCGATGCCGACCGGGTCTATGACGGCGGCCGCCAGCATCACCTGGCCGGACGCTACGACGAAGCCATCGCGGCCTATCGCGCGGTGCTGGCGACAGCGCCGCGCCATGTGCGAGCCCGCAATGCGCTGGCTGCGGCGTATGCCCGGCAAGGCGATTTCGCCCAGGCCGTGCCGATCTGGCGTGCCCTGACCGAGGAACTGGCGGCCGGCGCCGGACCGGACGGCGCCTACCTGTTCGCCAATCTCGGCTATGCCTATCTGCTGGGCGGTGAATACGAGAAAGCCGTCGCCGCCCTGGAACGGGCCTGCGTGCTCGACCCGCTCGACCACCGTGCCTGGCACAACCTGGGGGAATCGCTGCGCCGCCTCGGCCAGCTCGACCGTGCCGAACTCATGTTGCGCCAGGCCAGCGCCCTGCGCGAGCACGACTTCCAGAGCGATTACGCTGCCGTCGGTGGCACTGCCGTGGCGGCGATCGAAGCGGCGGTCGCCATGCCGGGGCGGCCGGATCCGGGCTGGGCGGCGACCGAAGTACGCACCGCCGCCGACGGCACCCTCGAACTGCTGCGCGTACCGGCACTGCAAGCGGTCGCGGCAGCGCCGCTGGGGCGCGAACCGGAGCAGCCCGCTCCTGCGGCGCCCGGGCAGGCCGGGATCGTACTGCTGGAGATTCGCAATGGAAATGGCGTAACCGGCATGGCGCGTGCACTGTCGCGCCAAATGAAGGACGATGGCTTGAAGGTGACGCGGCTGAGCAATGAAAAGGGTTTCAATGTGCAGCGCACCCGCATCGAACACGGTGCCGCCTTCCGTGGTGCCGCCGAACGGCTCGCCGAACGTCTTGTCCTCGATTTCGACAAGGTGCACGTGGTGCAGGTCGACCAATCCATGGCGGCCGACATGCGCCTGGTGCTTGGCCGCGATCTGGGACGTGGCCAGGTCACGCTGCGGCCAGCACCCGAACGAGAACAAACGCTAGCTGCTGTGCAATTGCCGCCATCGGCCCCCTGATCGCGTGGTGCGGGACACGTTTGTTCCGTATCAAACCCTGTCGAACAGCGCACCCGAAAATGGGACGATCTCACTTCACCTCAGGGGAGCGTTGCCATGAAACTTGCACAGCGTTTTTCTTCCATCTTCGCTGCCTTCATGGTCTTCCTGCTGGTCGGTTGTGCGCCGACCAGCTCGCGTCAGGGCACGGGCGAGTACATCGATGACGCCGTCATCACCAGCAAGGTCAAGGCGGCCTTTGCCGCCGATCCCACCGTCAAGGCCACCGAAGTGCAGGTGGAAACCTTCAAGGGCACGGTGCAGCTGAGCGGCTTTGTCGAATCGCGCGAAAGCGCACAAAGGGCGGTGCAGATCGCGCGCCAGGTCAAAGGTGTCACGGAAGTGCGCAACAACACCATCCTGAAGTAGGAAGCCGCGCTTAGCGCCAGTTCACCTTGCCCATGCCACCGGTCGTCGCGTTGCGCTGGGCGGGCTTGCCATAGACGCTGGCCGAACCCATGCCGCTCAGGTTCACGTCGATCGCCGAGCTGGCGTACACGGTTGCGCCGCCCAGGCCGCTCATGTCGAGGTCGACGGTTTCGGCGCGCAGTTTTTCGGCGTCCAGGCTGCCCAAGCCAGCCAGTGTCGCGTTCAGCGCCCGCGTCTGCCCGGTCACGGCCAGCTTGCCCGCGCCGCGCAGCGCCAGGTCCATCCGCTCCGCTTTCGGCACATCGATCGTCAGGCTGCCGACCCCGCCAAGACGGGCATCGATGTTGCGGTAGCTGGCGGTGAGCGTCACGGCACCGGCGCCGTCGAGCGCAAGCACGATCTTGTCGCCGTTGAAGCCGCTGACCGTGCTGGCTCCGACGCCCTCGGACACGAATTCCGTCAGGTTCGGCACCGTGAGCTCGGCGCGCAGGCGCGAATTCCGGTTATTCAAGTTCCAGTTGTTGCGTCGTTCGGTGTCGATCTCCAGCGTCTCGCCGCGCTGCTGCGTGGTCATGCGTGCAAGTTCCTCCCGTTCGCCGGAAAGCACCAGCGACGGTTTTGCTCCCTGGCGCACGACGAGGTCGACCACGCCGTCGAGTTTGACCCGTGTCACGCGGGCGTCGACCGCACGCGTTTCGCGCACGATGTCGGCCGCAAGGGCGGCGCCGGCAGTGAGGGTGAAGACAGTCGCCAGCAGGGTGGTGCCGAGCAGTTTGTTCATGGTGGTCTCCGTGATCGTAGTGGACTGCACTATAGGTCCGGGACCGGCCGCGGGCATCACCTGTGCGACGAGCCGCACAATGGGCGGCTTGAAGCGCGCAAACGGCCCTGGAACGCGGCGCCGCCGGCAATGTACAGCGGGTGTTCAGCGGCGTAATGCGCGGCGCACCAGCAAACCCGCGCCCGTCAAGGCCAGCACCACCACGGCCAGCGCGACCCAGCCTTCATACTCGTGGATCAGGTGGGGCATGCCGGTCTCGTGCGCCTGGGCGGGCGTGACGGTCAGCACTGCAGTCAGGATCGCGACCAGGATCGCGGCAACGGGGGCAAGACGGCGCAGAAAAGGGGACATCACAACTCCTCGATTGTATTAAGTAGAAGCAAGGTAAAAGTCAGGCGGCATCGAGCAGGCCCTGATGCCGGATGAATGCAACGATGTCGTCGACCCCCGCACCCTGACGCAGGCTGGTGAAGACGAAGGGGCGGGCGCCGCGCATGCGGGCGGCATCGGCCCGCATCACGTCGAGGTTGGCGCCCACATGCGGCGCCAGGTCGGTCTTGTTGATGACAAGCAGGTCCGAGCGTGTAATGCCCGGCCCGCCTTTTCTTGGAATCTTCTCGCCGCCGGCGACGTCGATGACGTAGATCGTCAGGTCCGACAGTTCGGGGCTGAAGGTCGCGGCCAGGTTGTCGCCGCCCGATTCGATCAGAATCAGATCCAGCTCGGGGAAATCCGCGCTCATGCGCGCGATTGCTTCCAGATTGATCGATGCATCCTCGCGAATCGCCGTGTGCGGGCAGCCGCCGGTTTCGACACCCATCAGGCGCTCGGCCGGCAGCGCTTTGGCGCGCAGCAGGATTTCCATGTCCTCGCGTGTATAGATGTCGTTCGTGATCACCGCCATCTCGTAGCGTTCGCGCATCGCCTTGCACAGCATTTCGCACAGGGCGGTTTTACCGGACCCGACCGGGCCGCCGATGCCGACCCGCAGCGGATTTTTTGTTCCCTCCATCTGTCCTCCCTTCATGAACGGTACAGCCGGCTGTACTGCACCTCGTGCCGCATCGACAGCAGCGACAATCCCGGCGCCCAGTTCGACAACGCGGCGTCCGGCAGATCCCGCGCCGCGCGCACGGCGTCCTCGACGCCGGGACCCAGCACAAGCAACATCTTCTGGCCCGCCACCTGGCCCAGCGGCACCGTCTTCACGCACACCAGCACCTGGTTCTCGGTCCACGAAAAGACCGCACCCAGCAGGGCGGCCGGGGCCGGCACCCCGAGCGCGGCCGCCGCGCAGGCATAGGCCGCCGGCAGCGACAGATCAGCCGCGTCGAGCAGCGGCAGCAGGCACGGATCCGTGTCCGCCCGATCCTCGAGCAAGGCGACCAGCAGCTGGCGTAGCGAGTAACCCATCTGGATGGTTTCGGCACGCAGTTCGGCCGTGTCGCGCGTCGCCAGCCAGCGTTCGCTCCAGAAGCGCACCGCGCACGCGTCGCGTCCCGTAAACGCGTGCAGCAGGTGCCACTGCAGCGGCGCGTCGAAGCGGGCGACGACCTCGCTCAGCTGGCTGCCGATCCAGTCGCGCGCGCTGGCAGCATCGTGTACCTGGCCGTCGTCGATCGCGCTTTCCAGCCCCTGCGAATAGCTGTAGGCCCCGACCGGCAGCGAAGGACTGGCCAGTTGCAGCAGGCGCAGGAGGGCGGCGTCGGCGATCATGCGCGGCCCGTAGCACGGTAAATCTTCTGGCGTGCCGGGATCGGCGCCAGCGGATGGGCAGCGTGCGCATCGCCATGCCGGTGGCCGCCGCCATAGGCCCCCGCTTCCGGTTCGAATGGCGCCAGCTCCGTACTCACCTGTGCGCCCAGCCCGGCCAGCATCTCGCCCAGCACCGGGTCGGCGCGGATGCGCAGCCAGCCGGGGCCGACCTGCGCCTGGGTATGCCGGTTCCCGAGGTGGAAGGCGCAGCGCACCAGCGCGCTGGTGTCGGCATGGGTGATCCGGTACACGGCCTCCGGTTCGGCAGCGATGCGCACGATACGCACGACCTGGCCGTCGCCGCCCTGCAGCAGGTCGCCGCCGCGCAGCACCGTACCGCGCGGGCGCAGCACCGCCACTTCCTCGCCGCTGCGCAGGCTGGCGCGCAGCCGGCTCTTTTCGCGCAGGTGAAACGGCAGTACGAGCTCGCCGTCGTGGAGGGCGGCGCCCTCGATCAGGGTGTGCAGGGTCAGCATGGCAGGCCTCTCAGAACAGGAAATAACGCTGCGCCAGCGGCAGTTCAGTCGCTGGCTCGCAGGCGAGCAGCACGCCGTCGGCGCGCACTTCGTAGGTTTCGGGATCGACCTGCATGTGCGGCGTCGCGTCGTTGTGGACCATGTCGGCCTTGCCGAGGCGGCGCATGCCGCGCGCCGCCAGCAGCGGTTTCATCAAGCCGAGCCGGCCGCCGATGTCCGCATCGAGCGCCGCCTGCGACACGAAGGTGAAGGACTTGGTCAGTGCGCGCCCGAAGGCGCCGAACATCGGCCGGGAGTGCACCGGCTGCGGGGTCGGTATGGAGGCGTTCGGATCTCCCATCTGCGCCGCCGCGATCATGCCGCCCTTGAGCACCATCGACGGCTTCACGCCGAAAAAGGCCGGCTTCCACAGAACCAGGTCGGCGATCTTGCCCGGTTCGACCGAGCCGACCGCGTGCGCGATGCCGTGCGTGATGGCCGGATTGATCGTGTACTTGGCGACGTAGCGTTTTATGCGCGCGTTGTCGTGGCGCGCCGGGTCGCCCGCCAGCGCGCCGCGCTGCAGCTTCATCTTGTGGGCGGTCTGCCAGGTGCGCAGGATGGTCTCTCCCACTCTCCCCATCGCCTGCGAGTCCGACGACATCATCGAGATCGCGCCCATGTCGTGCAGGATGTCCTCGGCCGCGATGGTCTCGCGCCGGATGCGCGACTCGGCGAAGGCGATGTCCTCCGCAATCGCGGCATCGAGGTGGTGGCACACCATCAGCATGTCGAGGTGTTCGTCGAGGGTGTTGACGGTATACGGGCGCGTCGGGTTGGTCGAGGAGGGCAGCACGTTGGCCTGGCCGACGGCGGCGATGATGTCCGGTGCATGCCCGCCGCCGGCACCTTCCGTATGAAACGTGTGAATCGTGCGGCCTTTGAAGGCGGCCAGCGTCTGTTCGAGGAAGCCCGCTTCGTTCAGCGTGTCGCTGTGGATCGCGACCTGGATGTCCATCGCATCGGCCACGCTCAGGCAGGTATCGATCGCCTTGGGTGTCGTGCCCCAGTCCTCATGCAGTTTCAGGCCGATGACGCCGGCCTGCACCTGCTCGACGAGGGGCTCCGCCCGGCTCGCATTGCCCTTGCCGAAGAAACCGAGGTTCATCGGAAAGGCCTCGGCCGCCATCAGCATCGAGCCGATGTGCCAGGGGCCGGGCGTGCAGGTGGTGGCGGCGGTACCGACGGCCGGTCCGGTGCCGCCGCCGAGCATGGTCGTGATCCCGCTCATTAGCGCTTCCTCGATCTGCTGCGGGCAGATGAAGTGGATGTGGCTGTCGATACCGCCTGCAGTCACGATCATCCCTTCTCCGGCGATGATCTCGGTGGCTGCGCCGATCACGATCGTCACGCCCGGCTGGATGTCCGGGTTGCCGGCCTTGCCGATGGCCGCGATCATGCCGTCCTTCAGACCAATGTCGGCCTTCACGATGCCCCAGTGGTCGACGATCACGGCATTCGTGAGCACTGTGTCGGCCACCTGCGCGTGCGGGCGCTGCGACTGCCCCATGCCGTCGCGGATCACCTTGCCGCCGCCGAATTTCACCTCTTCGCCGTAGATCGCATGGTCGCGTTCGATCTCGATGACGAGGGCCGTGTCGGCCAGCCGGATCCGGTCGCCCGTCGTGGGGCCGTACATTTCGGCATAGGCCTGGCGCGCGATGCGGTTCACGGGGCCTCCTGCAATGGACCATTCACCAGCCCGTTGAAGCCGAACACGATGCGGTCGCCCCCCAGCGCCACCAGCGTCACCGTCCGTACCTGGCCCGGCTCGAAACGCACGGCGGTGCCGGCAGGGATGTCGAGCCGCATGCCGTACGCGAGCGCCCGTTCGAAACGCAGCGCCGGATTCGTTTCATAGAAGTGGAAGTGCGAACCAACCTGGATCGGCCGGTCGCCGCCGTTGGCCACCGCCACCGCGATCGTGGGACGGCCGGCATTGAGTTCCAGTTCCCCCGCTTCGACCAGCATCTCGCCTGGAGTCACGATAGGCTCTCTTAAAGAATGGGGTGGTGCACGGTGACCAGCTTGCTGCCGTCGGGGAAGGTGGCCTCAACTTGCACGTCGGGGATCATTTCCGGCACCCCGTCCATGACCTCGTCGCGCGACAGGATGGCCGTGCCCTCGCTCATCAGTTCGGCCACCGTCTTGCCGTCGCGCGCGCCTTCCATGATCGCCGCCGAGATATAGGCGACCGCTTCCGGATAGTTCAGTTTCAGCCCGCGTCCCTTGCGCCGTTCAGCCAGCAGGGCGGCGGTGAAGATCAACAGCTTGTCTTTTTCGCGTGGGGTAAGTTCCATATCGATCTCTCAGGTGTTCCATAGACGGGGGACCGCTGCCGCGCGGCCCAGCAGGGCAGGGCGCAGGCGCCGCCAGGCGGCCAGCAGCACGCTGCGCGCCGCTTCGCCCGACCGGCCCAGGTGGCGCACCACGACGATCTGCGGCAGCTGGGTGACGCCGCTGCGGCCGCTGGCGCTGTCGGTTTCCTGGCGCAGCTGCTGCAGTTGACTGGCGTCGAGCGTGAGGCCGCAGGCGATCAGGGTGGCGCAGACCGTATTCCCGTCAAGGCCGAATGGGCTGTGCATGCCGGGACCGGCGCCGTCGATCTCCCCCTGCTCGTGCCATACCAGCTTGCCTTCGCGGCGGATGGTGCTGGTCTGGTGCACGCTACCCTCCGTGAAGACTTCGCCCGATGCGGTGCGCCCGAAGCACAGGATGTCGCTGCCGATATAGCGGCCGTCAGCGGCGAGCGATACCTCGTGGGTCAGCTCGACCTGCGCGTTGCGATAAAACAGGGCTTCCTGGGGCAGCCACTCGAGCACCGCGCCCGCACCGACAGCGATGCGCACATCCTGGCGCGACATGCGGCCGTTGGCGCGGTACCACTTGCCGGCGCCGGGCGTCGTGAGCAGCGCCTGTGCGCCGGCGCCGACGCAGATATCGATGTCCAGTGCGTCGCCCCCCACGACGCCGCCTGGCGGATGCACGATGACGGCGTGGCAGACCGGAGAGCCTTCGGGATACAACGGTTTTTGCACGCGCAGGGGGCCCATATGCTGGCGCTCGACCAGCCGCGTCCCGTACGCATTCCAGTCAAAACCCAGGCGCAGGCGCGCCCTCCAGCCGGGGGCGTCTGACCTGCATGCGAAAGGGGCAATATCGTTTTTCATCTTTCAGGTAATGAGCAAGAACCGTGCCGCTGCCGGTGTCCGGCGCTCCCTGCGCCGGACGCGGTCACGCGCACCCGGATGGTGCGTCAGTTCCAACTTGTAGCGTGCAGGGGCGGCGCCGGTGCACGCTGGTGGCCCGCGTACCGGATCAATGTCGCGCGCACTTGCCCTATGCAGGAAGGGCATCCAGGTGCCTGTGCCGAGTGCGCTGAGCCCTCTGCAGGCCTGTCCCGCTTGACCTCCATCAATCCTTTGGCTTCCTTACGCCCATCGTGAACCTCTCGCCCCAGGGTGATTTTTTAAAAGGAGGACGAATCATGCTGAAACAAATCACCACAGGGATCGCACTCGCATCAGTCTTGGCTTTGCCGGCGCTGGCTGCGCCGCAGCGAATGACGACCGCGCAACTTGACAATGTCGTCGCCGGTACCGGTACCGACTGCGGCTGCCCGCCGCCAACGGGCAAGGAGAAGGGAAATAACGGTTGGGGCAATGGCGAGGACCCGACCAATCCGGGTAGCTTCAACGGCAAGACCGAACCGTCGAAGAGCACCAATGGTAGTGTGTCGGGAGCAGGCCGGCCAAATACCAATCCGACCGGATCTACCGGGCGATGATCGCTTCGTGCGGGGGCAGGTCCTGGACCTGCCCTTTCCTTCCTTCGCTTTGCCTGCGTGCGCTGATCCTGCTGCTGGCCTGTCAACTGTGCATACGGCCGGCCTGGGCGGAACGCCCGGTGCGCTCGCTGCTCGAGATCCGCCGCGAAGCCCTCGTCACGCAACGCTGGGACAACAGTTGCGGGGCCGCAGCCCTGGCGACGGTGCTGCGTTATTACAAGGGCGTGCCGACCGACGAGGAAGCCGTGGCGCGCGGCATGCTGCGCCAGACCGATCCCTTGCGCGTACGCGTGCGCGGCGGCTTCTCCTTGCTTGACATGCAGCGCTACCTGGCGCGCATCGGCCTCCAGGGCGACGGTTATGTACGCATGACGCTGGCCGACCTGGCGCAACGCGCGCCCATGATCGTGCCCATCACCCTGAGTGGCTATCCGCATTTCGTCGTCGTGCGCCGGGTGGCCACGACGGGCGTCAATATCGGCGACCCCAGTTTCGGGAATTATGAAATGGACCAGTCCACCTTTGCCGCACACTGGAAGGGCGTCGGATTCGGCATCCAGTAACAACACAGGTGGGCAACAACATGAAGAATCTGACGACCGGCGCAATGCTGTTCGGCGCCACGGCAACGTGCGCCGCCCAGAGCAACGCCGAGCTGGAGCGTAAAATCGCGGAACAGGCGGCGACGATCGAACGCCAGCAACAACGCATCGAGTTGCTCGAGCGCGAACTGACCCCGGCCCGGGTCGGCCCCGCCACCAGCACCAGCCCCGGCACCAGCACCAGCACGGCGCCACAGGACGCAGCCGACGACAGCAACCGCGCGCTCGAACGTGCCCTGGTCCGGGAAGGCGCGGTGCTGCTTTCGTCCGGTACGGCTGAAGTCGAGCCGAACTTCGTCGCCTCGCACAGTTCAGGCGAGGGCGGGTTTCGCCGCACCTCCTTCGGCCCGGGCGTCACCGTGCGCGTCGGCCTGCCTGGCAAATCACAGGTCGAAGCTGCGCTGCCCTACGTCTTCGAAAGGATCAACAATGGCGGCCAGTCGACGCACAACGACGGCATCGGCGACCTGTCTGTAGCGGCCTCGCACCAGTTCATGGCCGAGGCCGGCAAGCTGCCGAGCCTCGTCGGCAGTCTCAGCTACCGGAGCACAACCGGACGCAACACGAGCTACGAGGGCGGACCGCTGGTTGCGCTCGGTGGCGGCTTCCCCTCGCTGCAAGCCTCGCTCGGCGCCACCAGGCGCGTCGACCCGCTGGTGTTTTTCGGCAGCTTGTCCGCCACCCGCTACGGAGCGCGCGACAAGGGCGGCGCCCGCATCCGGCCCAGCAATGTTTATGGCGTACGCTTCGGTACGGCGCTGGCGATGGCCCCGGCCACCTCGCTGCGCGCGGCCGTCAGCCTCAGCCTGCTGGACAAGACCCGCATCAACGGCGCGCCGGTTCCCACCGATGACGTCATTGCCTTCCTGGAGATGGGCGGGGCGGCCGTGCTGACACCGACCACGGCCATCGACATCCTGTTTTCCGCCGGTTTGACGCGCAACACGCCGGATTTCGATTGATGGTGTCGCTGCCGGTGCGCTTCTGATCGACGGCGCGCCTGCGCCCGGCCATGTTCCGGGCCCGGAAAAACAAAATGCCTTACGTGCGGTGCACATAAGGCATTTTGTTTTTGCTGCTTGCTATTCTGGTGCCGGCTGCCGGTTTCGAACTGGCCACCTGATGATTACAAATCATCGAATATCGGTATTCATGAGTGTTGAGCGGCGTTGATTTTATCAGTGAATATCTTTAGTAATCAAAGGCTTGCTATATATTTGAGGCCGACTTCACGTGGATTAGCGTTGATGAGTATGCTGCCATTTGGGTTACATGGCGGTTACACAGCGTTCTTCGTGGGGCAGGAGTGAGAAAAGTAAAATTTGCGGCAGGTAGGGTAGAGGAGTTCACCTGCGAGAGCGGGAAGAGTCAGTCCTTTCTCTGGGACACAGCTTCACCAGGTCTCGGGTTGCGGGTGACGGCGAAGGGAGCGAAGTCCTATATCTTTCAGGGGAAGCTGGATGGCGCCACTATTCGGCTAACGATCGGTGACCCGCGCACGTGGGACATTGCAAAGGCCCAGGCAGAAGCACGTCGTCTAAAAGTCATAATTGATAATGGGCAGGACCCGCGGAAGGTGAAGGAAGATGCGCTCGCTGCAGAGAGAGCGGCTCGCGCGGCGCAGGATGCTGCGGTTGTAGCCGAACAGGAAAAGCAGATGCGCGAGTCCGTGACCTTGGGCCGCGTCTGGCCTGAGTACATCGCCGATCGCATCGCGACGCGAGAAGCGGGCTGGTCGGATCATCATATTGCCGCTCACCGTAAGATTATCCAGGAGGGTGGTCAACCTCGGAAGCGCAGTCCAGCGCTAACGAAGGCTGGCCCGCTCTGGTCTTTGTCAAAGCTGCGACTCGTCGACCTGACGAATGAGCGGGTAGAGGCCTGGGCAAAGGAAGAGGCAAAGATCCGCCCCTCGAGCGCGCGACTGGCCTGGAGGCTGCTTAAAGCGTTCATGAACTGGTGTGCTTCGCATAAAACGTATTCGATCTTGGTTCCCACCAATCCCACCAAGAGCGCGAGGACCCGCGAAAGCCTGGGTAAAGAGAAGCGGCGTCACGACGTTCTTCAGCGCGAGATGTTGCAGTCGTGGTTCAACGCGGTGCGCAAGATCGGGAATCCGGTCATTGCAGCTTACCTTCAGGTTCTGCTGGTCACCGGTGCCCGGCGCGAGGAACTCGCTGCACTGAAGTGGGCAGACGTGAACTTCCAGTGGGGCAGCATTAAGCTGTCGGACAAGGTCGAGGATTTCCGAATGGTTCCGTTGACTCCCTTCGTTGCTGAGCTTTTGAGCAATTTGCCTCGTAGGAACGCATATGTGTTCTCCAGTCCGACGTCAGCGTCTGGGCATATCGCAGAGCCACGAATTGCTCATAACGAGGCTGTCGCAGTGGCCAGCTTGCCGAAACTTACGCTACATGGCTTGCGACGATCCTTCGCCACCTTGAGCGAGTGGGTCGAGACGCCGAATGGTATCGCCGCGCAGATTCAAGGGCATGCGCCGCAAGGCGTACGCGAGCAGAACTACATCCGTCGGCCGCTTGATTTGCTGCGAGTCTGGCATATGAAGATCGAGGCCTGGATCCTCGAGCAGGCTGGAATCGCCATAACGCCGGCGCCGGCAGCGTTGCGCGTCGTCGCTTCCTGAAACTGTGCGTGCCTCGGCCTACATCGATTGATGCAATCCGTTGGCTGGCGCGTAGCGGATCTTTGCCCCGATCGACGTGATCGCGCCCCATTATGGATCGTGCTGGCTGCCGGCTTCACTGATCATGCGCACAGCGCGCTCGATGCCTTCGGGGAATACTTGCGTTGTCTCTTCATGGCTTCGTTCTCCCAAACAATGGAGTCTCTACAAATACCGGGGTAATTCATATCTCGTGGCGGCACAGCGAAGGTGATGGCGTTCTACCCTAGCGACTTTGCCTGGAATTACTGGGCGATGGAGGAGTGAATGAGCGAGGACCGCATTTCTGGACGAGCCGTGTTTTTATGCTCGGTCGATGCATTCGTTGCAGGGTTGTTATTTGTTCTTGCTATTTTACTTGCGCTTTTGGGAAGCCTATCCGATTTTGTAGGGGTGCTAACCGATGTTAAGGTGCATTTCTACTGGGATAGCCGGGCCATAGGTTTGTCTGTTGCTGCAACGCTGCTTGTAGCAGCGGCTTGGCGCTCTTGGCGAATCTATCAGTCCAAGGTGATAAAAGGATCAATGCAATTCGGACTTGGACTTTTAGCATGCGCGATAGTTTCATTCAAATTTTTCCTCGTCGGGCTGGGGGTGGGTAATGCAATCATGGGCGGCATCCTGTCCTTGTAGGATGGATGAAGTACAGTGACGCATGCCAGGATTGAGCTATCTCTTTTCAGCCCTACCGCCGAGACGCTTGGTCACGAAGTACGCAAGGTAAGTGTACCCGACAAGCAAAACGAAAATTCCCCCGGCAGTCGGCCACGTTCCGATCCACGGACTGCTATCGGCCAGATGGACCAAGCTCAGTACCGGTGCTGGCACAATCAAAGCCATTACAGCGGGATATAACAAGTAGGCAAACGGTCCTAAGGGAAGTTGAATCAACATTTGGAGCCCCCCCAATATGAGGTAAGCAGCCGTACCAGCTGCTACCTTGCCAGCACTGATTGGTTTCCTTTGCATTGCTACCTCTCATCTTGGTGTACTGTACTGAAGTCGTGAATTGCTTTGAGTTTTGTAGAGACTCCATTGCCCGAGAAAATGGAGCTGTGAAGAAGCAACCCAAGTATTCCCTGAAGTAATCGAGCGCGCCGTGCGGATGGTCAGGGAAGCGGGCAGCCAATAAAGATTTACAGTCGACAGCGATCATGCCGATCGAGCCCAAGATTGGCTGCACTCCAGAGACACTGCGCCTCTGGGTACGCCAGCAAGAGCGCGATACCGTCCAGCGTCCAAGGCCGATTACCGCTGAAGAAGAACGCGTCAATGCGCTCAAGCGAGAAGTACGCGAGCTGCGCAGGGCAAATGCGGTCTACGTCTGACGAGTGCCTTTTTTCCCAAGCGGAGCTCGACCGCCACTTCTAATCCTGCAGAGAGTTCAACCATCGGTACCGCCATGCCCTACCGCCGTCGGAAGCTGAGGCGAACTATTAGAAGCAACTGAACAGTCAAGGCGTCGCGGCCTAATTTGCATTACCAAGGCATCCACGAAGGGTGGTTCGCGTCACCATCCAATCGAGGTTATCAACCGTGCGCCGCATGCCGTTGTGTCACCGTCATAGGCATACGCCTTACCTTCGTGTTTCGCACCGGCACCATCCGGCTTAATCGCAAAGTTACCTTTGCACTTTGGGCAGACCGTCATGTCATCCTGTAGTGCGGCGACGACGCCCATCACGGTGGTGCCCGATGTCGCGCTGATGACCTGCCCGCCGTGATCGGTTTTGTCGTTCAATCGAATCACGCCGCGACCTTGATGTTTCATCATCACTCCTAGATTGAGGTCCTGCTGTCTCGTTACTCAGCACCAGACTTACTTGGGTTGCCATTGGAGAAGAAGTACGAACCATCGGGTGCGCTAGGCACCTTGACGCGGAATTTCAAGCCGGAGAGAAGTTTGTCCCACAGTGCGACGGCTTCGTCGTTGGTGACCGACGCCTTCTTGGCGGCCCCAACCATATTGGCCTCGACCTTGGTGAACATGACGGCGTGGAACGAGGACGGATTTGCTACGTCTCTCGGCGTACCGACAAACGCCCATTCGAAATCGTGGGTGCCGTCGGGCCTGCGGATGAGGGATTCTTCGCCATTCCAGTGCTGCACGTTCCGCTTTCCTTCGCGCAGAACATCGCGCTTGGGTAAAGGATGCCCTGCATGTCCTGGGCACCCTTAATGCGGGCAAGCAAGGACAACTCGTCGCGCTTCATTTCGAACTCAGCCTTGTCGTAATCGCCGTAAGCGTTCTGGTTGGAACTGACGGAGAACGTAACGTCCGGGAAGCTAGGCAAATAGATTCCTGCATTTACTTTCTCTGACTCCCCGTACCGGTCACCTGCCATGAATCCGTGTTCGATACAGAAGCCCGGTTCGGTCGGTACTTCCTCCGCTGGGCGTAGCCGCAAGCTCTTGGCTTGCGCGAGCTGCCTCGCGATTACCGTGCTTTCGGTTTCGCCTTTCTCGATGGAGTCACCCAATACGAAGGTGAGCTCTCCCTTGCTGATATATGTGTCGAAGAACAGCGCGTTGCGCTCTTTTTTGTATTCGTCTTCGAAATAGCGCGTCTGCCAGCTTTCCTCGGTCGGCCCTGGTCCGTTGTAGGAGATCTCAGCAGCATCTTCCTCTCGTTTCAGTTTTGCAATTTTTTCTTCCGCCCTGCGTTTTGCCTTCTCGATACCTCCCGAAATAATGTCTATATCTGAAGGAAACGAGGCACTCCCCCAAACAAGCTGGGCTTCCTGAGGCACTTTAATCGCATAGCGGCCGAAGCAAAGGATCTTTGTTTTCTCGAACAGCGCTTGGAGGCGTGGACTGAGCTTCACGGGAGCGGGCACGGCAGTCTTCTTGTAAGCATAGCTGCGGGAATTTCCAACTAACGACACGAGGGCAATGAGCAAAGTTGCGAACATCGCGCCGCGCTTCAGGAACGGCATGGTTTTCACGATGCCTCCCATTTCGCTGTTTTGGTGATTTGAATGACCGAATACCACAGGGGCGGCATTACATCCTGATCGGTAGCTCCGCAGCCGAGGTTTTCGTGTCTCCGAGCGCTCATGTCTGGTTCGGGCAAACCAGCAGGGCTATTGCTTGGTTGCCTCATCGTCAGTTCGTATTAGCAGCAGGCGTGCTTTTTTGGACAAAGTATGAACCATCCGGGGCGCCGGGCACTTTGACGCGGAATTTAAGGCCGGACAGGAGTTTGTCCCATAGCGCAACGGCTTCGTCGTTGCTGACCGACGCCTTCTTGGCGGCCCCGACCATATTGGCCTCGACCTTGGTGAACATGGCGGCGCCAAACTCGGATGGGTTTGCCACGTCGGTTGGCGTACCGACGAAGGCCCATTCAAAATCGTGGGTACCGTCGGGCCTGCGAATGAGGGATTCTTCACCATTCCAGTGCTGCACATTCCGCTTGCCTTCGCGCAGGACGTTACGCTTAGGGTAAAGAGCCCCCTGCATCTTCTGGGCGGCCTTGATACGCGCGAGCAGGGGCAACTCGTCACGCTTCATTTCCTCGAATCTTTCCTTTTTATAATCGGCGTAGGCGTCCTTGTTGGAACTGATGGAGAACGTGACGTCGGGGAGACTTGGCAGGTAAATTCCGGCACTGATCGTTTCTTGGGCGGTATAGCGATCACTAATTATAAAGCCGTGTTCGATGCAGAAGCCCGGTTCGGTCGGCACCTCATCGGTGGCGCGTAGCCGCAAGCTCCTGGCTTGCGACGCCTGTCGAGCGATTACCATGCTTTCGGTTTCGGCTGTATCGATAGCATCACCCAGCACGAAAGTGATTTTGCCTTTGCTGACATAAGTGCCGAAAAGAAGCAAATTATCTTCTTTTCCAAACTTGCTGTCATAGTAACGTACCTGCCAGCTATCCTCGATCGGCCCCGGTCCGTTGTAAGTGATCTCAGCACTGTCGTCTTCCCATTTAACCTTCCTGAATTCCTCGTTCGCGTGGTGCTTTGCTTCCTCTAACCCACCGGAAACGATCTTGATGCCAGAGCTGAGAACGGCATTTCCCGCGATGAGCTGTGCCTCCTGCGGGACTTCGATCACATAACGACCAAAACAGAGGATCTTTGTTTTGTCGAATAGGGCTTGCAGGCGTGGGCTGAGCTTTACGGGTGCGGGCACGGCAGTCTCCTTGTAAGCATAAGTGCGGGAATTTCCAAATAGCGACACTACGACAACAAGGGATATTGCGAGCATCGCGCCGCGTTTTAGGAAGGGCATGGTGTTCACGAGGCCTCCCATTTCGCCGTCTTGGCGATTTGAACGACCGAATACAGCAGGGACGCCAGCACATCTTGGTCGGCATAGCTGTTCTGGTGTTCGTAGCTCTTGCCCCTTGTCTCGCCATGCACGAACAGCTTGCCTTCGATCTGCTTGGCAGAGCGGGCGGCGGGGACGGTTTCGTCGCCAGGCGCGGCTGGCGGTTGCAGGGCGAGCGTCAGCACCCGGCTGTCTGTCTGGACTTTCAATGTGCCTTGGGCGTCGTCGCTCACCAGCTTCCAACTTTCGGTCGGCGTAAGCAGGATGTTGCGGGAGTCCCACACTTCAGGATCGGTCACTTTGAATACGACTTCGCCATAGCTGAGCCGTTCCGGAGAAGAGCAGAAGCTACCATAACAACTAGTCGGGTGGAAAGTCGCCCTGATGTCTTCGACAAACGCGGCGGCATCTTTCAGGCGTTTAAGAACCGCCTTAATACCGCCGCCGTATTTAGTATCTATCCTTCCCGGATTGACCCAATCAGGATTGATGAGCCGCCACCAGGCATCGGGCGGCTGCAAGTAAATGCTTTCCAGGACACTGCCGGTGTTACCGGGCCAGCTCCACATCTCGCGCCCCGACCCGTCCACGACCTTGAGCCATCCTTTGCCATATGCGGAACCGGGAAATAGCTCCAAAGCTGCAGGCGCATTGGCGAGGATGGCAGTGGCATGTTCCCCATTGAGACCAAGAATGCTCGCCTTGGTTTCGGGAAACAGGAACGAATCATCTAGGAAACCGAAACGCATGCGTTTATAGGAGGCGGCGGCACCCATGGTCGGCATCACGTTGTGGTAGATGCCAAGTACCTTGACGGCGGGGTCGTTCAGAAGGTTCCCATATTTTGGATGAATGAGCGCGCGCGCCAGCAGGCCGCCCATGCTATGCGTCACGACGATCACCTCGTCGCATTTGAAGCCCCGCTTCTGGTAACCCTTGGCAAGCCCCCGGATGCGCTCGGCGATCACCTTCGCGGTTTTGCCGTTGCTCTTCAAAAAGTTGTATCCCATGGCATGGACCGGATACCAGCACGCGGCGATCTTTTTCAGATCCTGCTCGGTGAGCGGCTCCCCTGCGTCCACACCGCCGAAAGTGCGTGGATCGGCGAAGTACGGCTTCCACATGGGGTTTACCGAATTGCCTGCAACCATATTGTTGAGGTGGCTTTCAGCCGTTTTCAGGAGCTTCCCATAAGAGCCAGTGAACAGCACTTCGCTCCAGCCCCGCCAGCGTGCGACTTGCGCTGGCGATTCGCGTTTCTTCGCGATTTGTTGGCCGGGTCTCCATCCTGTCGGCTTGCGCGTCCCTACGAGGGGCGGAATAGCTTCGAGGTTATCAGGGACGTTCTGATGCCGCTTGTCCGCTGCCAGCGTTTCGGGGCCCTCGGGATCAAAGCGATCTTTACTCTCGGTGTAGTGGTAGTACTCAACTTCTGTCTCGTTTGGGTCAAGCATGAGCTGGCGCTGGGCCGGCGAGGCATTCTTGTACCACCCGACCAGGCCCGCATTGGCGAGGGCAGCGACGCCTTTTATGCCGACCATATCGTCCGGCCGCCATGAACGGTTGTCCGGCCGCTTCAGATCTTCCTGACGTTGTTTGCTGAGGCGAAGATTACTGCCCATCACGCCGGGCAAGAAGATCACGGGGATGACCTTGCGTGGCGGGAGCTTGACGTCGTGGCGGATCGTGTCGGAGGTCTTCGTCATGTGGACCGTATATTCGGCCCACCCGCCGACGCCTTGCGTGAATTCGCCCTGGTGATTGCCGCGCTCGTTCAATCCGGATTGGTCGCTCATGGTAATTCGCCCTTGTAGCGGATGGTGTAAGAGTCGAAACCGCCCGATTTCTGAACCTCGGTGCTGCCGTTGGCTGCGGTTTTTCCGTCAATGACCGTTTCGTCGGCGCGCACAAGCTCGTAAGCGA
>JBBWZO010000287.1:0-2660 GCA_039649125.1 Massilia sp. | reverse complement strand
GGTGCGCAGGCGGAAATCGATGCTGCTCTGCTGGCATTCGATGTTGAGCGAGACGGCGCCGGCGAAGGTCGCGGCCAGGGGCTGGGCGCCGCCCATGCCGCCCAGGCCGGCCGTCAGGATCCAGCGGCCCGCCATGTCGCCGCCGAAGTGCTGGCGCCCGGCTTCGGCGAAGGTCTCGTAGGTGCCCTGCACGATGCCCTGGGTGCCGATGTAGATCCAGCTGCCCGCAGTCATCTGGCCGTACATGAACAGGCCCTTGCGGTCCAGTTCATTGAAGTGGTCCCAGTTGGCCCATTTCGGCACCAGGTTGGAGTTCGCCAGCAGCACGCGCGGGGCGTCCGCGTGGGTGCGGAACACGCCGACCGGCTTGCCGGACTGGATGAGCAGGGTCTGGTCGTCTTCCAGTTCGCGCAGCGAGGCGAGGATCTGGTCGAAGCATTCCCAGTTGCGCGCGGCGCGCCCGATGCCGCCGTAGACGACCAGCGCCTGCGGGTTTTCCGCGACCTCGGCGTCGAGGTTGTTCTGGATCATGCGGTAGGCCGCTTCGGTCAGCCAGCTCTTGCAGGTGAGCTGGCTGCCGCGCGGGGCGCGGATGACGCGCGAGGGATCGAAACGGGGGTCGATGGGCATTGGCGAATTCATGGCGGCTCCTGGGTTGGAAGCGGTGCGCGACTGGGAGACGCGCACCGCGTGCAGCAATGAGTCTATGTTGTCTATACAACCAAGTCAATCCATCTCGTCATGCCCCGGGTGGCTGACCTGCTTATTTCTTGAACACCTGCCTGCCGCCCACCCAGGTCTCCAGCACGCCGGTCTTGAAGATGTCGTAGGTCGGCATGCGGAACAGGTCGCGGTCGATCACGATGAAGTCGGCGTGCTTGCCCGGCTCCAGCGACCCCAGGCTGTTTTCCTGGTGGCCGGCGTAGGCGCCATCCAGGGTGAAGCAGCGGAAGGCTTCCTTCAGCGACATCGCCTGGTCCGGGTACCAGCCCGCGACCGGCTGGCCGGCGTGGTCCATGCGGGTGACGGCGGCGTGGATGCCGAAGAAGGGGTTCGGCGACTCCACCGGGAAGTCCGAGCCGCAGGCGATGCGCGAGCCCTGGTGCAGGAAGCTGCGCCAGGCGTAGGCGCCCTTGATGCGCTCGGCGCCGACGCGGCTTTCCGCCATGTTCTTGTCCGAAGTGGCGTGGGTCGGCTGCATCGACGGAATGATGCCCAGCGTCCTGAAGCGCGGGATGTCGCCCGGAGCCACCACCTGGGCGTGCTCGATGCGGTGGCGCTGCGCCGCGCTCTTCGTGGCCGCCAGTTCCTTCCTGTAGATGTCGAGGATCTGCTTGTTGCCGGCGTCGCCGATCGCGTGCACGTTGACCTGGTAGCCGCGCGCCATCGCCTTTTTCATCTTCGCATCCATCTGCGCGGTATTGAAGAACAGCAGGCCGTGCGAATGCGGTTCGTCGCTGTAGGGCTTGATCAGGGCGGCGCCGCGGCTGCCCAGTGCGCCGTCCGAATACAGCTTCACGGCGCGCAGCGCATACATGTCGTTGCCATAGGTTTTCAGGGGGCCGTTCTTTGACAGCGCGTCGAAGTCGTCGTCGGTGCCGCCGATCATGCCGTAGATGCGCGCGGTCAGCTTGCCCTGGTCGGCATAGCTGCGGTAGAGGCGGTCTTCGAACACGCCCAGGCCGGCGTCGTGGGTGCTGGTGATGCCGACCCGCGCCATCGCCTGCAGCGAGCGGTCGAGCGCGACGCGGCCTTCGGCTTCGGTCTGCGCCGGCAGCACTTTCGTCACCAGCTCCTGCGCCGCGTCGATCAGCACGCCGGTCGCTTTACCGTTCGCGTCGCGCACGATCTTGCCGCCGGCCGGGTCCGGGGTTTGATCGGTGATGCCGGCCGCCGCCAGCGCGCGGCTGTTGGCCCAGCCGGCGTGGCCATCGACGCGCTCGAACCAGACGGGCTTGTCGCTGACGACGGGGTCGAGGTCGGCCGCGGTCGGGAAGCGGCCCAGTTTCCAGTTCTCCTGGTTCCAGCCGCGCCCGCGCAGCCAGGCCTGGTTCTGGTTCGCCCGCGCGTACTCTCCGATCGCCTTCAGGGCGCCTTCGAGCGAGGTCGCCTGCGACAGGTCGAGCTGGGTCAGCATCTGGCCCAGGCCGAACACGTGGCCGTGGGCGTCGATCAGGCCCGGCAGCACGGTCCGGCCCTTCAAGTCGACCTGGCGCGCGCCCGGCGCCTTGACGGCCACGTCGGCGGCGCTGCCGACGGCGAGGATCTTGCCCTTGTCGTCGAAGGCGAGCGCGTTGAACTGCACCAGGTCACCCTTGGCGTTGAGCGTGTATCCGTTGGCATTCACGATCACGGTGTTACCCTGCGCGGCCTGGGCGCCGGGCAGGGCAAGCGCGGCGAAGGCGGCAAAGGCGAACAAGGAACGCGGCTTCGGGGGGGAACGCATGGACTCTCCGTTTATGTATGAAATGCAAAACATGAGTGTAGCGAAGTCCTTTCGGCTTTGACACTGCCGACTGTGTTTCCTCGCCCCTTTAGAGGGCGTAGACAAAATCGAAGGCATAACCATGGCATGCTGTCCCGATATGGGAGGACATGCCATGGCAACGAAAGATCGGTCCGATTCGCAGCCGCCGACGAATCTCGGCGGCAGGCCTTCA
>JBBWZO010000271.1:0-4256 GCA_039649125.1 Massilia sp. | reverse complement strand
CCAGGTGCGTGCTTGAGGTGCGGATGTAGTTCAGGTCCGGCACGCGCGAGATGTCGATCAGGACGCTGGGCTGCGCCAGGCGCAGGTTCAGCACCGCCATCAGCGACTGGCCGCCGGCCAGGATGCGTGCGTCTTCGCCAGCCTCGGTGAGCAGGGCGACCGCTTCTTCGGCGCTGTCGGGACGGGCGTAGTCAAATGCTTGCGGTTTCATTATTTCACTCCAAACAGGGCCATCAGGCGTGCCCACAGGCCGCGGTTCTGCGTTGCCGGCTGGCCTCCGATCGCGCCCACCGTCGCGCCCTTGCCGCCGGCCTCGCGGCCGAGCTGCTCGAACAACTGGTTCAGGACGATCTTCGCCGCGCCCTCGAGCATGCGGCTGCCGACTGCGGCCACCTTGCCCGACACTTCCGCCGTGTAGTCGTAGCGCAGCAGGGTGCCGCCGTTGGCAGGTTCCAGCGTGACGATGCCGCTGCCGCGCGCGCTGCCGACCGCCGACAGGCCGGAGCCGGCCAGCCGCAGGCTGCGCGGCGGGTCGAGCTCGGACAGGGCCACCTCGGCGGCATAGCGCGCCTTGATCATGCCGACGCCGACGCTCACGTCCGCCCGGTAGCGATGCTCGCCGGCCGGCTCGAGCGCATTGCAGCCGGGGATGACCTTGGCCAGCGCGGCCGGGTCGAGCAGGACCCTGAACACGGCTTCGGGCGGCGCGTCCAGTACCACCTCGCCACGCGCCGCGAGCGCCTTGCCGCCGCCGCCTTTGCCACCTATTGCGCCCGCAGTGGCTGCAGGCGGTGGCGCGGCCTGCTGCCGGGCCACCGCCGGCGACGGCGGCGGTTCGTCGGCGCCGATCAGGTCCATCACTTTGGAGGGCGTGAGCGGCAGTTCCACGTCACGCACGCCGAGCGCGTCCGCGACGGCGTTGCCGATGCACGGCGGCGTGCTCATGTTGTTGCCTTCGCCCAGCCCCTTGGCGCCGAGCGGCGTGAACGGCGACGGCGTCTCCAGGTGGATGATCTGCGGTTCCGGCACTTCGCAGGTGGTCGGCACCAGGTAGTCGGCGAAGGTGCCGGACTGGAAACTGCCGTCCTCGCCGTAGCGGAATTCTTCCATCAGCGCCGCGCCCAGGCCCTGGGCGAAGGCGCCGCGGATCTGGCCGTCGGCCAGCGCCGGGTTCAGGATCCTGCCGGCGTCGTGGGTGGTGATGTACTTGTCGATCTTCACGCGGCCGGTGTTGCGGTCGATCTCGACGCCGCAGACGTCGAAGGCGAAACCGTAGGCGGCCGAGGTGTTGACGCGGTCCTGCTCGTCCGGCGCCCCGAGCTGGGGCGCGGTCCAGAAGGCGGTCTCGCGCAGGCCCGGCTCGACGCCGTCGGGCAGCAGCCCCGGCGCCCAGTGCGGGCTGGCGGCCATGCGCAGGAAAGGCAGCCCGCGGGCCGGGTCGAGCTTCGGATAGACCTTGCCGCCGGCGAAGACGATGTCGCCAGGGTCCACCTTCAATTGCGCAGCGGCGACGATGGCGAGCTTGTCGCGGATCTTGCAGGCCGCCAGGTGCACGGCGCCGGCCACGGCGCCGGCGAAGCGGCTCGAGTAGTTGCCGGCGGCGACAGACCAGGCATCCTTCTGGGTGTCGAATTCGACGTTGACCGCGACGTTGTCCGGCTCCAGGCCCAGCACGTCGGCCACGACCTGGGCGCATACGGTGCGGTGGCCCTGGCCGGCCGGGGCCGAGGCGATGGTGACGTTGATGCCGCCGAGCGGGTCGATGGCGACCGAGGCCGAGGCGATGGCGCCGTTCTTCGGCCCGGCCTTGGCGCGCGCCTCCTTCGGCAGCACGGTGGTGATGTAGCCCATGTTCGAGATCGAGGGCTCGACGATGGCGGCGAAGCCGATGCCGTACAGCCGGCCTTCGGCACGCGCGCGCGTGCGTTTTTCGTACAGCTCGGCCAGGCCGCCTTCGCTCTGCACCAACTCCAGCGCGCGCTGGTAATTGCCCGAGTCGATCAGGGCGCCGGCGGCGGCCTGGTAGGGAAAGGCGTCCGCCGGGATGAAGTTGCGGCGGTACAGATCGACCATCCCGATGCCCAGTTCGACCGAGATGCGCTGCATCAGGCGCTCGAGCTGGAAATACACCTGCGGCCCGCCGAAGCCGCGCACCAGGCCGGCGGGGGTCTTGTTGGTCAGGACCACGCGGTTGCGCACCAGCAGGTTCGGAATCGCGTAGGCGCCGGTCAGGCAGCCGTGCATGCGGTAGAAGGTGGCCGGTTCCGGCGCGCGCAGGTAGCCGCCGACATCGTCGAACTGGTCGTAGGACAGGGCGGTGATGCGGCCATCCGGCTCCACCGCCGCGCGGATGGTCGACAGGCGGTTGGTGGACGAGGTCAGGCCGCCCAGGTGTTCGAGGCGGTCCTCGACCCATTTCACCGGGGCGCCGGCCTTGCGCGAGGCCAGGCACATCAGCACCGCATACTGGAACACTGCATGCTTGACGCCGAAGCTGCCGCCGGAGTCGCGGAAGGTGCGGTGGCGCAGCTTGTGGCCGGGCACGCGCAGGGCCAGCGCCATCACCGTGTGCAGCGAAAACGGCCCCATGAAATTGGAGGCGACGTCGTAGCCTTCTTCTTCCGACAGGTAGTCGGCCACCACCACCGCGCCTTCGATCGGGGTGCACGAGTTGCGCGGGTAGCGCACCGTGAGTTCGACCGTATGCGCCGCCTGCGCGAAGGCCGTTTCGGGATCGCCGTAACGGAAGCTGCGGTCGCTGGCAATGTTGCTGCCGTGTCCTTCGTGCAGCACCGGCGCATCGGGCAGGATGGCGGCGTCGATCGAGACGACCGGATCGAGCTGGGTGTAGTCGACGACCAGCAGGTCGGCCGCGTCCTCGGCGAGGTAGCGCGAGTCCGCGATCACCACCGCGACCGGTTCGCCGGCGTAGCGCACCCTGTCCACGGCCAGCGCCCACATTTCCATCGGCGCCTTGACGCCGACCACGAAAGGCCTGGACCAGGCGGCCAGGTCGCGGCCGGTGAGCACGGCGCGTACGCCGGGCGCCGCTTCGGCACGCTTGCTGTCGATGCTGTTCAGGACGGCATGGGCGTGCGGGGAGCGGACAATGGCCGCGTGCAGGGTACCCGGCTTGACCCCGGCGTCGTCGCCATACTGGCCGCGCCCGGTCAGGAGCGACGCGTCCTCGATGCGGCGCATCGGGCGGCCCACGAAGGGTTCCGCCTGCTCCGCGGGGTGGGGGATCTTCATTTCCATGCTCTCAAGCTCCCGAACGTGATGCCTGTGTAGATCATTTCAGTATAAGGATGCACAGGAATCACGCCAAATAATGAATATTGATTCGAGGTATCACAAATCATGATGCTGGCGGGGTCTTTGCGCCGCCTTGGCCGCCTCCGGCCCCGGCACCTCGATGCCCAGCACGCGCCGCTCTTCCTCGCCCATCGTGGCGTGGCCGCTGCCGTGGAACAGCGTGCCCCACAGCCCCTTCCTCAGGTCGCTGGTGCCGAACAGCGCATCGCAGATCGGGAAGGTGAGGTTGAAATTGCGGGTCGCCATCAGCTCCGGGTGGTGGTGGATCACATGCATGCGTCGCACGGTGTTGACCAGGGGCAGGCGGTCGAGGAAGGGGCTGTCGACCACGTGCGAGGCGGTATGCAGCCCCTCGTACATCAGGAAGTAGCCGGCCATGGTCACCATCGCGATGTAGCCGGCATTGGCCGACCACAGCCAGCCGGCCACCAGCGCGATCGGCAGCGCCGCCAGCACGAACATCACCGGTGCGAAGGGCGGGAACAGCAGTGCGCGCCACATTTTCTGTCCCTCGTACTCGAGCGTGACGTGGGTGAAGAACTGGTGGTGCACCGCGCAGTGGCGCTTGTAGACCGCGTTGAAGTACTTGCTCGGGCGGTGCAGCAGGTAGCGGTGCGCGGCCCACTCGGCCCAGTTACCGAACAAGAAGATCGGCAGCACGATCAGCCATTCCTGCCAGCGGGAATTGTCGATCTGGAACAGGCACCAGGCAATCACGCCGCCGGTAAACAGCAGGGTGAAGCCGAGGTGCATTTCGCCACGGTACCAGCCGGGCGTGCCGGCCACGTAGTCGTCGCGAAAGCGGACGGAACGTTCGCGAATTTTCTGGTCCTTTGCGTGCATGGTTCTTCTCCTTGAGATGTGGGCTTCAGGATTTGAGCGGCTCGTCGAGCTTGCCCAGCGTTTCGGGCACCACCAGGGCGCCGATCAGGAAGATCACG
>JBBWZO010000244.1:0-5312 GCA_039649125.1 Massilia sp. | reverse complement strand
CGGGTGAAAAACGCCCATCTCACGCAGCGTGCGCCGCTCGTGCTCGGACAGTTCCAAGTGCTTCATCGCTCAGCCCCTGCTGCATTGCCAATTCGACTTTGACAGCAAAAAATGGGCGACTACTTAGGGCAAACTCACCACGAACCGCGCTCCCCCCAGGCTCGAACCCTCGACATGCACGCTCCCGCCGTGCAGCTGCACCGCCTTGCGCACGATCGACAAACCCAGCCCGAAACCGCCGGTCGCCCGGTCGCGGCTGCGGTCGAGCCGGTAGAAGGGCTCGAAGATGCGTTCGCGTTCCTCGGCCGGGATCCCCGGCCCGTCGTCTTCCACCGCGATCGTCACGCGCGCACCGGTACGGCCGGCACTGAGCCGGATCGTGCCCGCTGCATACTTCTGCGCATTGCGCAGCAGGTTGGACAGCGCCCGTCCCAGCAGCCGCGGATCGGCCTCGATGGTGCCGGCATCACGCGCACACACGACGCTCAACGCGGCATCCCCGGGCGGCAGCGCGTCCTCGACCGCGCGCAGCAATCCGGCGATGTCGACCGTCTCGCGCTGCAAGGCCTGCCCGCTGTCGAGCCGTGCCATGCCCAGCAGCTCGTTGACCAGGGTGTTCAGTTCCGAGACGTCGCCTTCCATGGCGGCAATGCGTTTGCGCAGCGCCGGATCGTTCGCCCTGGCGTCCAGCAGTTCGAGCGCGAACTCGAGGCGGGCGATCGGCGTGCGCAGTTCGTGCGACACCGAATGCAACAGGTTCTTCTGCGAGACGAGCAGGTCTTCGATCCGGTCGGCCATGTGGTCGATCCGTTCGGCCAGCGGATAAATACTGCTCGAGGGCCGCATGCGCGCGCGCGCCGACAGCTTGCCGGCACCGAACTCGTCGGCCACGCGCGAGAGCGACTGCAGTCCCTGCCAGTGCGAACGCGACCACAGCAGGATCGGGACGAGCAGCGCCAGCGCCACGATCACATAGCGCACGGCCTCCATCTGCAGCGCCAGGCCTATGTCGATCGGCAAGTCCTGGGCATGGATCACTTCCTCCTCGCTGCCGATGTAGCGCTCGCCCTTCAGGTCGACACGGCGGAAGAAGGCTTTTCCTTCGACATCGAGGACCACCTCGCCCCGGTCCAGCGCCCCGAGGCTGGTGGCCGGCAACAGCGAACGCGCCTTGTTGAGCATGATGAGGTCGAAGCGGGTATCCGACACTTCGCGCACACGGTTCAGGCGCACCAGCCATTCGTCCCTGGGCGCCTCGTCGACGTATTGTTCGATCAGGAAAATCTGGGCCGAGGCCTGGCGCCGTGCGATGTCTTCCAGGGGATCGCCGAACAGCCGGCTCATGGCGAAATAGATGACGAAGGTGGCCGCCGTAATCGACAGCATCACCAGCATGAAGAAGCGGAAGAAAATCCGGTTCACCCGCTTCCTCCTGTCGACAGCCCCTGTTCCCCGCGTATCAGCAACATCATTTTCTCCTGCCGATATTGTAACGGAGCAAACATTGCGTCGGTAATTTACAAATTCACGACAATTCCTCGACATCTGATGTGAGACGGGAAAGTTTTGGCGGACTAAGATGGTGACGAATGGTGTTGATCAGCTTTTCCGTTTGCCCACTCGGCATGCGAGTGTCGGTGGGCTTTTTTATTCCGGTTGCCGCTGCGGCGTGCAGCCAGTCGAGGACAGATCGGTGCGCATGGCCGCACAGGACCATCACAGGGACAACAGGTAGCGACGGGATTTGGGAGCTGGGCTTGCCTCAACGTAAAATACTGGCACCTGTGTTTTCGCTACCCCGACCATGACCAAGCTTTTCGTCCTCGCGTTTGCCGCCGCGTTTGCTGCGCTCACGAGCGCCGCCGCTGCCCAGACACCGGCGACCAACCCGATGCCGGACGGCAGCCACGACATGTATGTCGGGCTGGGCGTGGTGGCCAAGCCACGCTACGCAGGAGCGGCGGACCGCGAAACCGCCGCACTTCCAGTCGTTCAATTTCAGTGGAGTAATGGGGCCTTCGTGTCGGGGATGAGTGCGGGCATCCATTTGTCGCGCTCGCCACGGGTCGAGTTCGGTCCCCTGATCGAAGTGCAACCCCGCCGCAGCGAGGCGGGCAGCGGGGACGAGGCGGGCGGTATCGACGGGACCCGTTTCAGCATGGTCGCCCTGCCTGCCAGCGTTCCGGAAAACCGGCTCGCCGGCATGCCCGAGGTGCGCGCACGCCTGCAGGCCGGCGGCTTCCTGAACGTTTACCTGAATCCCGACTGGCGCCTGACCGGCAGTGCCCTGTACGGCGCCGGCAACGCGCGCCGCGGCGTCCGGGTCGACGTCGGCGTCCAGCGGCTGGCGCTGGACTTCGGTGCACAGCACCGGGTCACGCTGGCGGGTGGGCTCACCCTGGTCAACCGCGACCATAACGAGGCATTCTTCGGTGTCAGCGGGACGGAGTCGTTCGCCAGCGGCAATCCGATGCATGCGCCGGAAGGCGGGCTGAGGGACGTGCACCTGGGCGCCCGCTGGAACTGGGCGCTGACGCCCGAATGGATGCTGAGCTCGAGCGCGCAGGCGACGCGCCTGCTGGGGGACGCCCGCCATAGCCCGCTCACCGAGCGGCCGACCAACCTGACGGTTTTCACCGCCATCGCCTACCGGTTCTGACGATGCCACTGGCCCGCCATCTCACCTTCTGTTGCGTCCTTTCGTTGCTTGCGTCCGCTGCCGGCGCGCAGGTGCGCGCGGGCGAATGGGTGAGTTATCGCGACGCCTACCGGGCAATGGTCGTGTTCGAAAAATACGGCGGGCCGAAAACCTACCTGCAGAGCCAGCTCCAGGTGGCGCCGCAGGACAAGGCGGCATCCTTCGACAGCCTGCAGCTCACGCTGGCCGGCAAGACCAACCAGGTGAACCTGCCGCTGGACCCGCTCGGGCGTACCGCCTTTCCCTTGCTGAAGGCGGCCTATGACGAAAACGTGGCCTTGCTGCTCAGCCGCAAGATCGGCGTCTTCACGGTGCGCCCGCGTATTTCGATCGCGCTCCAGCGGGACGGAATCTACGAGGAAGCCGAGCTGCGCACGGCCTGCGAACAGGCCCTCGGTTTCGCACGTTACGGCGACGGCTCGCTGCGCAACCGCCATTGCGGCGGCGTGCGCTTCGTGTTCGCCAAGCGGGCAGGGGAGGCGGGCGTGCGCCTGCAGCGGGCCGACGGCAGCGATAGCGCCCTGGCGGTGGTCGGCGGTGTCGCCTTCCACGGCGACATGGACGATACCTTCCCGACGGTGCTCTACAGGTTCGGAAGTGGCGCCGAGCGTACCCGGCTCGTCACCGCCAACGCGCCGCTGGCGATCGTGCCGGTCTTCGACTAGGCCGCTAGGCCCAGGCCGAGGGCGAGAACAGGTAGCCTTCGCCCCAGACGGTCTTGATCTTTTCCGATTTGGCATCGTCGAACTTGCGCCGCAGTTTCGAAATGCAGTTGTCGATGCTGCGGTCCAGCCCGTCGAACTCGATGCCGCGCATCTTCTTGAGCAGTTCGTCGCGCGACAGCACGCGGCCGGCCGCCTCGGCCAGCACCAGCAGCAGCTTGTATTCGGTATTGCTCAGCACGCAGAGCTCGTCGCGCCAGAACACGGTACGGTCGGCGCTGACGATGCGCAGCGCGCCGAAGGCCAGTTCGCCGTTATCGGGTGCCGTTTTCGGCTGGGTGCGGCGCAACAGGGCGCGCAGGCGCGCCAGCAGCACGCGCGGCTGCACCGGCTTGTTGACGAAGTCATCGGCCCCCTGTTCCAGGCCGGACACTTCGTCGTAGGAATCCTCGCGCGCGGTCAGGATCAGGATCGGTACTTCGGACAGTTCGCGGATGCGGCGGCAGACGACCATGCCGTCCAGGCCCGGCAGCATCAGGTCGAGCACGACGACGTCCGGTGCGAAGGCCTGGAAGCGGGCCAGCGCCTGATCGCCGCGCGGCACCACCTCGACCGCGAATTCGTAGTTGGACAGGTATTCCGTGACCAGTTCCGCCAACCGGGCGTCGTCTTCGACCAGCAATACTCGATACATGCTTTTCTCCTCGCCCGATATTGTATAGATGCAATCGCTTGCAAGCACGATTACTACACACTGCCGACAGTTAGATACATTTTCTGGACAAATTTCGTGGTGTGCAAAAACGCGTGGAGTCAGGAGAAGTCAGCAGGCCAGCGGCGTGGCTCAGCCCACGTAGTTCAACCCACGCATTTCAGCCCACGCATTTCACCCATCTTCCGGCTGAGGTCCCACATCGCCTCCACCAGCCGGTTCACGTCGTGCACGCTCGTCCACAAATGGGTCGAAATCCGCATCGCGTAGTGGTCGCTCGGCGCGCCCGCCACCGGGACGTTCACGTTACGGATCACGAAGCCCGGGCTGTAGTCGCTCAGCATGCGCGCCACGAATTGGTCAGACTTGGCGCTGTTGAGGACATCGGCCGCGTTCACGAAAGGATTGAAGGAGGTGAGGGCGGAGACCAGTTTCGGGTACGTCAGGGAATGTGTCGGAGCCATTAGACGTCGCATTGCATGGCCGGATGCCGCATCGGGGGCTGGGCTTGCTATGAATCAACTTTGTTGCGGCAAAGTGTTGCCAACACGCACCGTTGTGCAAGGGTTTCCTGCAGCGGAGATGCAGGATTGGAGCGGAGGAGGACAGGGAGAGTGCGCGGCAAGGACGTGTGCTGGGCGCAAAAAAAGGCCCGCTGGAAGCGGGCCTGGACGGCTCCGGTCTCGGCCGGAACAGGCGCCGATATGGCTGCAGTGTTCGATCAGAAGCAAGATTTCCGCTTCCATCGTTTTCTTGCCGAGCATGCGCTGCAGTTGTGCGATCTGGGCGCGCGCGGCAGCCAGTTCGCTTGCCGGCACGACCGATTCGCCGGACTGTACCGCCACCAGGGCGCCTTCGCGCTCGAGCTTGCGCCAATTGAACAGCTGCCTGGCACTGATGCCGTGCTTGCGCGCGACCAGCGACACGCTCATTCCTGGCTCGTACGTTTCTTTGACCAGCGCAGCCTTTTCTTGCACTGACCAGCGACGGCGCCGCTCCTCTGATACCGTCACTACTTCGATGGTTTGGTTGTTCCTAGTCATATTCACAGTCGTATTCCTATCCGTAAGGATATCGCATCGGCTGTGTCTGGTGGATCACGGGGCTATCTCATAGCCGAGTCTGACGAGGTCGCCCAACGTGCCGTTCGCTACGTGAGCTACGCATCATGGCGTCACCACAACAGGAGGTTTGGTAGTGGAGCGTTCTCGATCGAGGTTCGTACTGACCCCGATCCGGC
>JBBWZO010000208.1:0-2881 GCA_039649125.1 Massilia sp. | reverse complement strand
CATTCCTCCCGGACTCCCCGTTTTAGCGAATTCGGCGATCATGAATTTTTGATCTCACCCATTCGAGACGAGCGAGACCATGCCAGACGACGACCAGACATCCACGGCGCAAGAGATGGCGCCACCTTATGTTCCTCCGCAGCCGCTGACGCTGCGCATCAACGGCGCCGATCATCAATTGATGGTCGAGCCGCGCACCAGCCTGCTCGACGCGCTGCGCGAGCGGCTCGGCATGACGGGCACCAAGAAGGGCTGCGACCGCGGCCAGTGCGGTGCCTGCACGGTGCTGGTCGACGGCCAGCGCATCAATTCCTGCCTGACCCTCGCCGTCATGCATGACGGCCGCGAGATCACGACCGTGGAGGGGCTGGCCCAGGATGGCGCGCCGCATCCCGTGCAGGCCGCCTTCATGGAGCATGACGGCTTTCAGTGCGGCTATTGCACGCCGGGCCAGATCTGCTCGACCGTCGCCCTGCTGCACGAAATTGCCGAAGGGCAGGCCAGCAGCGTGACGCGCGGCGAACGGCCGGCGGCGTTAAGCGACGACGAAATCCGCGAGCGCATGAGCGGCAACCTGTGCCGCTGCGGCGCCTACCCGAACATCGTGGCGGCGATCCGGACCGCCGCCGGTCACGGTAACGGTCACTAAGGAGAGGGCGTGCATTCGATTTCCTACGAACGGGCGCGCGACGTCGCCCATGCCATCGAACTGGGCAGTACGCCGGGGAGCAAGTTCATCGGCGGCGGCACGAACCTGCTCGATTTATATAAAAGCGGCATCGAGCAGCCGACACGGCTGGTCGATGTCAGCCGCATCGCCCTCAACGGCATCGAGCCCTTGCCCGATGGCGGGGTGCGCATCGGCGCCATGGCCAGCAACACGCAGGCCGCCAACCATCCCCTTGTGCGCGGACCCTACCGCGTGCTGTCGGAAGCGATCCTGAACGGCGCCTCGGCCCAGCTGCGCAACATGGCGACCGTGGGTGGCAACCTGCTGCAGCGCACGCGCTGCTATTACTTCACCGATCCGGCCTTTGAACAGTGCAACAAGCGCGAACCGGGCAGCGGCTGCGCTGCGATGAACGGTTTCAACCGCATCCACGCGATCCTCGGCGCCAGCGACAGCTGCATCGCCACCAACCCCTCCGACATGGCCGTGGCCCTGGTGGCGCTGGACGCGACCGTACGCCTTGCCGGCCCGGAGGGCGAGCGCACGGTGCCGGTCGCCGGCTTCCACCGGCTGCCGGGCGATGAGCCGCAATTCGACAGCGTGATCCGCCAGGGAGAATTGATCGTGGCGGTCGACCTGCCGCTGTCTCCCTTCGCCGCGCATTCGCATTATTTGAAAGTGCGCGACCGCGCCAGTTACGCCTTTGCCCTGGTGTCGGTCGCGGCCGCCCTCGACCTGCAGGACGGCGTCGTGCGCGACCTGCGCCTGGTGCTCGGTGGCGTCGCCCATAAACCCTGGCGCGCCGCCGGGGCGGAAGACGTGCTGCGCGGCCAGGCGCTGGACGAGGCCGCCATCACGCGGGCCGCCGCGGCGGCCGTGGCCGGCGCCCGGGCTTATCAACACAACGCATTCAAGGTAGAACTGGCGCAGCGTGCCATCATGCGCGCGTTGCGTCAGGCTGGAGGACGCGCATGAAGATTGTCGGCGCACCCATCAACCGTACCGACGGCTGGGCCAAGGTCAGCGGCGCGGCGCATTACACCGCCGAGCACCAGGTCGAAGGCTTGACCCACGCTGTGCTGGTCACCAGCACGATTCCCAGCGGCCGCGTGGTCCGAATCGACGACAGCGCGGCCCGCGAAGTGCCCGGCCTGCTGCTGGTGATGACCCCGCAGAACGCCATGCGCCTGCCGAAGGAGACCAGGGACGGCAAGCTGCAGCCGCCGATCGGCCGCCGGCTCACGCTGCTGCAGGAGGACGACGTCTACTACAACAACCAGCCGATTGCGGTGCTTGTGGCCGACACCATCGAACATGCGCGCGAGGCTGCGGCCCGGCTGCGCATCGAGTACGAGCGCAAGGATGCCGTGCTCGACTTCGAACAGGCCAAGGAGTCGCTGCATTCGCCCGAGAAGGTGCTGACCGAGGACGCCGACACGCAACGCGGCGACCTGGCGGACGGCCTGCTCGCGGCCAGCGTGCGGCTCGATGAAACCTACACCACGCCGATCGAGCATCACAATCCGCTCGAAACCCATGCGACGATCGCAGAGTGGAACGGCGACAAACTGACCATCCACGAATCGACCCAGTACATGAAGGGTGTGCAGCGCATCGTCGCCGCCATCTTCGGCATCCCGCCGGAGAACGTGACGGCGATCTGTCCCTACACCGGCGGCGGCTTCGGTTCGAAGGGCTCGGTGTGGTCGCACGCCCCCTTGACGGCGATGGCGGCGAAGATGCTGGGGCGGCCGGTCAAGCTGTCGCTGGACCGGAACAATATGTTCGGCCCGGTCGGCCAGCGTCCCAACACCGAGCAGCGCTTCCGGCTGGGCGCGATGGAAGACGGCCGCCTCCTCGCCTCAAGCCACGACACCATCGCCTACACCTCGATGATCGAGGACTGGATCGAGCCCTGCGGCATCATCACGCGCATGATGTACGAGAGCCCGCACCAGCAGACCACGCACCGGCTGGCCGGCATGAACCTGGGCACGCCGACTTTTATGCGCGCACCCGGCGAAGCGACCGGATCGTTCGCGCTCGAATCGGCGATGGACGAACTGGCGTATCAACTGAACATGGACCCGCTCGAACTGCGCCTGAAGAACTACACGGAGAAGGACCCGGGCAAGGACCTGCCGTGGTCCAGTAAATCGCTGCGCCAGTGCTACGAGATCGGCGCCGAGCGCTTCGGCTGGAAGGACCGCA
>JBBWZO010000201.1:0-36462 GCA_039649125.1 Massilia sp. | reverse complement strand
TCGGAAGAGATGGAAAGCATCCACCCGATCCCGAACCGCTATCCGAAGGGCGAGTACATGCTGCTCTTCGATCCGCTCGACGGCTCGTCGAACATCGACGTCAACGTCTCGATCGGCACCATCTTCTCGGTGCTGAAGGCGCCGGAAGGCATGGCCGAGCCGACCGAGGAAGCCTTCCTGCAGCCCGGTGCGGCGCAGGTGGCGGCCGGCTACGCCGTCTACGGCCCGCAGACGATGCTGGTGCTGACCACCGGCGACGGCGTGCACTGCTTCACGCTGGATCGCGAGATGGGCTCCTGGGTGCTCACCCAGAGCAACATGCAGATCCCGCCGACGACCAAGGAGTTCGCGATCAACATGTCGAACAAGCGCCACTGGCACCCGCCGGTGCAGCGCTATGTCGACGAGATGCTGGCCGGTAAAACCGGCGCGCGCGGCAAGGACTTCAACATGCGCTGGATCGCCTCGATGGTGGCCGACGTGCACCGCATCCTGAACCGCGGCGGCATCTTCATGTATCCGGCCGACATGCGCGACCCTTCGCAGCCGGGCAAGCTGCGCCTGATGTACGAAGCGAACCCGATGGCGATGATCGTCGAGCAGGCAGGCGGCATGGCTACCGACGGCGTGAACCGCATCATGGACATCCAGCCGACCAAGCTGCACCAGCGCGTGCCGGTGTTCCTCGGTTCGAAGGAAGAAGTGGAGCTGGTGACGCGCTACCACGGCGAGCGAACGCCCGCTTAAAGTGGATTTTTTGGCAAATCCCGTGCGAAATTGCCGAGCCGGACTAGCAAGTGTGCCGGGTTGTTTGCTAGAATACGGCTCTTCGTCGGGATTGCCTGGCGTAGAGCCGCTGTAGCTCAGTCGGTAGAGCAGCGCATTCGTAATGCGAAGGTCACCAGTTCGATTCCGGTCAGCGGCACCACAGATTCAGGAAAAAGCCCAGCTATTCAGCTGGGCTTTTTTCATTCTCCCTCCCTCATCTCACAAGGCACCCACGCTCGCTGTTGGCTTTTCGCCAAACGTGACAATGTACGTACTTTCCGGAATGCATTCCCTGTATCATCGCTGCAATAGAATTTATAAGGGGATGTATGGAAGAGCGTACTTTTTTTGAATACGGGGATGTGAAGGTCACCAACGCGCGATTCATTACCGGAGGGCAGACGTTTGCGATGAATAACGTAACGTCTGTTAAGCCTTATGTCGAAAAGCCGAGCCGGGTTGGAGGCGTCATCGTTCTGCTGATTGGAATCGGGGTCATGTCGACAAGCTTCGGTATGGGTCTTCTGATTGCCGCTGCTGCAGCAATTTATCTCTGGAGCCAGAAAACGGTGTTTCACGTGCTTCTGTCCACCTCGGCAGGGGAAACGAAAGCGCTCAAGACTTATCAACGCGAGTACCTCAACCAGGTAATCGCCGCACTGAACAACGCCATCGTCTATCGCGGCTGAACTCCTCAGCGTTATTGCATCGACCTCGAAGCCCAGCCATGCTGGGCTTTTCTTTACGGCCGTATTTCCTTTCATCCGCCTTTCTTTCCTCTGTCCATTAAAACGTCGGCCAACGCGCCCGCTTTCTCACTTATTTTCCTTCCAACATCACCGATCCCATGGCTCTGTTAGTCAGCGCACGGTCCGGCTACCCCATTCATTATATTTTTTGTATCGCGACGCGGTTACCCGAGAGCCGCAATCGTGCAGTACGTCAAAACGGCGTACGCTTGCAAAACGGGATGCGAAAGTGACGTGGCAATCGACGGAACTTTTGAGTTAGTCCGAGGTCATCGGCGCAGGCCATTGATCAAGGGCACAACCCGGGCGCTCCATTGATGTAGCGCAGTTCATTTTCGCGCCTCCGTTTTGTTTCGAGCGGAATCAAGGAAGAATGTGGTGATGGACGGGTACCGGTCTATTCCGCGTTGGTCTTACATTTTACAAGGACAAAAGTCATGGATAATCAGAAGTCGAGCGAGGGAAAAGGCGTTAACGCCGGTGGTCAGAACAGCGGCGGAAACATGGGCAAGGACAGCCTGTCGAGCATGGGCAAGGACGACAAGTCCACGTCGAGCCAGAAGGGCACGACCGGTTCTTCGGCCAGCGCAGGTTCGGCCGGCAGCATGAGCGGCAGCGCATCGTCGAGCGCCAGCCCGGCCACCGGTTCGAGCACCGGCGCCGTCGGCGGCACCAGCAATGCCGGCAGCATGGGTTCGAGCGGCGCGGGCAGCAGCGGCGGCCTGAGCGGTTCGTCGAGCACCGGCGGTGCGTCGAGCGGCATGTCGGCCTCCGGTTCGACCGGCTCGTCGACCGGCGGCCTGTCGGCTTCGGGTTCGACCGGTTCGTCCAGCGGCGGCATGTCGTCGGGTTCGTCGGCTTCGGGTTCGTCGGGCTCCATGGGCTCGTCGTCGTCGGGTTCGTCCTCGTCGGGCACCGGTTCGTCGGGCGCCATGGGCAGCTCCTCGGGTTCGGGCAGCGCGTCGACCGGCGGCACCTCCGGCTCGATGGGCGGTTCGTCGGGCGCCATCGGCGGCTCGACCGGCACCAGCGGCACCGGCGGCGATTCGGGTTCCTCGTCGGGCATGATGGCCTCGATGAAGCCGGAAGAAATGCACAAGAAAATCGACAAGGCCGCGGAAGCCGCCCAGCCGATGGTCGAGCGCGTGGTCAACACGGCCCATGCCGGCGTTGACAGGCTGAGCGGCCTGCTGTCGGGTGCATCGAGCCAGTTCAGCAACCGTTCGGCCCAGATGAACGACACCTACCAGCAACTGGCCGATTCGGGCCGCGAGTATGTGCGCAACAAGCCGGGCACCGCGATCGCCATCGCCCTGGGCGCCGGCTACATCCTGGCCAAGCTGTTGGGTGGTAACAAGCGCGATCGCGACTACTATTGATCTGTAGCGCAGCTTGAACGGATGCCCGGTCGGCATGGTCGGTTGGGTGTCCGGTTCATGAAGTTTGGTTCAAGCAATTCAAACAAAACGCCGGCATTGCCGGCGTTTTGTTTTGTGGGCCGCGCCGGTATCGGCCGGAACGGAGCAGGTGGGCCTGGATAATTTGTACGCGTGGACTCGGGAGTCCACCCTACGAACCTGGCCTGCAGGCGGAGAGACCGGGGGCGTAGGGGGGAGTCCTGACTCCACGCGGTTTCACCCTTCGAAATGAGGCGCCCCTGCCGCCAGCCGCAGAGCGGGCAGACCCCATCCAAACTCACTTCACCGTCGCCGATTCCTTCTCCTTGACGGCATCCCCCGGCGGATGGCGCCGCATGCGCTGCGTCCCGCGCTTGAGCAGGTTCTTGACATCGTCCACATAGGTGAACACCGCCGGCACCACCAGCAGGCTGAGCAGCGTCGAGGTGATCAGCCCGCCGATCACCGCAATCGCCATCGGCGAGCGGAAGCTCGGGTCGCCGGACAGGCCCAGCGCCAGCGGCAGCATGCCCGCGCCCATGGCGATCGTGGTCATCACGATCGGGCGCGAACGCTTGTGGCAGGCGTCGACCAGGGCCTCGAAGCGCGCCATGCCGGCCTTGCGCGCCAGGATCGCATAGTCGACCAGCAGGATCGAGTTCTTGGTCACGATCCCCATCAGCATGATCAGGCCGATCATGGTCGGCATCGACAGCGCGCTGTTGGTGATCAGGAGCGCCACGAAAGCGCCGCCGATCGACAGCGGCAGCGCCGCGAGAATCGTCAGCGGCTGCATGAAGTCGGCGAACAGCAGCACCAGCACGCCATAGATGCACAGCACGCCGATGGTCATGGCGATGCCGAAGCTGGCGAACAGCGCCTGCATTTCCTGGGCGTCGCCCAGTTCCGCGATCTGCACCGAGGCCGGCAGGTTGCGGAAGGCGGGCAGGGCGCGCGCCTCGGCGTTCACGTCGCCCAGCGAGCGGCCCGACAGCTCGACGTCGAGAGTGACGTTGCGGCTGCGATTCAGGCGGTTGATCTCGGCCGGGCCGCTTTCCATCGTGATCGTCGCCACGCTGGCCAGCAGCACCGGACCGTTCTTGCCCGGCACCGTCAGTCGGCCGATGGCGTCCAGGTCGGCGCGCACGGTGTCGGGCAGTTTTACCCGGATCGGCACCTGGCGCTCGGACAGGTTCATTTTCGGCAGCGCCTGCTCGTAGTCGCCGGCGGTTGCCACACGCACCGTCTCGCCGATGGCGGCCGCCGTCACGCCCAGGTCCGCCGCGCGCGCAAAATCGGGGCGCACGATGATTTCCGGGCGCACCAGCGAGGCGCTGGAACTGACGTTGCCGATGCCCTGCAGCGTGCGCAGCTCGCGTTCGGCGCGCTGGGCGGCGGCCATCAGGGCGGCCGGGTCTTCGCTGCGCAGCACGAGCTGCAGCTTGCCGCCGGTGTCGGCCTGGCCGACGGTGAAGCGCGCGCCCGGAATGCCGGACAGCTGCGTGCGCAGCTGGCGCTCCAGTTCGGACAGCGACTCGTCGCGCTCGCTGCGGTGCAGGGTCGTCACCGTCAGCACCGCGCGCCGCGCTTCGGCCGAGGCGCCGGGCGCAAAGGCGTCGCCGCTGGAGCCGCCGCCGATCGAACTGAAGATGTTCGTCACCCCCGGCACGCGCATCGCGGCCAGGCGCGCCTGTTCTGCCACGGCGTGGGTCTGCGCCAGTGTCGAACCAGGCGGCAGTTCGACGTTGACGATGGTCTGGCCGCGGTCGGCAGGCGGCACGAAGCCGGTCGGCAGCAGCGGCACCAGCGCGATCGAGCCGGCGAAGAACAGGGCCGAGGCGATCGCGGTAGTCAGCCGATGGCGCAGGCACCATTGCATCGCCCTCATGTAGCGGCGCATCAGCGGGCCGTCCTTTTCCTCGTGCGGCTTGGCCGGTTTCAGGATGTAGGCGGCCATCATCGGCGTGAGCAGGCGCGCCACCACCAGCGAGGCCAGGATCGCCAGCACCGCGGTCCAGCCGAACTGCTTGAAGAAGCGCCCCGGAATGCCGCCCATGAAGGCGGTCGGCAGGAATACCGCCACCAGAGAAAAGGTGGTGGCGATCACCGCCATGCCGATTTCGTCGGCCGCCTCCAGCGCAGCCTGCATCGGCGTCTTCCCCATCTGCAGGTGGCGCGCGATGTTCTCGATCTCGACGATGGCGTCGTCGACCAGCACGCCGACGACGAGCGCCAGCGAGAGCAGGGTGACCATGTTGAGCGTATAGCCGAACAGGTACTGGCCAAGGAAGGCCGGAATGACGGACAGCGGCAGCGCGGCGGCGGCGACAAAGGTCGCGCGCCAGTCGCGCAGGAAGAACCAGACCACGATCACCGCCAGCACGGCGCCTTCATAGAGCATCTCCATCGAGGCGTCGAAGTTTTCCTGCACCGGTTCGGCGTTGTCGACCACCTCCTTCAGCACCACGTTCGGGTGTTCCTTCTGCAGCTGGGCGACGGCGGCGCGGGCGCCTTCCGCCACTTCGGTCTCGCTGGCGCCGCGGGTGCGGAAGATCTCGAAGCCGACGACCTTGCGGCCATCCTGCTCGGCCAGCGCGCGCGGTTCGGAGACGGTGTCGATCACGGCCGCCACTTCGTCCAGGCGCACGCGGCGTCCGTCCGGCAGCGGGATGTCCATGCGTGCCAGCTCCTGCGCGCTGCCGACGGTGGCCAGCGTGCGCACCGACTGCTCGGCGCCGCTCACGTCGCCGCGTCCGCCCGGGGCTTCGCGCTGCACATTGCGCAGCTGGCGCGACACGTCCAGCGCCGACACGCGCAGCGCCGCCATGCGGGCGTCGTCGAGTTCGACGCGCACTTCGCGGTCGACGCCGCCGACGCGTTTTACGGCGCCCATGCCGGGCACGCTCAGCAGGCGCTTGGCGACCGCGTTGTCGACGAACCAGCTCAGTTCCTGGTCGTCCAGGCCGGCCGCTCCTGTGCCTTTCACGGCGGCGGCGCTGGCGGTGAAGGTCAGCACCGCGCGGCCGGCGGTGGCCGCTTTCGTCACGCTCGGCTCGCGCATCTCGGCCGGCATGTCCGAGCGCACCTGGGAGACGGCGTCGCGCACGTCGTTCACCGCATCCGATAAGTCCTTGTCGAGGATGAATTCGACGGTGACCGTCGCCACGCCGTCGAGCACCTTGGTATAGATGTTTTTCACGCCCTGGAGCGTGGCGACCGAATCCTCGATCTTGCGCGCGACCTCGGTTTCCAGCTGGGCCGGCGCGGCGCCATCGAGCGTCGCGGTGACGGTCACGATCGGCAGTTCGATATCGGGAAAGAACTGGATCTTGTTGGCTTTGAAGGCGAGCAGGCCCGCCAGCGTGAGCAGGGCGAACAGCAGGATCGCCGGGATCGGGTTCCGGATCGAGAGGGCGGAGAAATTCATGACACTGTCCTCAGCGTGCCGCGACGTTGGCCGGCGTCGGCACAGGTGCGGCGGGCGCAGGGGCAGGTGACGCCGGCACATTCCTCACCAAGTCTCCGTCGTTCAGGAAGCCGGCGCCCTGGACCACGATCTGCGCGTCCGGCGCCAGGCCGCCCACCACCTCGATGCGTTCGCCCAGGCGCCGGCCCGTGTTCACTTTCAGTTGGCTCACGCGGCTGTCCGGGTTCAGGCGGAAGACATAACTGAAACCGTCGCGCACGGCGATCGCCTGCTGCGGCACGGTCAGCGCGCTCGAGGCGCCGAGCGCGAATTCGCCGCCGGCGAACATGCCGGCCCTCAAAGGCGCGTTGGCGGACAGGTTCGGGGGCAGGTCGACATACACGATCGCCGTGCGCGTCTGCGGGTCCACCGTCGGCGCCACCATGCGCACCTTGCCCGTGACCTCGCTGCCGTTGGCCGCCTTCACGACGGCGCGGATGCCGGGCTTGATGCGGCCGATGTCGTTGGCCGTGATTTCGGCGCGCCACTCCAGGCGGCCCTGGCGGATCAGGCGGAACAGTTCGGTGCCGACGCCCACCACCGCACCCACCGTCGCGCTGCGCGCCGAGATGATGCCGCTGTCGGGCGCGACCACCTGCGTGTGTTTCAGGCGCAGGCCCTGCTGGGTGAGGGTGGCCTTCGCCGCCGCCACGCGCGCCTGCGCGGTGCGCTCGGCGGTGAGGTATTGCGTCACCTGCTGCTCGGAGAGAGCGCCGGAGCTGCGCAGCGCCTGGCCGCGCCGTGCATTCGCCGCAGCTTCCGCGGCATTCGCCTGGGCTTCCTGCAGGGCGGCGCGCGCCTGCTCGACGTCGGCACTGACGGTGTCGGCCGAGAACACGGCCAGCACTTCTCCCTTCTTGACCACGTCGCCGACATTGACGCGCACCTCAAGCAGGCGCAGCCCGCCCGACTCGCTGCCGATGATCGCCTCCTGCCAGGCGGCGACGTTGCCGTTGGCGCCCAGGCGCAGCGGCAGCTCGGCCGTGCTCGGGCGCGCGGTGGTGACGGTCAGCGCCGGGGTCGCCGGCGCGCTCTTTTTGTCGTCTTCCTTGCCGCAGCCGGACAAGGTGGCAAGGAGCAAAACGGCCGAGCAGGCGAGGAGGGAGGGGCGTGGTGTCGAGGAGGGCATGTGCGTGGATTCCGGTTCCATATCTGGCAAGGCGGTCGCCGTAGAGCGCCTAACAAAACCTCCATAGCTGCGTTGCAGCTCCTCGCCGTACAGGCGTACTGTCTTCGTCGCTGCGCCTTGCTCTGAAGGTTTTGTTAGGCACTCTTAAGCGCAATGGGGCAGTTTATCAAAAGGCACGAAAAGTTGACGCGAATTCAACCATGCGAATGCGCTCCCCCGCAGCAGGAGCAGGGCTAGCACCAGCATCAGCGTGCCGGTCAGCGCCTCGATCACGCGCCAGACCGCAGGGCGGCCCAGCACGGTGGCGAAGCGGCGTGCGCCCAGGTCGAGGGCGCTGAACCACAGCACCGAAGCGGTCATGGCGCCCAGGGCAAAGGAGGGGCGCTGGTCGCCCGCCAGGCTGCTGCCGACGGCGCCGAGCAGAACGACGGTGTCGAGATACACATGCGGATTCAGGAGCGACAGCGCCAGCACCGTGCCAGCGCCCGCTTCAGGCTGAGCGCTTCCGCCTGTGCCGACAGCGCGAGCGCCGCGCCGCCGCGCAGGCTGCTGGCCCAGCAGCGCCAGCCGTATCAGGCGAGGAAGGCCGCGCCGCCGTAGCGCGCCAGCGCCAGCAGGGAAGGCGAGGATTCGATCAGCAGGCCCAGGCCCGACATGCCGAGCGCGATCAGCACCACGTCCACGACGATGCAGGTCGCGACGGTCGCGAACACGTGCTCGCCGCGCACGCCGGTGCGGATGACGTGGGCATTCTGGGCGCCGATGGCCATGAACAGGCTGGCGCCGAGGCCGAGGCCCTGTAACAACACTTGTTGGGAAAACATGACAGCTCCTGATGACTGCTTTGATCTGAGCCGGAATTTTCCCAACAGCACAGCGGGCTTCAATTATATTCATGCATATTAAGCGTACTTAAGAAAAATTAATCCGTGAGAATCGACCCGCGCCGCAGCAGCGCCTTCACCGCCGCCGTCGACACCGGCAGCCTGGAACTGGCCGCCCGCCAGCTCGGCATCACACCCTCGGCCGTCTCGCAGCGCATCTCGGCGCTGGAGCAGGAATTCGGCACGCCCTTGCTGGTGCGCAGCCGCCCGTGCCGCCCGACCATCCCCGGCATGCGCCTGCTGCAATACCTGCGCCGCAGCCAGCTGCTCGAATCGGAATTCCTGGCCGAGATGGGGCTCGACGCCGGCCCGGCGCGCGTGGCGCTGGCCGTCAACAACGACACGCTGGCAACCTGGCTGCTGCCGGCGCTCGGCCCGATCCTGGCCGCGGAAGAGCTGCTGGTCGAATTCGTGCTCGACAACCAGGGCCACACGTTCGCGCTGCTGGAAGAGGGACGCGTGCTGGCCTGCATCTCCGGCAAGCCCCAGCCGATGCACGGCTGCACGTCCACGCCGCTCGGCCTGATGCGCCATCGGATGGTGGCCTCGAAGGACTTCGCGCGGCGCTGGTTCCCGGATGGCCTGGAACGCGAAGCCGCGCAGCGCGCCCCGGTGGTGGTGTTCGACCGCAAGGCTTCGCTGCAGTCGGCCTTCCTGCTCGAGCACCTCGGCCTGCCCGAAGGCGCCTACCCCTGCCATTACGTGCCGGCCAGCGAGCCTTTTATGGAAGCGATCCGGCTCGGCTTCGGCTACGGCATGCTGCCGCTGGAGCAATGCCAACGTATGCTGGATGAGGGCAGCATGGTCGACCTGGCGCCCGAGCTGTTTATCGACGTGCCGCTGTACTGGCACGCCTGGCGCATCCAGCCGGCACGCGTCGAGCGTATGGGGGCCGCGCTGGTCAAGGCGGCGCACGCCGTGCTGCTGCCCTTGCCTTAGGCGCTCTCAGGGCTCCGTTGCGCCGCCCGGAAAAAGAGGGACTAGAATGGACAGGCGATGGAGGAGAAGATGAACATGCCGTTGCTGCTTGCCGCCGTGTGCGTGGGCTTGCCGGGATGCGCCGCGCAGGCCGCATCCGGCAACACGGCTGGAACCGCTGCGCCTGACGCGCATTGCGCGGCGCAGGATGAACCCCTGCGCGCCGCAAGCGCCTTGCCGGCCCGCGCCGCGACGCACCCCGAGCCGCAGCGCGGCAGCGTCGCGGCAGCCGGGCGCCTGCCCTCGCAGGGGGAAACGGCATCGAGCAGGGCGATGGCGGCGGCCTCCGCCCGCGATGAAAAAACCACGCAAGTGGAAAAAAACGCACAGCCGGCTTGTGCAAATCGTACTGCGCCGGCCCCATCGGAAAACGGCAGCGCCAGGCCAAGCGGAAGCTGAATGCATCGTTTTTGTGCGGCGCAGCTCGTTATCGGCACTTTTATGATGCGGTGCGTCATAAACTAATGCCGAGTGATTGAAGCGTCGGACTATTCTTACGAATACAGGGGTAATAGTCTCAGGCGCGCGGTAGTTTTACTGTATTGCGGTGCACAATAGATCGGGTTATATTGGAACCGTCTCCTCCAGTTTTTCTCCGAAACTCTGGATTGCCGCCCGCTACCGCAAGGTACGCGGGCGTTTTTTTATGCTTTTGCAGGGTGGGCACCGTTTAACTACGCCCCTTCGCCCTGGAAGTTCCCCGCACGCCAGGTCAGCACCAGCGTATCGCGGTGCCCGTGCTCATTCAGCGGCTGGATTGGCGTCGATTCGTGGATCACGCGGGCGTCATCGAGCAGCAGCAGGGTCCAGGGTTCCGTCATCGTGAAGCGCAGGCCGCGCGGGCCGTCGGCTTCGAACACGCGCGTCTCGCCACCCTTGATGCCGGTGCGGCCGATCAGGATCACGGCGACGAAATCGACGCCGTCGCGGTGCGCGCCTTCCGGCGTCGGGCGGCCGATGCCATCGGCGGTATCGATGCGGAACTGGTGCGCTTCCACATGCCAGGGCTTCACGCCGCGCACGCTCGAGCAGACCGCGCCCAGCGCGCGCAGCAGGCGCTGCCAGCCCGGCTGGGCGATGGTGGCCGGCTCGATCGGTTCGAACAGGCGGTGCATGCCGCCGTGCAGCGCGTTGTATTCGACCGGCTGCCAGTGCGCGCGGTGCGCCGTCTGCGCCAGCGTGCCGCCGTCGTCGATGAAGCAGGAGTGGCGCCGCCGCCGGTAGCGGCCGCCGTCCTTCAGGTAGTTGTCGAGTTCGAGGCGGTCCCAGCTCGGCGCCAGCGACTGCAGTTCGGCTAGCGTGCAGCCGGCCAGCTGGGCGACGTCGGCGGGACGCAGCAGGCCGTAGCCGTCGCCCTGCAAGGCCTGGTTCAGGCGGGAAGGGTCGGTATAGAGTGGTTGAGGTGTGGTCATGCCCGGTAGCGTAGCACTTTCGAGGGCAAGAGTGAAAGGATGGGGCGGCAATGCCGCCCCCTTAAAGAGTCTCGGGAAACCGTAGCGAGCGGAAGGAGTTTTGGCCGAGCCGCCAAGGCGGTAATGCTCGCTGTACGGTTGTACAGCGGGCTATCGCCCTGGCGGCGCAGGCCAAAAATCCGACGCGCAGTAGGTTTACCGAGACTCGACTTACCAGGTCTTGGTGAAGGTAATGCGCAAGGAGCGCGGTTCGATCGGATGGAAGTGGATGTCCTCGCGCGGTTCAAGCTCGCCCGCCAGCCGCGACGCATAGTAGTAGTCGATCGCCGACTCGCGCCGGTTGGCGAGATTGAAGGCCTCGATCTCGAGCTGCATGTCCTTCGCGATCCGGTAGCCGATGCGGCCGTTGAGCGTGGTGCTGGCATGCGAGCGCACGCTGTTGTCCTCGATCAGCGGACGCGGTCCGAAGTAGCGCAGGCGCAGCGCGCCCGACCATGGGCCGAGCTTGTCGAAGGTGAGCGCCAGCTGGCCGACGCCTTCCACCGCACCCGGAATCCGCGCTCCTCCTGCCGAGCGCGTCCGCGCAAAGGCCGCATCGACGTCTACCGACAGCCATGTCAAGGCTCGCCAGTAGTTCGAGAACTCGAGCCCAACGCGGCGGCTGGCGTCGCCCGCTTCGGTCATGCCGGCGTCGCCGATATAGGTCAGCTCGGAGTCGAAGTCGAGGCGGTACAGCGACACGGCGGTCTGCATCTTAGCAATCGCTTCGGTGCGCAGGCCGAGCTCCATGCCGCGCGAGCGCACCAGGCCCGGCGCGCGCTCGATGGAGTCAAAAGTCGCCGGGTCGATCGCCGCCACCGTGCCGCGCGCGTCGTTGCTGTGGAAGCCGTGGCCGTAGTTCAGGTAAAACTCGGTCGACGCCGTCGGTGCGAGGATCAGGCTGAACGAGGGGCTGACCTGCGTGTCGTACGCACGCCCGGTATTCGCCGCCAGGTCGCTCGCAACAATGAAGCGGTAGCGGTCGGCGCGCACGCCGACCAGGGTGCGCACCATGTCGCTCCAGCGCGTCGCGCTTTCCACGAACAGCGCGCCGCTGGTCTCGACGATGTGGTCCTGCCGCGTGGTCGACAGCACCTGGCGCGCCCGCGTGTTCTGCAAGGCGTTATGGATGTTGTCGTTCTGCAGGCGCGCACCAAACGTCAGGTCGGAGGCCATCGTGTCGCTGCGGTGCACGTGCCAGGTCTGGGTCGCATCCAGGCCGCTGGTGACGCGGCGGTCGGGCTGGGCGAACTGGTCGCCGTTGACCGGGTCGTTCAGGAAATAGGTGAAATTCGAAAACAGGTCGAGCTGGTTGCGGATCACGTAGGCGCTGACTTTCGAGGCCGAATCGGCATCGGTCCGGCGCCAGACGCCGGACAGGCTATAGCGGCGCGCGTTGCCGCCGTCGGTCTCGTCGATGGCGTCGAAGCGTCCCAGCGAACCGGCTGCGACGGCGCGCAGCGGGATCTGGTCGGTCGCGTTCCAGCGTCCGCGGTAGGCCATGGCCGTCACGCTCCAGCCGTTGTTGATGTAGCCGCGGCTGTAGCGCAGCACGCCGTTCACCTTGCGGTAGTCGTCGGGCCGGGTCCACGGGCCGTCGTTCTGCATGCCTTCCAGCGCATAGAGCAGGGTGCCGCCGCCCAGTTCCGGCGAGCCGGCCACCAGTGCGCGCGCAAAGCCGTCCTGGCCCAGCGTGGCGCTGGCCAGGTCCCTGGTCAGGCGGCTGGCGTAACTGATCTCGGCGCTGCCGGCCGAGGAAAAGTCGCCGCTGCGTGCCGAATACGGCCCCTTCTTGTAGTCGAGGCGGCCGACCAGTTCCGGGATCAGGAAGTTGACGTCGGTCCAGCCCTGGCCGTGGGCATGGCTGCGCTGGTTGACCGGCATGCCGTCGACCCAGGTGGCGAGGTCCGTGCCGTGGTCGAGGTTGAAGCCGCGCAGGTAGAACTGGTTGGCCTTGCCTTCGCCGCTGTGCTGGCTGGCGATCAGGCCGGGCATCGCTTCGAGCATTTCGCCGGGACGGTAGGTGGTGCGGGCGGCCAGTTCCTTCTGGCCGACCGTGCCGGCGTTGGCCGAGTCGGCCAGGCCGAGCTGGCTCATGCGGGCGCCTTCGACGAGGACGCGCTGCAGGACGAGGTCGTCGGCTGAAGCGGTGCCGGCGGTGGATGCGGCAAACAGCGCGGCCAGCGCGCAGGGCAGGGGGCGAATCTTGAACATCGTTTTCTCGGTATTGTGTCAGGTGATGCGTCAGCGCGCAGGCTGCTCGGCGGTATTGCGGTCGAAGGTCAGCGTGCGCACGGCATTGCCGTCGTTCAGGTTGACGGTGTTGACCTGGTCCGGCAGGAAGTCGGTCAGCACCCCGTTATGCACGGCGCTCGCCTTCCACAACGGGATCTGCTCGATCTCCTGGTAGATGGTCACGTTGGTCGGGTCGATCGTCATGCCGACCCAGCGGATCTTCAAACGCGCAGGTTGTTGACCCTGAGCCTGCCCCAGCATCCAGAAGCGCGGCTCGATGTACTTGCGCAGCACGTCCTGGTCTTCCGGGTCGGAGAGGTCGAATTGGCGCCCGTAGAGGTTGGCCAGCAGCGCCTCGATGTCGTGCGCCATGTAGGTGTGCACGATCTCGGTGCTGCCGGTGCGGGCGTTGAACGAGATGTCGGTGATGCCCGCGTGGAAGCGGTGCGCCGCTGCCAGGCTGCTCAGGCAGAGCAGGGCAGCGGCCAGCAGGGGCTTGAATGAACGCTTCATTGGCCGGCCTTCGGCGCCGCGGCGTCCAGCTTCATCTCCGCATCCGGCTTCTTCAGCGGCGCATTAAAATCCTTCATCATGTCGTTCCCCGGCGGCTGGCTCTTGAACAGTTCCAGGCGCGACGGCGTGACCTTGCGCGGCCAGGCGTTGTTGTCGACGTTGATATCGGCCGTTTCCCAGTACGGGTCCTGTGTGAGGCCGGCCATCGGCTCGTCGGTGACGATCAGCTTCGTGATCTTCTTCGGAGAATAACGCCAGACTTCGGCCGGAATGCGCTCCACGTACTTCTTGCCGCTCTGGAGCTGGATTTCCAGCACCAGCGGCGTCACCAGGCCGCCGATGTTGGTGAAGTCGACCAGGTACAAATGTTTGCCGGACGCCAGCAGCGCCTTCTCCCAGTCTTCCAGCTTTTCCTGCGACTCGTTGAACTTGTTGCGGTCGGCATTCGTGACCGTGAACTCGTCGTGCTCGTTATAGAAATCCTTCAGTTCCGGGTGCGCATCGACGCGGCGCGGCATGCCCTGGTTGCGCTGGTCGCTCAGCGAGGTCGGCTCGGCCTGTTTCAGCTTGCGGCGCCATGCCTTTTCGATCTCCGGATTCTGGGTACTGACGGTGTATTCGCTGATACCGTCGATGCTCACGTCCACCGCATCGGTCGTGTAGAACCAGCCGCGCCAGAACCAGTCCAGGTCCGTCCCCGAGGCGTCTTCCATGGTGCGGAACAGGTCCGCGGGCGTGGGGCGCTTGAACTTCCAGCGGCGGCCATATTCCTTGAACGCGAAGTCGAACAGCTCGCGCCCGAGCACCGTTTCGCGCAGGACGTTCAGGGCGGTCGCCGGCTTGCCATAGGCGTTCGGGCCGCGCTGCAGCACGGATTCCGAGTTGGTCATGATCGGCGTCTGGTTGCGGCTCTTCATGTAGTCGACGATGGCGCGCGGCTCGCCGCGACGCGACGGATAGTTCTCTTCCCAGGCCTGCTCGGCCAGGAACTGCAGGAAGGAATTCAGGCCCTCGTCCATCCAGGTCCACTGTCGCTCGTCCGAGTTGACGATCATCGGGTAATAGTTGTGGCCGACCTCGTGGATGATCACGCTGATCAGGCCATACTTGGTCGCCTTCGGGTAGCTCAGTTCGCCGGTCTTCTTGTCCTTGGTCGGACGGCCGCCGTTAAACGAGATCATCGGGTATTCCATGCCGCCGACCGGGCCGTTCACGGAAATCGCCACCGGGTACGGGTAGTCGAAGGAGTACTTGTTGTACTGCTCGATGGTGTGCACGACCGCCTGCGTGGAATAGCGCTCCCACAGCGGATTGCCTTCCTTCGGGTAGTAGGACATCGCCATCACGTCGGCGTCGCCGCTCTTGATGCCCTGGGCGTCCCAGATGAACTTGCGGCTCGTGGCAAAGGCGAAGTCGCGCACGTTGTTTGCCTTGAAGCGCCAGGTTTTCAGGCTGGTGGCACGCTCCTTTTCGTTCGCTTCGGCCTCAGGCTGGGTGACGATGACGACCGGCTTCCTGGCCGTGCGTGCCTGTTTCAGGCGCTCGCGCTGCTGCGCGGTCAGCACCTCGTCCGGGTTCTGCAGCACGCCGGTGGAGGCGACGATGTGGTCGCTCGGCACCGTGATCTCCACATCGTAGTCGCCGAATTCGAGGGTGAACTCGCCATCGCCCAGGTACTGCTTGTTCTGCCAGCCGGCCACGTCGTAGTAGGCGGCCATGCGCGGGAAGAACTGGGCGACCTCGAAAATATCGTTCTTGTCTTCTTTGTCGAAGCGCTCGTAGCCGGTGCGGCGGCCGACGATGTTCGCTTCCGGAATATTGAAACTCCACTCGAGCGAGAACGAGAAGCGCGCACCCGGCCTCAATGGCTGCGGCAGGTCGATGCGCATCATCGTGCGGTTGATCACGTGGTGCAGCGGGCGGCCGTCGGCGCCCTTCACGTTCCTGACGGCGATGCCGCCGGCAAAGGCGCGGCGGTCGAACTCCGCGCGGATCGCGTCGAACTTCACGCCTGCGGCGCCGGTCTGCTGCCAGGCCTCGCGCGAGGGGATGGTCGCGATGTTGCGGTTGTCCGAATCGGCGCGGAACATGTTCTGGTCGAGCTGCACCCACAGGTAGGAGAGGGTGTCCGGCGAATTGTTGTGGTAGGTGACCGTGCCCGAACCGGTGATCGCGCGTTTCGCTTCGTCGAGCGTGGCGCGGATCTTGTAGTCGGCGCGCTGCTGCCAGTAGGCGTGGCCCGGCGCGCCGGAGGCGGTGCGGGTGCTGGTGGGCGTGGGCAGCAGCTCGTCGAGCTGGCGGAACTTGTCGTCGAACCCGTCGGCGGCGTGGGCGCCGGCGGACAGGGCGAAGGTGAGCGCAACGGCGTGCGCGAGGTGCTTCATGTTCATAAATTGTCGATGGTTCTAAATGAAACAAACCGGCAGCCGCGCTTTTCACGCAGCCACCGGCTGTAGGGTGGGCACCCTGTGCCCACGCGTTACGTGTGCATGCACTTACTGTTGGCGGTGATGTATCGCTCGAAACGCTGACCGTGGTCCGAGATCTCTGCACGCTTTGCGAGCGATGCTTCACTGTGACGGACTACGGACCGGTGCGTACCGCGTGGGCGCGGGCGCCCACCCTGCGAAAACACGCTTACTGCACCGCCGGCACCGTCTCCTTCTTCGGTTCCTCGGCGGTCGCCGCCTTTTCTTCCTTGGTCTTCAGCTTGGTATTGAAGTCCTTCATCATGTCGTTACCCGGCGGCTGGCTCTTGAACAGTTCCAGGCGCGACGGGGTCAGCTTGCGCGGCCAGGCGTTGTTGTTCTGGTCGATGTCGGCCGTCTCCCAGTACGGGTCTTGCGTGAGGCCGGTCATCGGCTCGTCGGTGACGATCAGCTTCGTGATCTTCTTCGGCGAGTAGCGCCACACTTCGGCCGGAATACGCTCGACATACTTCTTGCCGCTCTGGAGCTGGATTTCCAGCACCAGCGGCGTGACCAGGCCACCGATGTTGGTGAAGTCGACCAGGTACAGGTGCTTGCCCGATGCCAGCAGCGCCTTTTCCCAGTCCTCGAGCTTTTCCTGGCCTTCGTTGAACTTGTTGCGGTCGGCATTCGTGACCGTGAACTCGTCGTGCTCGTTATAGAAATCTTTCAGTTCCGGGTGCGCATCGACACGGCGCGGCATGCCCTTGTTGCGCTGGTCGGTCAGCGACATCGGCTCGGCTTCGCGCAGCTTGCGGCGCCATGCCTTCTCGATCTCCGGGTTCTGAGTGCTGACGGTGTATTCACTGATGCCGTCGATGCTCACGTCCACCGCGTCGGTCGTGTAGAACCAGCCGCGCCAGAACCAGTCCAGATCCGTGCCGGAGGCGTCTTCCATCGTGCGGAAGAAGTCGGCCGGGGTCGGGCGCTTGAACTTCCAGCGCTGCGCATACTCCTTGAGGGCGAAGTCGAACAGTTCGCGGCCGAGCACCGTCTCGCGCAGCACGGTCAGCGCGGCGGCCGGTTTCGCATAGGCGTTGTTCCCGAACTGCAGCAGCGACTCGGAGTTGGTCATGATCGGCACCTGGTTCCGGCTCTTCATGTAGTCGGTGATCAGGCGCGGTTCGCCGCGCATTTCCGGCCATTGTTCTTCCCAGGCTTCCTGGGCCAGGGTCTGCACGAAGGAGTTCAGGCCTTCGTCCATCCAGGTCCACTGGCGCTCGTCGGAATTGACGATCATCGGGAAGTAGTTGTGGCCGACTTCATGGATGATCACGCCGATCAGGCCATACTTGGTGCGCTTCGAATAGGTGATCTCGCCGGTCTTCTTGTCCTTGGTCGGGCGCGGGCCGTTAAACGTGATCATCGGGTATTCCATGCCACCCACCGGGCCGTTCACGGAAATCGAGGTCGGGTACGGGTAGTCGAAGGCGTACTTGTTGTACTGCTCGATGGTGTGGACGATCGCCTGGGTCGAGTAGCGCTCCCACAGCGGATTGCCTTCCTTCGGGTAGTAGGACATCGCCATCACGTCGGTGTCGCCGCTCTTGATGCCCTGCGCGTCCCAGATGAACTTGCGGCTCGAGGCGAACGCGAAGTCGCGCACGTTCTTCGCCTTGAAGTGCCAGGTCTTGGTGGTGGTGGCCCGGCCCTTCTCGGCCGCTTCCGCTTCGGCCTGGGTGACGATGAGCACCGGCTTCTTCGCGGTCTTGGCGCGCGCCAGGCGCTCGCGCTGGGTGGCGGTCAGCACCGCGCCCGGGTTCTGCAGCACGCCGGTGGAGGCAACGATGTGGTCGGACGGCACCGTGATCTCGACGTCGTAGTCGCCGAATTCCAGCGTGAACTCGCCTGCGCCGAGGAACTGCTTGTGCTGCCAGCCGTAGACGTCGTAGTAGGCCGCCATGCGCGGGAACCACTGGGCGATCTCGAACAGGTCGTTCTTGTCGTCGAATTTTTCAAAGCCGGAACGGCCGCCGAGCACCTTCTGCTCGTTGATCTTGTAGTTCCACTCGATGCTGAAGGTGGTGCGCTGGCCCGGTTTCAGGGGCTGCGGCAGGTCGACGCGCATCATCGTGCGGTTGATCACGTGCGGCAGGGTGCGGCCGTTGGCCTTGACCGCGGTGATGTTGAAGCCGCCCTCGAACGTCAAACCTTCGAAGGTGGTGCGCAGCGCATCGAACTTCATGCCTTCTTCCGGGCTGCGCGGCTTGGCCCAGGCCTCGCGCGAGACCGAGGTGGCCGACATGCGCGCGTCCGAATTCGGCTTGTAGATGTTCTGGTCCAGCTGCAGCCAGAGGTAGTTCAGGGTGTCAGGGGAATTGTTGTGATACGTGATCGTCTCGGCGCCGTGGATGGAACGGTTCGCTTCGTCGAGCGTGGCGCGGATCGTGTAGTCGGCGCGTTGCTGCCAGTAGGCGTGGCCCGGGGCCCCGGAAGCGGTGCGGATGGTCGTCGCGGTCGGCAGGAGCTCGTCGAGCTGGCGGAATTTGTCGTCGAACGGATCGGCCGCGAAAGCGGACGCGCCGAGGCACAGCGCAGCCAACGCGATTGGCAAACGAATCATGTTTCCCCTGTTTTTATAGATGGAATAGGAGAAACTATTCTAATGGTATCTTTCGGGCAATCCTTCCGCGGATTTGTAAAAAAACTGATACATGCTGCATATGCATGCGCCGCAGGCCGGCGCGGCCTGGCTGCCTTGGGGCACGGTTTTACGACGGCAGGACTCCCCTCCTGCCAACCGCTGCGCCGGCCTGGCAATGCTCAGTCGGCGCGGCTGAAAGGCGCATTGATGTAGCCGCCCACGACACGCCCGCCGGTGGCGCCTTCGCCATCGAGGCGCAACTCCATCGCGCGCGAGAGCACGAACAGCACTGTCGGCGAGGCCGCGTACAAGGGTTCGAAGCTGTCGCCGCGCAACGAGACCATCAACTGGCCATCGCGGCGTGCAATCCGGAAGCTGCCCAGCCCCGGTGCGTCGTAATGTCCGGCCAGCTTCTCCTGCGCGGCTTCGGGCAGGGGCACGGCCGTGCGCATGACGGTTTGCTGGCTCGGCCAGCCGTACTCGAAGGCAATCGCACGCAGCACGGCGTAGGCCAGTGCGCTGCCGTTCGCACCATTGGTCATCACGACCGCGCCGTCGCCCCGGTTGGCGTACGCGAACAGGACGTTCTGGTACCCCATGTTGGTACCGCCGTGGGAGAAGCTCCGGGCCGCGCCTTCGCCCGCGACATTCACCCCCAGGCCGTAATTGTTTTTCACCGGCTGCAGCATCGTGCGCGCCATGGCGGGGGACAGCACGCCCTTGCCGCCGGACGCACTGCGCTGGAGGTCGAGCGCGAAACGCGCCAGGTCGGTCGGCGTGGTCCACAGGCCGGCCGCCGCCAGCTCCGGGTAGGTGTAAGGGCCACCAGGGAAGGGCTTGCCCTTGCCGTCATGCGGCAGCGCGGCGCGTGCCTTCCAGGCCGCCGGCAGCGGTTGGGCAAAGCTGCTGGACGTCATGCCGATCGGCTTCAGGATGGTCTCGGCCAGCAGGGTATCGAAGGGCTGCTGCGTGCGGTCGACGAGCGCCTGCTGCACCACGCTGTAGCCACCGCCCGAATAGCGCCAGGCGCTGCCGGGGGCGGACCCGATCCGCACCGGCTTGGTGTTGGCCGGGCCGCTGCCCTCCAGTACCTGGAGCAGGGTCGGCACCGGTTTGCCCGCAGCGTAGCCGGGGAAGCCCGGCACCGTGATGCCCGCCGTGTGCGACAGTAGCTGGCGCAGCGTGACTTTTGCCTCGCCGTTCGCGCCCGGCGGAAGGCGCCAGCTGGTGAGGAAGGTATTCACGTCGGCATCGAGATCGAACTTGCCTTCTTGGGCCAGGCGCAGGGTGGCCATCCCCGTCACCGGTTTGCTGACGGACGCCGCCTGGAACAGGGTGTCGGCGGTGATGGCCTGACCGTTTTCGTGGGCGACGCCGAAGCCGCGCGCCCAGGCGATCTTGCCGTCGCGGCTGACGGCGACACTGACGCCGGGCACATGCAGCCGGCGCATTTCGTCGGCCAGGGTTTTGGTGGGAACCGGCGCACCCGCCAGCGCGACCACCGGGCGCAAGCCGTTTTCGATGCGGGCGATTTCTTCGTCGGTTCCTGCGGAGGCGGGCAATGTCACAGCGGCGGCAAACAGGGCCGCGGCACAGGCCAATACGTTTAATACATGGCGCGAATTGGTGCGCGCTGCAGTGGCGTAATGCGTGGCGGGATAATGCACCTTCCTGGACATCGCTTCCTCCGAAATATTTTATTAATCGATTTGTATTTACGGAGAATATTTTATCGTTAATAGTTAATGAATAGTCATTTTATGTTTCTTGCGATAAAGACATTATTCGGTAATTGCCTTATAACTCGGCAATTCCTATTTCTGGGGGGAGGGGCCTGCCACTCTGTGGAGGAGGCGAATCATAGAGCATGGAAGGGGAAAATCGTTGAGTTTCTAACGATCCCGTAATGACTTCTCCACTGACCATTCATCAAGCATGTAATATTTTTTGCAGATGCAGTTTCAGCAAACCAGCAATGCCGCAGTATGGAGAACGGAGGAAGGGGAAATCAGGCCGCAGGTTGACGCTGTCGTCTATGATCTTGATGATCTGGACGATTTTTATACAGAAGATGAGGACAGCGGCAATGGATATTTCGTATGTACGTTTACTGTTGACCGGCCTTTGACTTCGTTTTTCCGGGAGAAGATCAGTCCAATTGAGTTTGATACGTCGCGCTATTCGGCTTATATCTGATACTGGTTACGGTTTAGGGAAATTCGAGGTCGTACTGAGGCGCTGCTCTGGAGTCAGCGTGACTGGTGCATTCCTTGCTCAGACGGGTAGTGCTGTCTTGGGCAATTTGAACACGAACGCGGTCGTGCCGCCATTCGAACTGACCTCGATCTTGCCGCCATGGGCACGCGCGATCTGGTCGACGATGTACAGGCCCAGGCCCAGCCCCTCGCTGCCGGAACGCGAGGCGGCGCGCCAGTAGGGCTTGAACAGGTGGTCGATCACGCTTTGCGGCAGTTCGGGGCCCTGGTTGGTCACCGACAGCACGAACTCGCCGTCGGCATACGCCTCGACCCGCACCGGCGCGTGCCCGCTGCCGTGCACCAGCGCGTTCTTCAGCAGGTTCGACAGCAGCTGGGCCATGCGCTCCGGGTCGCAGTACAGGCGCAGGCCGGGCGCGATGGCGGCGTCGATCGCGCGTTGCGGATACAGGCCGCGCATTTCGTCGACCACCTGTTCCAGCATGCCGTCGACGGCCGTATCGCGCAGGTTCACCGGAATGCCGCTGCCCATCCGTCCGCGCGTGAAGTCGACCACGTCGTCGACGAGGGCCGCCATGCGCATGGCGCTGCGGCGGATGCGTTCGACCACGGGGCGGCTGTCGGGATCGGGATGTTTCAGGGCCAGCACTTCGGTGCCGATCAGGATGGCACCGAGCGGGGTGCGCAGGTCGTGGCCGAGGACGGCGATGAACTGCTCACGCAGTTCGGCGGTCTCGCGTTCGGTGAGCAGTTCGGCGCGCGCCTCGACCAGCTGGGTGTCGGCGTCGAGCTGTTTCGAGATCAGTTCGGCGAACAGGTGCAGGGTCGAGACGGTGACCTTGTCGGACAGGCGCGTCGGTTCCGGATCGAGCCCGCACAGGGTGCCGAAATAGCGGCCGTCGGTGCGGAAGACGGGAATCGAAAAGTAGCTCTGGAAGCCGTAGATGCGCGGCGTGTGGTGGTCGCGGTATTGGTCGCTGTCGCGGACACAGTCGATGATGACGGCGCGTTCGGTATCGCGCACGTCCTCGCACAGCGTGGTCGTCACGTCGAGCTGGCCGCCGGGCGCCAGGCCGAAATCGAGCCGGTCGAGCACGGCGCAGGCCGTCCACGAGTGATCGGTCACGTGCGCAATGGCGACGAAGCGCAAGCCGGTCATCGCCGCGACGGTTTCCAGAATGGTTGGTACCGCGCTGATCGCCTGGATCTCGTCCACGCGCTTCGAGTGGTCCTCACTCATAGCATCCCCAGCTATTTTTTGATGCCGACATGGTAACACGGCCTTATGGCAGGCCGCTTACACCGTCCAGGCGCCGTCCGCGTAGACCCGCTCCTCGCCGAGGTAGACCGCATCGGTGACGACGAACACGTCGATGTGGTAACGCGCATCCTTGCGCTTGAAGCCCGGCTTCGGATAGACGCCATGCTTGGCGCCGAGCGAGAGGTGGATGCCGCACATGCGCTCGTAGGTGCCGATGTCGTCCACGCGACGTTCGCGCGTAAAGGCGCGGTTCATGCCGAAGCCCAGTTCGCGCACCCACACCTCTCCCTCGTCGGCGCGGATGATGTCGAGCACGCGCTGGAATTCCGGCGTCGCGTTCTCGGCCGCCACCACGCGCCCGCGTTCGACGACGATCGTGACCGGCGTGGCCGGCCGGTTCGACAGGTAGGAGGTGTCGCCGAACACGTGGATCTGGGCGCGCCCGTTCACCGCCTCCAGGTCGCGCGCCTCGGTGAACACTTCGCCGATCGGGAACTGGCCGCCGACGTTGTGCATCTCGCTGTAGTCGCCCACGTTCAGTTTCGCCGGTTCGAAAGCGGAGGCAAAGCTGAGTGTCTCTCCGCCGCCGACGACGCGCCCGTGCGGCGCCGTGTCGATGCGGCCCTTGAGCGCGCGGCCGACGCCGCGGAAGTACGCCGGATCGTAGGCCAGCGCCTCGACGTAGTGCTCGCCCTGGACGCCCGGCATGCGCGACAGGTGCACGTGCTCGACCACCTTCAGCCCCAGCTTGAACAGCTCGACCCGGATGCGGAAGGCCTCGAGGCGGAAATTGGTCGACTGGACCAGCACTACCAGGTCTTTCGGCGCCAGCTGGCGGAAGCGCGCCAGCACCGTGCCCGGCTCCACGCTGTCGAAATCGAGGAAGTCTCCCTCTGGCAGGTTGCGCCGGTAAGCCTCGACCAGCGCGCGCGAGAGGCCGGTGCGGGTGTCGTACACCACCAGCGCCCGCTGCGCGGGGCCGTGTTCGATGGCGATATCGAGGATATTGCGCAGGTGGCCGGCGGCGGCATCGATGGCCGAAGGAGGCAAATCGGGCGAGGGCGAGGGCGAGCGCGGGACGGTGGCGGGGACGGCAGGAGTCATGGCGTGCGGCGGTGTGGGCATGCCGGTCGGAGAACCGGTCTGGAACATGAGCTTGGGTACCCGGCATTATACGGTTCTGCGCCGAAGTTCCCCCGAAGTTCCCACTAAAGGCGCGTATTTTGATCCCTGCGGTGCCGCCGGGCGCTACCGGGCGAACGGCGCGCCGTCCGGCGCATGGCGGCGTTATGATTTAGACAGCAAGGACGCCCTGGCAGGGTGGCCTGCATGCATATCTCAACGCATTTTTATATTCCGGACACACTTCGCGGAGCACAATGGCATACAGATGGGAAACGCCGACCAGCGTCTGGCTGGAGGACGAGACAAACGGGCAGTTTGCCCTGCAGGCCAGCGATGGCCTGGGGCAGATCGACTGGCAGGCGCATGCGCGCGGCCGGCTGCTCGATTGCGCCCACCTGCTCGGCGCCTCGTTGCCCACCTCCTGCGCCTGCGCCCCGATCTACCCGGAAGGCTTTGCCTTCTGCCCGACCTGCGGGCGCCCGCTCGACAAGCTCGTCGGCCGCACCCGGATCGAAGCCGACTGGTGGGGCGCCTACGGCGACCAGCTGCTGCCGCGCCACGTGCCGCACGGCTTGCCGGTCACCTCTCTCGCGCTGGGTAGCTTCCTCGAAGAACGTCCGGCCGCGCCCGCCGTTGGTCGTGGCGAGCTGTCGATGCCGGTGCCGCCGAATGCGCATTGCGTATTCGTCTCCGGCAGCTATGGCTTCCCGGAACACCGCCTGCTGGCGCTCGCGCCTTTGCGCGGCGTGCTGCAATACTGGGACCCGCTGGCCCAGCTGTGGCATGTGTTCGCCGCCGAAAGCCCGGGCAGCGAGCTGCGTTTTGCCGCAGGCCAGTACGGCTGGCTGCCGGCGCTGAACCCGACGCGCGGGGAAGTGGGCGTGGTGCCGACCGATGCGGGCCTGGTGCGCGTGTGGATCAATCCCATCAACGAAACCTACCGCACCGAGATGCTGGTCGCCGGCAGCCTGGTTTCAAGCCCCGGCCTCATGCGGCGTCACGTCGGTGCGCTGTTCGTGATCGACGGTTCCCTGCACCTGCTCGACGCCCATGCCGATTTTTCCAGCGGCGACACCTACGAGGTGGCGGGCGCGCCCAGCACCGGCTGGATGCGCCCGATCGGCTACGACAACCGCTTGTTCTGGCTGCACCCGCAGGGCCAGCTGGTATGGCGCCCGGGCGAGGCGCCGCGCTGGACGCCCTGGCCGCGCGGCTGGTCGCCGAAGCTCGAATTCGGCGGGCCGACGCAAAGCCGCGACGGGCGCCTGTGGCACATCGGGCACGACGGCCAGGCCTATTCCTTCCTCGAGCTGGGCGCCGACAATCCGCAGGTCGAACCGATCGACGGCGCGCGCCTGGGCTTTGCGAATTTGCTGTTCCGGCGCGGCCATCCGGTGCCGGGCGAGCCCTGGGCGGCCGAGCACGTGGAAGACGTGCATGAAGAAGATTCCCTCGTGCTGCCGCTGCTGCGCAGCTTCAACAACAACCGTGCCCAGCCGAGCGGCCTGGTGCTGCGTTTTCACGCCTACACCGGCCGCGCCGAGGAAGCGCTGGCCGGGCGCACCATTGCGCGCACGACGATCGAATGGATCGGCAAGCGCAACGTGATCCTCGACGAAGTCGCGCGCCTGGCGCGGCCGCTCGAGTGCGTGCCCTTCGTCTACAACGGCGCCCTGTGGCTGCACCATCCCGACTGGAACGCGATGCGCGGCTGGCGCCTGGAAGAGTTGTCGTGATGGCGTTCCTGGTGCGTGTCTTCGCTGCCCTGGCGCTCCTGTTTGGAGCAGGCACAGGGGTGGCCTGGGCCACGCCGCACGTGTTCCTGGTCCAGAACTCGGGCTGGATGGAGCCGTTCTACAGCGATCCGCAATCGCCCTTCAAGCCGCTCGTGACCGAGCTGGTGCTGGCCGTCGCCCGGCCCGGGGATGCGCTCGTGCTGGCCGCCTTCAACCAGTCGCAGCCGAACGCGCCGTCGCCGCGGGCGTTGGTGTCCACCGAAGTCGGCGAGGACACGCGCGCCCGCGTGACGCGCGCACTGGCCGGCCTCGACACCGCGCGCAAACCCGGCGGCGCCCTGGCCGATACCGACCTCGGCGAAGCGGTGGGTGCGGCGATGACGCAGGCGCTCGGCGGCAAGGACGGCATCGTCTGGCTGGTGACGAACAATCGCAACAGCCCGAACAACGACCAGGCCACGGCCCAGCGCAACCGCGAGTTCTACCAGCTGATCCACAGCGGCCGCCAAGGCGGGGGGATCCGCACCGCGCTCGCCTTCCCGCTGCGCATGCGGGTAGAGGGGCGGCACTACCGCGCCAACGGCCTGATGGTCTACGCCTTTGCCATCGGCGCGGGCGGCAAGGCGGCGCTCGACCGCCTGCTGGCTTCCGGCAGCATCGGGCGCATCATCACCGAGCCGCCCGCACGCCTGAAACCGCTCGACCGCGACACGGTGCGCCTGGTGCCGCGCAAGGTCGAAGACGCGCCGGGCGTGTCCTTTGCGATGGCGCCGAACGGCGCGCTGCGCGCCGACGTCGCGCCCGATGCCACCTCGCCGAGCGCGAAGATCGCCTGGCACCTGGAAAACGCGATGTACCCGTACACCATCGTCAGCGCCACCCTCAGCGCGCGCTCGAAGCTGGCCGGCGAGGACCGCCAGGTGACGCTGGGCAGCACCCGCGTGAACCAGCTCTCGCCCGGCAAGCCGGTGCCGCTCGCGTCCACCCTGCAGTTGCCGGTGGCCCAGCTGCCAGGCAAGTGGTCGATGGAGGCGTTCAAATCCGCAGGTTCCGCCTATGTGCTGCCGGGCACGATCGAAGTGCACCTGGCCGACCAGAAGCTGGCGCTGTCGCAGGGCTTCCGGGAGCGCATGGCGGCGCTGTTCCCGGGCGACCCGCTGCCCGACATTTTTACGCCGCCGGCGCAGGTGCAGGCCTCGACCGCCGTGCTGCCGCTGGAGGTGCGCGTGCACTACGGCAGCGGCCCGCTGATTGCAGTGGGCCTTGCAGCGCTGGCGCTCTTCGGCGCCAGCGCGGCGGCGGCCTGGGCCTGGATGCGCCCGCGCCAGGCCGTCGTCACCGTCGAAGACGAAACGCGCACGATGCGCAGCCGCGCCGGCGCCATCCAGCCGATTTACGACAAGGCGGGCAATGAGGTTGCCCGCCTGAAGACAACCCTGTTCGGCCACCAGTTGATCGACCTGCGCGAAGGCGCGCAAGTGCGCCTGGGGCGCTGAACGAAAACAAGGACCAGCCCATGCAAGCCACCGCCCAGACCGACCCGGGTTTCAAGCTCCCCGCGGACAAGAACACGCCCGACGACCCGTTGCCGAAGACCACGCCGGAAACGGCAGAAACAGCCACGCTGGAAGTGCAACCGGGCGCCCCGGTGCCCGCGACCGACACCTCCACCCGCGACCTGCTCATCGGCAGCGCCGTGTTCCTGGTGCTGCTGGCCGCCTTCTTCTTCGCCCGCAACGCCTACGTGCACCACCTCGTCGTGCGCCGCGTCGCGCCCTCGACGGCGGGCAGCGCCGGCTGGCTGCTGTTCGTCGGCCTGACCTTCCTGTCGGCGGCGGCGGTGCTGGCGATCGTCAACGCGAGCAAGTACCTGACGCTGGGCGTGACCGGGCCGCTGGTGTTCGTCGGCCTCGTCACCCTGGTCGCAGCCCTCTTCATCGGGCGCCGCTGATGAGCCTCGATAAACCTACTGCGCGTCGGACTGTCGCTCTGCGATGCTCGCTGTACTTGAGTACAGCCGCGCTTCTCGAACGACATTCCTTCCGCTCGCTACGGTTTCTCAAGGCTCCTTGAAAGTATCCACGTATTCGAAAGCAACGACATGGCAGATTTACCGACCCCAGGCAGCCTGAATCGCAAGTCCGAACTGAAGGTCGACCTGCGCCCGACCCTGTTCATCGGCGCCGGCGGCACCGGCATGGAAGTCATGATGCGCATCCGCCGCCGCATCCTGTCGGCGGTCTGGAACCGCCACAACCCGACGCGCGTCGAATCGATCGCCGACTTCCCGGTCGCGCGCTTCCTCCACTTCGACCTCGACTCGAACGCCGTCATCGACGAGGGCAAGTCGCAGCGCACCGACCCCTGGTACGAACTGGTGAAGCTCACCGACGAGGAACGGCTGGTGGAACCGCTCGACCTGCCGCAATACCACGAGTCCGACGACAGCCTGGCGCGGTTTCCCCTGATCGAAAGCTGGATGCCGCTGCGCCCGAAAAAACTGCGCTCGCTCGGCATCGACCCCTCCAAAGGGGCAGGGCAGATCCGCGCGGTGGCGCGGCTCTACCTGTTCGACAAGTACCCGAAGCTGCGCGGCCGCATCAAGGGCGCGCTGAATTTCCTCGGCAGTAACGCCGGCATCGAGCGCAAGGACAATTACCAGCGCCTCGGCCTGCAGGTCGACACCTCGAAGTTCCGCATCGTCGTCATCGCCTCCAACGCCGGGGGCACCGGCGCCGGCAGCGCCATCGACCTCGGCTGGATGGCGAAGGCCATCGCGCGCCAGGAAGTGGCCGACAGCCAGGTCGACCTGGTGATGTTCCTGCCCTCGGGCTTTGCCAAGGCAAATAAAGAGCGCACCGAGGCGAATGCCTACGCGACCATGATGGAGCTGGAAACGACGATGCGCGACATGAACGCGCAGGTCAAATGGATGGACCCGGACAGCGTGGTCGGCCGCGGCGCGCCCTTCGACGACGTGTATTTCGTCGACACCGCGAACCTCGCCAACAAGGCCACCCAGGACGTGAAGGACGTCTACCAGATGGTGGCCGACACCCTGTTCGAGGATTTCGCCTCGGCCGACTTCGCCAACCGCAAGCGCTCGGTCGCGGTCAACCAGCAGCAGCACAAACTGGGGCCCTACAACCCGCGCGTGCCGGAAGGCCGTTTTGGCGACATGCGCCTGTCGTATTCGAAGGTCTATTCGGCTTTCGGCCAGTCCGTGCTCGACACCCAGCAAAGCCTGCGCGAGGACATCCGCGCCTACGAGCTGGCGGCGCTGATGGTCAAGGAATTCTTCGGCCTGGTGGGGCGCGACGGCGCGCTGGCGCGGCGCGCCGGCGACCAGGAGCGCGACGCCTTCATGCGCGAGCAGATGGACATGCGCGAGCTGCCCTTCGACGAATTCCCCGATTTCAAAAAGGGCACGGTGGACGTGACGCCCTTCCAGGAATACGCGCTTACCGGCCTGCTGCTGCGCGACAAGGAAGGGCGCTCGCTGCTGGAGCGCGTCGAGAGCAAGGTGCAGCTCGAGATGGACCGCATCATGGCCGCCTTCGACATCCCGCAGTGGAGAGAACGGGTGGCCGAGCTGCTGCCGCACCTCGAGCGTGACGCGATCCGCGAGGCCGGCGCCACTGCCGAGACCAGCGAAGACCGCATCAAGCGCCATACGATCGAACTCACCGGCCGCCTGAAGGCGCGCGTGCGCGAGCGCCTGTACGCGCTGCTCGACGACCGCAAGCAGGGCGGGCTGGAATTCGTGCTGTCGCTGCTGGAACAGGTGAAGGCGAGATTGCTGCAGCGCGACCTGGCCAATGCCGAGCGCAACGGCCGCCGCTACCGCGACATCCGCGATGCGCTGCGCACGCGCCAGGTCGAGGAGTCGCTGAACAACCTGTCGCAGGCCGCCGGCCGCCTGTTCGGCAAGGACGCCCAGGCGCGCGAGGTGATGGCGCATTTGAAACGCGACATCGCCGACTACCTGCGCTTCCACCTGCTCGCAGTGGCCGCCGGCCAGGCGATCGAGGTCATGCGCGGCATGTCGGCCTGGCTGGGCGAGCCGCAATCGACCGACGAATACGGCAATGCGCAGTGGAGCGGCATCGCCGGCGAATTCCAGGAAGGGCGGCGCCATGTGCAGGAAATCCTGCGCGCCGTGGACGGTCGCATCGCCCAGCTGCGCGCGGACGCGCGCCAGGAGCACGCCACCTACATCAAGCTGGCCGGCGACGTGACGCCGGCCCCGGTGCGCCTGACCGGCGACGTCAGCGCCTGGAGCGAGGAAGTACTGCTCGAATTCGGCGGCTCGGGCAAATTGTTCCCGCAGCTGGGCGACGAGCGCACCCGCGCTGACCTGCTGCTGAAGCTGTTTCGCCGCGCCCAGACCCAATTGTCCGGTGAAGACCTGGCCGAACCGGTCGATCCCCTGCTGGAACGCCTGGGCGCGATGACGCCCCAAGAGCGCCAGCGCGTCTTCTCGGAGTGGATCCGCAGCGCCATGCCCTGGGTGAACGCGCGCTTCTCGGCCGAGTTCACTCCGAATTCGGACCAATTCAAATGTTTTATCGGGGTGGGTGACACCGGTGCCTGGCGCAAGATGGAGCTTGAAATCCGCGCTGCGATCCCGACCGGCTTCTTCCACGGCGACCTGGTCTCGATCGTCAACACCGGCATTCCCGGGCGCGCGGTCTGCTACATCGAACTGTCGGGCTATCCGATGACGGTCCTGCGCGGCCTGCCGACCTGGCGCGCCTCGTACCAGATCGAAAACCCGAAGATCCCGACCCACCTGCATTTCGACTCGACCCGCTTCCGCCATCCGATTTCTCCCTCGATGGACGAGCTGAACCGCCTGGCGGACGATTATGAGTGGTTCCTGCAGGCGATCGCGCTGGGCGTCATCCGCCGCAAGATGGACCTCGGCGACCGCGAGGCCGCCTTCCAGCCGCGCGGGCAATACCTGTTCGAGGTGGAGCCCGGTTCCGGCGAGTGGCTGCAGATCGGCAACGAGTACGCGATCCGCTCGAACGGCCTGCCGCCCTATTACCGCGAACAGGTGATCGCCGGCGTGCGCAACCGCCTGGCCGGGCTGGGGCCGCACCAGCTGCTGCTGCTGGCCGCGCTGATGCGCCACTACCAGCTGCGCGTGTACGAGCCGCGCCTCGAGATGGACGAGACCGGGGCCCAGCTGCCGTCGCCGTCGCTGCCGAACATCACGGCGCGCCGCCTGTACGACACCTGGCTGCGGCGCGCGACCTCGCTCGACCCGGCACTGTCGAATGCCGCCGTCGACGCCGCGCTGGCGACGCTTGGCGAGTGGAGCGAAACGGTGCCCGATTCGGCATCGGATTCCTACACCTGGGAAGTCGAACGGCCGATGGACAAACGCGTCGTGCGTCCGGAGTTCCTGGCCAGCGACGCGCGTGCCGCGGCCGCGATCGAACGGCGCCACAGTCAGGCGGCGGCCATTCCCGATCCGGCGCCGGCCGCCGCGTCCGGGCCGCAGGCGGCACGCTACAAGCTGTTCGTGGCGGCGGTGCAGCGCGGGCCGTTCGGCGTCGACGAGATTGCGCAGCAACTGGCGCGCGGCGAGATCGACCTGGGTACGCGCGCCTGGAATATGGCACAGGACCCGAGGATCGGCAAGTGGCAGACCGTGGCCGACATTCCCGGCATCGGCGCGTCCCACGATCCGGCCATTCCCGACCCGGATGACGGCATCCCGGATCCGCAATAACAGGGGAGGTCCGTGCAACACGATTCGATTTTCCGCTGCATCCAAGCCACCTGTGGGCGCGCGCTGCCGCGCACCGTAAACTTTTGCCCCTACTGTGGAACGGCTCAGCATGAGGACGCCCGGCGCACGGAGGGACATGCCGCGCCTGGGCGGTCTGACGCCAACCTTGCGCCGCCCCCCCACGCCGGCGTGCCGCCCCCGCCAACAGCAACGCCGACGCCACCAATGCCGGCGCAGTCAGCGCAGCCACCGGTGCAACCGGTACAGCCAGCGCAACCGGCGCAACCGGTGCAGCCACAGCCCGGGCCGGCAGGCACACGCCCGTTGACGGGATCGGCGGCGGCCGCGGCGGCAAGCGCGGCAGCGACCACCGAGGCACGGCGGGCAATGTCGAATGCGAGCGCAGCCATCAACGGCGCCGGCGGGCCGCTGCCCCCGTCCGGGCCGTATCCGGCGGAGACGGCGGGGACGCGCCCGGGCTCGCCGGCACCGCCGCCGGGTGCGCGCCCGCAGGCCGGCCCCCGTCCGGGCGGTCCGCACGCCGCGCCGCCACCGCAGCGCGAACCGCTACGCCTGCGCTGGTGGCTGCTCGCCCTGGCCGCGCTGTGGGCGATCTGGCTGCTGGCCAAGCCGTCCACGCGTCGCATCGAGGCCCAGATGGACAAGGCGATCGCGCTGGCGCAGGAGTGCAAGCCGCGCGAGGCCCAGACCGAGCTGATCGCCCTGCGCAAGACCAAGGCGACGCCGGAACAGCTGCAGCGCGTGCAGAAGGCCCTGAACGACGCCTCGGGCATGTGCACCCGCAAGCGCCAGCGCGACAAGGCCTGGCGCGAGGCGAAGAAGGCGGTCGAGTCGGCGCTGGCCTCGTCCTCGGTCGACCGTGCGCGCCAGCGCCTGCGCACCTTCACCAGACGCTGGGGCGAGGACGACGAGACGCGCGCGCTGAAGGAAGAAATCGACGCGCGCCAGCCCGAACATCCGCGCGCGGACGAGATCTAAGGAGGGATGTTGCGCTGACGCACTGCGCTGACGCGCTGCGACGTCTGCGGTGACGCATGTCTTTTTTGCCAGGTGTATGCTTGCGGAAACAAGACCACAGGAGCGAATCATGAAAGCGACGACGGTATCCGGCGCGCTGCTGGTGCTGGCCATGGCCGCCGGCTGCGCACCCGACGACGACGGAATGGGCCCGGCGCAAAAGGCCGGCAAGGCGGTCGACGAGGCCGGCGACAAGGTTGCGCGCGAACTGCGCGCACCGCTGGAAAAGGCCGACGAGGCCGCGCAGGAAGCGCGCGAACGCGCCGAGGAAGCGCGCCGCCAGCTGGCCGAGCGCACCGAAGAGGCGGGCAAGAAGATCAGGGAAGCCACCGCCGAGGCAGGACGCGGGCTGGAAAAGGCGACGGAGAAGGTCGGCGAGAAGGTCGAGCAGGCCGGCGAGAAGATGCAGGAAGCGGCGCGCTAAGTTCTGGGACCTCGCGGGCTACGCGTCCGATCGGGCGCCCTACCGCGTGGACTCGGGAGTCCACCTACGAATCGCGATGATCGTAGGGTGGACTCCCGAGTCCACGCGTTATAACGTCAACATCAAAGGCAAGAGCGGAATACCCCAGGATACTGTCAAGCACTCGCCCGCAAATCCGGATACCCACCCGTCACGATCGCCATCTCGACAAAACCCGCGCGCCACGCCCCCTCCAGGTTCTGCTCGATTTCCTCCATCTAGGTGCGTCCGAAGTTGGCGAAGCCGCATATGCCATAGCCGCGGTTGCGGCCGTGGCCCTTGGCCATGTAGAGCGCCATGTCGACCAGGTTAACGGCGCGTTCCCACGACAGCGGCGCGCCGCCCGGGCTCAGCGGGAAGGGCGCGTAGCCGATCGAGACGTTGGCATTCAGGGTGGTGCCCTGGAAGGCGATCCGCGTGTCGGCGATGCCGTTCAGCAGGCGCCGCGCCACCTCGTCGAGGCCGTCCTTCGGAATCGCCGGCAGGAAGGCCAGGAATTCCTCGCCGCCCCAACGCACGATCATGTCGGTCTCGCGCAGGATCTCGCGCAGGCTTTGCGAAACCCCGATCAGGACCTCGTCGCCGGCGCCATGGCCCCAGGTGTCGTTGATGTGCTTGAAATGGTCGACGTCCATCAGGAACAGCGCGCCGACCATTTCCTCGCCCGAGGTGCCGGCGCCGCGCTTCTCGGCCTGGCCGCCCTGGCTAAATCCGCGCATGAATTCCTGGAAGTGGCGGCGGTTGTACAGGCCCGTCAAGGGGGCGCGCACGCTCTGCTGCTTCAGTTCCAGGTTCTTGCGGTACAGCTGCACGTTCGCGTGGCGCACCTTGCGGTACAGCAGGCCGACCACGACCGAAGCGAGCGCGAAGACCACCGTCAGCAGCCACCAGATGCGCTGCTGCAGGCGGCGGTTGTCGATCTCGACCGACTTGACCTGGTTTTCGCACTGGAGCAGTTCGATCTGGCGCTGCTTCCTGTCGGCGTCGTATTTTTGCTGCAGTTCCAGCATCGCCTTCTGGCGGCGCTTCTCGAACAGCTCGTCCGACAGGGCGCGTTCGCGGTGGTACGCCTGGATCGCGCCGGCATGGTCGCCCGGGCGTTCGAGCGCGTCGCCGTATTCCGCCAGCACCGCCTGCAGTTCCGGCTTGTTGCCCCATTTTTCGTAGAGCGCCAGGCCTTGCTCGACACTGCGCTTGCCCTCGAGCACGCGGCCGCTGCCGAGGTAGGCCTGGCCGATGTTCACGCGGGCGGTGGCAGCCAGGCTTTCGTCGTTGATGGCGCGGGCCGCCGCAAAGGCCTGCAGGCCGTCAGCCAGCGCATTGCGGTAGTCGCGCATTTTCAGGTAGCAGTCCGACAGGTTCACCAGCGAATAGGGGACCCCGGAATGGGCGCCGATCTGGCGCTGCAGGGCCAGTTCTTCGCGCTGCGCCCTGAGCGCGCGCGCCAGCTGGCCGGTCGCCACGGAGAGCCGGTATTCGGTCGACTTCAGCAGGGCCAGCCGTCCCGGCGAGACGGTTTTGGCCGCCAGCGCCGTCGCTTCGTCCAGCGCCTCGAATCCCTTGTCGTACTCGCGCATCGTGTGTACAGCATGGCCAGCGAGTTGAGCACAACGATCAGCTGGACCTTGTCGCCCTGCTGGCGCGTATAGCTCACCGCTTTCTGCATGCCGTCGAGCGCGCGCGGGAAGTTGCCGTCCTCGGCATACGACTCGGCAGGCGTGCCGCGACGCGCTTCACACCTGGTTAGCGCTCACACCGCCAATTGCTGCAGCAGATACAGGCGCTGGTACAAGCCGCCCTCGATCCCCATCAGCTCCTCGTGCGGCCCCGCTTCCGTGATGCGCCCGTGATTGAGCACGATGATCCGGTCCGCGTCCCGAATGGTCGACAGCCGGTGCGCGATCGCGATGATGGTCACCTTGCCGCGCAATTCGTCCAGCGCCTGCTGCACGATCTGCTCGGTGGCACTGTCGATGCGCGAGGTGGCTTCGTCCAGCAGCAGGATGCGCGGCTGCCCGGCCAGCGCGCGGGCAATGGCGATCAGCTGCTTCTGGCCCGAGGACAGGCGCGAGCCGCCTTCGCCCAGCGAGGTCTCGTAGCCGTCTTCCAGCGCCGCGATGAAGTCGTGCGCGTGCGCGGCGCGCGCCGCCGCTTCGATCTGCGCTTGCGGCAGGCCGCGGCCCATGTCGATGTTCTCGCGCGCGGTGGCCGCCAGGATGAAGGGGTCCTGCGGCACCAGGCCGACCTCGTTGCGGAAGCGCTCGTTGCCGATGGAGGCCAGCGGCAGGCCGCCGATCTCGATGCTGCCTTCGTCCGCCGTGTAGTAGCGCAGCAGCAGCGAGAGCAGGGTCGACTTGCCGCTGCCGGTGTGGCCGACGATGCCGAAGAAGGCGCCCTGCGGGATGTCCAGCGACAGCTCGTGCAGGACGCGCTGGCCCGGTACGTAGGCGAAGTTCACGTCGCGCACCCGCACCGCTGGCGCCTTCGGGTCGAAGGCCGCTTCAATGCCCACGCGCCCAGGCGCATGTTCGGCCGCGCCGGTCTCGTCGAGCAGGGTGGAGACGCGCGCGGTGGCGACCACGGCCTGCTGCAGGCCGCTGAACTGCATGGTGATCTGGATCAGCGGCTCGACCACCCGCGCGATGTAGCTGATGAAGGCGTACAGCACCCCGACCTCGACCGCGCCCATGCTCTGCCGGCCGAAGCTGAAGATCACCACTGCCAGCAGGATCACGTTGAGGAAGTCCAGCGCAGGCCGCAGCAGGAAGGCATTGGCGCGCAGCTCGGCCACGCGCGCCGTGTAGTGCTGCTCGTTGGTGGCGGCGAAGCGCCCGCCGAAGCGCTGCTGGGCATTGTTCGCCTGCAGCACGCTCATGCCGCCTATCGATTCCGCCATCTGGGCGTTGATGTCGCTGCGCAGGGCGCGGGCGCGCGTCACGGCCGGCGCGCTCAGGCGCTGGTACAGCCAGATGATGCCCAATACCGCCGGCAGCAGGCCCAGCACGATCAGCATCAGATGCCAGTCCAGCCAGGCCATCGCGATCGAGGTCCCGACCAGCACGATGCTGCTGTCGAGGATCACGAACAGCACCTGGATGTACAGGGTTTTTACTGCCTCGGTGTCGTTGGTGACGCGGCTCACCAGCTGGCCGGTGATGGCCTTGTCGAAGAAGGCCATCGGCAGGCGCAGCACGTGGCCGTAGACCCACTCGCGCAGGCGCTGCACCGCGCGCATCGCCAGGCCGGACAGGCGCACCAGCTGCAAAAAGCGCAGCCAGGACGCGGCCCAGCCGGTCAGCAGTGTCCCTGCCAGCAGCAGCGCCATGCGGGTCCAGTCCAGGTGGTGCGGCAGCAGGTGCTCGTCGATCAGTTTCTTGCCGAGCAGCGGGCCGACCACTTCGAGGGCGGCGGCCAGGATCAGCCACAGCGTTGCCCATTTCAGGTGGGCGCGGTCGGGTTCCGCGGCGCGGCGCAGCAGGCCGAGGGCCTGGACGGCTTCGGCCCTGGATGCGCCCTTGTTCTTGTTGTCGGTAGCATCAGACTGCATCGAGGCTGGCCTCCAGTTGTTGATAGCGCCACTGGCTGGCATACCAGCCGTCGCGTGCCAGCAGCTGCTCGTGGGTGCCAGATTCGACGATGCGGCCGTCGCGCAGCACCACCGTCAGATCCGCCTTCACCACGGCCGACAGGCGGTGGCTGGCGATGATCACCGACAGGTCCGGACGGGTGCGGCGCAATTCGTCGAAGTGCTCGAGGATGCTGGTCTCGGTACCCGTGTCCACCGCGGACAGGGCATCGTCCAGCAGCAGCAGCGAACTTTGCGCCAGCAGCGAGCGCGCGATCGCCACGCGCTGGCGCTGGCCGCCGGACAGGGTGATGCCTTTTTCGCCGACCGGGGTGTCGTAACCGTAGGGGAAGCGCAGGATGTCGTCGTGGATGGATGCCATCCGGGCCGCGTTTTCGATGTCCTCGCGCGAGGCGCCGGGGCGGCCGAGCGCGATGTTCTCGGCGATCGACGCCGAGAACAGGAAGGATTCCTGCGGCACCCAGCTCAGGCCCGAACGCAGGGTGGCCAGGGTGTATTCGTCGAGGGCGTGGCCGCCCCAGGTGACCGATCCGCGCTGCGGCGTGGCCTGGCGCAGCAGCACGCGCAGCAGGGTCGTCTTGCCGGCCCCAGTGGCGCCGACCAGGCCCAGGGTCTGGCCCGGCTCCAGGCGCAGCGAGACTTTATCCAGTGCTGGAGCAATCTGCCCCTCCTGGC
>JBBWZO010000181.1:0-4768 GCA_039649125.1 Massilia sp. | reverse complement strand
CCTTCGTCGCGCAGGGCTTTACAAGCCTGGGCACCGGAATAGTCGAACTCGGCCGCCTGGCCGATGATGATCGGACCGGCGCCGATGATCAGGATGCTTTTGATATCACTACGCTTAGGCATTTACTTTTTCCCCTGCAGTTGCTTTTTCTTCCTTCGCTTGCATCAGCTTGATGAAACGGTCGAACAGGTAGGCGACGTCGGTCGGCCCCGGCGAGGCTTCCGGGTGGCCCTGGAAGCAGAAGGCCGGTTTGTCGGTGCGGGCGAAGCCCTGCAGCGAGCCGTCGAACAGCGAGACGTGGGTCACGCGGCAGTTGGCCGGGAGGGTCTCCGGATCGACCGCGAAGCCGTGGTTCTGCGAGGTGATCAAGACCTTCTTCGAATCGAGGTCCTGCACCGGGTGGTTCGCGCCGTGGTGGCCGAACTTCATCTTCATCGTCTTCGCGCCCGAGGCCAGCGCCATGATCTGGTGGCCGAGGCAGATGCCGAAGGTCGGGATGCCCTGCTCGATCAGCTCGGCGGTCGCCTTGATCGCGTAGTCGCACGGCTCCGGATCGCCCGGGCCGTTGGCCAGGAAGATGCCGTCGGGGTTCAGCGCCAGCGCATCCTGCGCGGTCGACTCGGCCGGCAGCACGGTGACCTTGCAGCCGCGCTCGGCGAGCATGCGCAGGATGTTGCGCTTGACACCGTAGTCGAAGGCGACCACGTGGTATTGCGGGTTCTCCTGCGTGCCGAAGCCTTCGCCCAGTTTCCACTCGGTTTCGGTGAAGACGTAGGGTTCCTTGACCGACACGACCTTCGCCAGGTCCATGCCCGACAGGCCCGGGAAGGAACGTGCCAGTTCCAGCGCCTGCGCCTCAAGCGGCTGGTTGCCCTGGGTGCCGGTGAGGATGGCGCCGCCCTGGGCCCCCTTCTCGCGCAGCAGGCGGGTCAGCTTGCGGGTATCGATGCCGGCGATGGCGACGACGTTCTCGGCCTTCAGGTAGTCGGACAGGGATTGGGTGGAACGGAAATTCGACGCGATCAGCGGCAGGTCGCGGATGATCAGGCCGGCGGCATGGACCTTGGCCGCTTCCACGTCGGCGGCGTTGACGCCGTAGTTGCCGATGTGCGGGTACGTCAGGGTGACGATCTGACGCGAGTAGCTGGGGTCGGTCAGGATTTCCTGGTAGCCGGTAATGGCGGTATTGAACACTACTTCACCGGTCGTATGGCCGGCGGCACCGATGGAATAACCTTTGAAAATCGTTCCGTCTGCGAGGGCCAGGATGGCCGGGACGGCTGGGCCAGAAAAAAATGGCGGCAAGGGTAACTCCCAATAAAGTTACCGTAGCTGCGCCACGTCAGACCGGCATCCGGAGCCTATGGTTGTGCGAAGCGCATCCCAGGCTGGAGTCGTAATCGAAAGAGGAATGAGGGGTAGGCGCTACGGCAAGTAAGTGAATGGCTAAACCCCCAAATTATAGCGTGGATCGGGGTTCGCGGCAATGCACCATTCGCGTCTACGGGGCTAGATCGCGAATTTTCGTTATGGATGAGCTGGGTTTTCTGCGATTCAACGTGGGTTCGGCTGCATGAACAGAGGCGATAGTAGGGTGGACTCCGGAGTCCACCCGTTGTGCGGATGAGTGCCGCACCGCGCCCTCGAGACGAGAACGGTAGCGGTCCGTGGGGCGAATGTGGTGACGTGCACACGGTGTCCCGCGTGGACTCGGGAGTCCACCCTACAAAGGTTGGTCTTCAGGCGTAGTCGGCACGTTCCCGCCCTACCCCAATCCCCAGCTTGAACGCGTGGACGAGGCGCAATGCGCGACCACGCGTACGATCACGTTAAGCGATCAGGCCGTACCCACCAGCGCGGCGATGCCCGCCTTCGCGATCTGCGCATCCTCGTTCGACTTCACGCCCGACACGCCCACCGCGCCGATGACGTGTCCGTCGACGATCACCGGCACCCCACCCTCGAGCATGCCCTCGAGTTCGGGCGCCGACAGGAAGGACACCCGGCCGCCGTTGATCACGTCCTCGTAGGACTTCGACTCGCGCCGTCCCAGCGCGGCGGTACGCGCCTTGCTCGGCGCGATATGCGACGAGACCGGCGGCGCGCCGTCCAGGCGCTGCAGCCACAGCAGGTGGCCGCCGTCGTCGACGATCGCAAACGTCACGGCCCAGTTGTTCTTGAGTGCTTCGGCTTCGCTCGCGGCGGCAATGGTCTTGACGTCTTCCAGCGTGAGCATCGGTCTGGTTTTCATGTTCCTACTCCTTTTTTATGGTTGCGTTGATGATTGTTGTTTCGCCCTGAGCTTGGCCTTAATCTGCGGCATCACGGCGGCGGCGGCCTGCTCGCCGGCGAGGATCGCCAGGTTGCGGCCGGCAAAATCCGCGCTGCCCATCTTGCCGAGCGCCGGCGTGATGACGATGTCGGCTTCCTTCAGTTCGAAGTGATTGATGCGCTGGCCCATGATACTGAAAGTCTGCATCAGCACATCGAGCGAGCTGTTGGTGGCCTGGGTGTCGGCCTGGGTCGAGATATTGACCGCGATGATGAAGTCGGCGCCCATCTCGCGCGTGAACTTGACCGGCACCGGCGCCACCAGGCCGCCGTCGACATAGGTCCTGGCGCCGATCTTCACCGGCTGGAACACGCTCGGCACGCTGGACGAGGCGCGCACCGCCAGGCCCGTGTTGCCCTTGTTGAAGAGGATCGATTCGCCGGTCTTCAGGTCGGTAGCCACCGCCCCGAAGCGTTTTTTCAGGCGCTCCATCGGCACGTTGCCGACCGCCTTGTTGACATAGTTCTGCAGCGCCTCGCCCTTCAGCACGCCGGACGAGCGGGAAAACAGCGGCAAGGCCCAGTCGGAAATGGTCGCCTCGTCCATCTCCATGGCGGTGCGCTGCAGCGTGAACCCGTTGTAGCCGGACGCATACAGGGCGCCGACCACCGAGCCGGCGCTGGTGCCGACCACGATTTCAGGAATGATGCCTTGCGCTTCGAGCGCCTTGATGACGCCGATGTGGGCGAAGCCGCGCGCGGCGCCGCCGCCGAGGGCCAGGCCGATCCGCACTTTCTTGGGCGGAGGCGGTGGCTGGACGGCGACCGGGGACGGAGTCGGCGGTGGGGTGCTGCCGCAGCCGGCGACGAGCAGCGCGGCCAGGACAATGAGGGAGGTGCGTCGAGAGAACATAAGCGGGATAGGGTGAACGATCCCAGATTGTAACGCGCATCAATGCGGCGTGGATGAGACGGGGCTTAGCGTGTCGTAACGTAGGGTGGACTCCCGAGTCCACGCGGTCATACGTAGGAACATTTGGACACTTGCCGCAAGATCGCCACCTTTCGCAACCTCTGGACACGCAACGATCTGCCCGCCCCGCAGACGCGCGGACTCGGGAGTCCACCCTACAATCGTGGCGGCTTTAACGCTACAGGCAAGCGCCGGACTCTACCCCGGCAACGAGGTATTCGGCAGCAGCGCAGTGAAGGTACTCCCCTGCCCCGGCGTTGAGCTGATCTGCAAGCGCCCGCCGTGCCGCAGCAGCACGTGCTTGACGATTGCCAGGCCCAGCCCCGTGCCCTGGGTTTCGCGCGAACGGCTCTTGTCGACGCGGTAGAAGCGCTCGGTCAGGCGCGAGATGTGCTGCGGGTCGATGCCGATGCCGCTGTCGGTCACGGAGAACTGCAAATCGTTTTCGCCGCGCCGCCAGGCGAGCGCGATCGCGCCGCCGTCCGGCGAATAGCGCACCGCGTTCGAGGCCAGGTTGGCAAAGGCGCTGCGCAGTTCTTCCTGGCTGCCCATCACGTCCGGCCCGTCGACCGTCACCGCGATCTGGTGCCGCCCGCCGGACAGCGCGCGCGCCTCAAGCGCCACCGATTCCATCAGCGCCGCCACGTCGACCCGCTCCCGGCGCAGCGGGAATTCGTCGGACTCCAGGCGCGAGAGCGTCAGCATGTCCTCGATCAGGCGCTGCATGCGCTGGCCCTGCTCGGTCATCAGCTTCAGGTGGGCTTCGCGCGTGGCCGCATCCATGCACGGATCGGACATCGCGATTTCCAGGAAACCGACGATCACGGTGAGCGGCGTGCGCAGTTCGTGCGAGGCGTTGGCGATGAAGTCGCGCCGCATCGCCTCGATCCGCTCGGTGTCGGTGGCGTCGTGCGTCACCAGGATCTGGCGCCGGTTCTCGAAGGGGATGATGCGGCATTCGATCTTGCGCCCGCGCAGCGAGAGCGTCAGCGGCTGCTCGTAGCGCCCGAGGATGATGTAGTCGATGAAGTCCGGATGGCGTACCAGGTTGGTGACGCGCAGCCCCTTGTCGCGCTCGAGCGTCAGACCGAGGTGGCGCTCGGCGGCCGGGTTGCACCACTCGAGAAAGAGCACGTCGTCCATGATCGCCACGCCTTCCGGCAGCAGATGCATGGCCTGGCGAAAGCGCGCCAGCCATTCGGTCAGCTCGGCCTCGGTGCGCTCCTCGTCGCGGCGCAGGCGGTACATGCGTGCAAACACGTTGGTCCAGGCGCCCCACCCGTCAGGCAGGCGGCCGCTGCGCGGGTCGCTGAGCCATTCGGACAGCTGGTGCAGATAGGACAACTGGACCAGCAGCGCGGTCACTACCGCCACCAGCGCCACCGCCAGCCCCGCTATCGGACCGCCCATCCACCAGACGATGCCGGCGCCGAGGAACATCAGGCCCATGCGCAACAGCGCCGGTACCCAGAACAGCAGTTTGGGATTCATTCGATCACGATTGCTTGAAAGGTCGATAGGTTG
>JBBWZO010000160.1:0-4768 GCA_039649125.1 Massilia sp. | reverse complement strand
CCGGCCCTGATCACGGCGCTGTCGGTGTTCGTGCTGAAGGAAAAAGTGAACCTGGCGCGCTGGATCGCGATCGCCGTCGGTCTCGGCGGCGTGCTGGTGGTATTGCGTCCCGAGGGCAGCGGCTTCCTGACCCTGGGCGGGCTGGCGATCCTGGCCTCCGCCGTCTGCTATGCGGTCTCCGCCATCGGTGCGCGGGTCCTGGCCCGCACCGACAGCAGCGAGCAGATCATGTTCTGGCTGATGCTGATGATGGCCATCGGCGCCAGCGTGCTGGCGGCGCCCGCCTGGGTGCGCGTCGATGCGGCCCACATCTGGCTGCTGTGCGCGCTGGCCGTGAGCGGCTTTTTCGGCCAGCTGGCGATCACCGAAGCCTTCAGTCATGGCGAAGCGTCGGTGGTGGCGCCCTTCGAGTATTCGGCCCTGGCCTGGGGCGTGGCGATCGACTGGCTGCTGTGGCAGGCGCTGCCCGACGCTTATACGCTGGTCGGCGCGGCGATCATCATCGGTAGCGGCATCTACTTGATACGCCGCGAGAAAGTGCACGTCGAGGCGGAGCACCCGTAAGAGCACGCTGTAGGGACTGTGGCAGATGCGCATCGCACCAGGCGTGTATTGCCGTGCTGCAAGGGTCGAGGCCGGCAGCGATTTGCCAGCAACGATATAATCAGCTCATGCTCAAACAACGAACCATCAAAGAACTGGAGCGCACCACCGGCGTCGGGCTGCACTCGGGCCGCAAGGTCGAACTGACGCTGCGTCCGGCGGCACCGGACACGGGCATCGTGTTTCGCCGCGTCGACCTGGATCCGGTCGTCGAATTCCCGTCGAGCGCAGAAGTCGTCGGCGACACGCGCATGGCTTCCGTCCTGATCAAGAACGACGCGCGCGTCTCCACCGTCGAGCACCTGATGTCGGCCTGCGCCGGCCTGGGCATCGACAACCTGTATATCGAAGTCACGGCCGAGGAAATCCCGATCATGGACGGCTCGGCCTCGTCCTTCGTGTTCCTGCTGCAGCAGGCGGGCGTCGAGGACCAGCCGGCCCCGAAGAAATTCATCCGCGTGCTGAAGGAAGTCGAAGTCCGCCAGGGCACGGGCAACAACGAAAAGTGGGCGCGCCTGAAGCCGCACGACGGCTACAAGCTCGACTTCTTCATCGAATTCAACCACCCGGCGGTGGACGGCACCATGCAGAACGCCTCGGTCGATTTCGCCCAGGTGTCCTACGTGCACGACGTGGCGCGCGCTCGTACCTTCGGCTTCATGCAGGACGTGGAAAGCCTGCGGGGCATGGGCCTGGCGCGCGGCGGCTCGCTGGAAAACGCGATCGTGATGGACGAGTACCGCATCCTGAACGCGGACGGCCTGCGCTACGACGACGAGTTCGTGCGCCACAAGATCCTGGACGCGATCGGCGACCTGTACCTGGTCGGGCACCCGCTGCTGGCTGCCTACGAGGCGCACAAGTCGGGCCACGCGCTCAACAACGACCTGCTGCGCGCCCTGCTGGCGCGGCCGGACGCCTACGAGATCGTGTCCTTCGATGCGATCGACCGCGCGCCGGCCTCGTACGTGAAGCAGATGCGGCAGGAGTGGGCGCAGACGTGATGGCATAGGGTGGGCCAGGCTGCGCAAGGCATCGATGCTCACTGCGCAATGTTCAGGCACCGCAACGCGTGGAGTCAGGAGCGGTTCGCCGCCCGCTCCACCCTACGGTCGCGGCTTGCGGCCACTACCTCGGCACTCAGGTACACGTAGGGTGGACTCCCGAGTCCACGCGTTCACCATCCGAGCGGCGGCGCCGATGACCTTATCCGCCGCGCCGCTTCGCCGCCAGCCGCTTGATCGCCGCCACCAGCGCCGCGTTCTGCGGCGTCTCCGGCAAACTTTCCCCGAGTTCCTCGAACGCCTCCACCGCCGTCGGCGGCAGTTCCAGCGTGCGGGTCTGCACGCGTTCCGGCATCGCCCGCGTGACCTGCACCTTCAGCCGCGTCGACGTGACCTGCCAGCCGCGCGCGAGCAGGGTGCTCTGCAGTTTCGGCAGTTGCTGCTTCAGGCGCGCCGCCACCGCCGAGCTGGGCACGGCCAGCACCAGCACGCCGTCCTGGAACGACAGCACGTCGCAGTTGCCCGCAACGGCGGGCAGAGTCATGGCGACGTCGCGCTGCAGGTCGGCCATGCGCAAGGCGGTCGGCAACAGGCTGGCCATGCGTTCGTTCGCGCGCAGGAAATCCGTCGCTTCGAACGAGGTGGGGCGGTTACGGGTGCCGTAGATGTGCATGGGGAGTAAACAGAAGGGGTGGACTACAGGACGTACCATACCACAAGCGATACCACAAGCGGATACCCCGAGTGGATGCGACAAGCGGCCGCACGACGCGCCGCTCCCGTGCTGGCGATGCAATTTGATAACATTCTTTCGTGCACGACACTTGTGATCGGGCGTGTAACCCCCAAGTGTGGCCGCATCGCATGATAAAATCAGTCGCTTTTTGCCTCCGTCGGTCTTAGGGGGGTATCTTGTTGATATCAACCCTGGCTCTTTTTGCGGCGTCTTTTTAAGAAACTTAGCATGTCATTCCTGACCCAGATTTTCGGCAGCCGTAACCAGCGGCTGATCAAGCAATATCAAAAAACCGTGCGTCAGATCAACGCGCTCGAGCCGCAGATGGAGTCGTTGTCCGATGCCGAGCTGCAGGCAAAAACCCCTGAGTTCAAGGCGCGCGTCGCCAAGGGCGAAACGCTCGACGACATCATGGTGGAAGCCTTCGCCGTCTGCCGCGAAGCCGCCAAGCGCGTGCTCAAGATGCGCCACTTCGACGTGCAGCTGATCGGCGGCATGGTCATCCACCAGGGCAAGATCGCCGAGATGGGCACCGGTGAAGGTAAAACCCTGATGGCGACCCTGGCGGTCTACCTGAACGCGCTGTCCGGCAAGGGCGTGCACGTCATTACCGTCAACGATTACCTGGCGCAGCGCGACGCCGAGCAGATGGGCCGCCTGTACGGCTGGCTGGGCCTGACGACGGGCGTGAACCTGTCGCAGATGGACCACGACACCAAGCAGACCGCCTACGGTTCCGACATCACCTACGGTACGAATAACGAGTTCGGCTTCGACTACCTGCGCGACAACATGGTCTACGAGGCGCGCGAGCGCGTCCAGCGCGGCCTGAACTTCGCCGTGGTCGACGAGGTCGACTCGATCCTGATCGACGAAGCGCGGACCCCGCTGATCATTTCGGGCCAGGCCGAGAACCACACCGACCTGTACCACCGCATGAACGAAGTGCCGCCGCAGCTGACCCTGCAGGTGGGCGAGGAAACCCCGGACGGCAAGGGCAAGATCGAAGTCCCGGGCGACTACACCAAGGACGAAAAAGCGCACACCGTGCTGCTGACCGAAGCCGGCCACGAAAAGGCCGAGGCCATCCTCACGAAGATGGGCCTGCTGCCGGAAGGCGCCTCGCTGTACGACGCGGCCAACATCACGCTGATCCATCACCTGTACGCGGCGCTGCGCGCCCACGTGCTGTACCACAAGGACCAGCACTACGTGGTGCAGAACGGCGAAGTCGTGATCGTCGACGAATTCACTGGCCGCCTGATGACGGGCCGGCGCTGGTCCGATGGCCTGCACCAGGCCGTCGAATCGAAGGAAGGCGTGCGCATCCAGAACGAGAACCAGACCCTGGCCTCGATCACCTTCCAGAACTACTTCCGCATGTACACCAAGCTGTCCGGCATGACCGGTACCGCCGACACGGAAGCCTACGAATTCCAGGAAATCTACGGCCTCGAGACCGTCGTCATCCCGCCGAACAAGCCGTCCCAGCGCAAGGACCGCCAGGACCAGGTCTATAAATCGGCGCAGGAAAAGTACAACGCGATGCTGCTCGACATCAAGGACTGCTACGAGCGCGGCCAGCCCGTGCTGGTCGGCACGACCTCGATCGAGAACTCGGAACTGCTGTCGGGCATCCTGAAGGGCGCCGACTTGCCGCACAACGTCCTGAACGCCAAGCAGCACGCCCGTGAAGCGGAAATCATCGCCCAGGCGGGACGCCCGAAGATGATCACCATCGCCACCAACATGGCGGGCCGCGGTACCGACATCGTCCTCGGCGGCAACGTCGAGAAGCAGATTCAGATCATCGAGGCGAACAACGAGCTGTCGGAAGCGGAGAAAGCGGCCCAGTCGGCACAGCTGCGCAACGAATGGCAGTCGCTGCACGATCACGTGGTCGGCGCCGGCGGCCTGCACATCATCGGTACCGAGCGCCACGAGTCGCGCCGGGTCGACAACCAGCTGCGCGGCCGTTCGGGCCGCCAGGGCGACCCGGGTTCCTCGCGCTTCTACCTGTGCCTCGACGATCCGCTGCTGCGCATCTTCGCCGGCGACCGCGTGCGCGCCATCATGGAACGCCTCAAGATGCCGGAAGGCGAGCCGATCGAAGCGGGCATCGTCACCCGTTCCATCGAGACCGCCCAGCGCAAGGTCGAAGCGCGCAACTTCGACATCCGCAAGCAGCTGCTCGAATACGACGACGTCGCCAACGACCAGCGCAAGGTGATCTACACCCAGCGTAACGAACTGCTGGAAGCGGCCGACATCTCGGAACTGATCGCTTCCCTGCGCACGGGCGTGTTCACCGACGTGGTGCGCACCTACGTGCCGGCCGAATCGGTCGAAGAGCAGTGGGACGTGAAGTCGCTGCAGTCGGTGCTGGCGTCCGAGTGGGCGCTCGATGTGCCGCTCGAGCAGATGC
>JBBWZO010000147.1:0-21788 GCA_039649125.1 Massilia sp. | reverse complement strand
GATCTCGCCAAGCCGCGCGGCAAGCAGGACTGGCTGCTGGAACCGCACTCGATCTGGTATCCGCGCACCACCGGCATCTGGCAGACCGTCTGGGTCGAGCAGGTCGAAAAGACCTTCATCCAGAAGCTGAAGTGGACCCCGATTTTCGAAACCTTCGAGATCGGCTGCGAGGTCTTCGCCGGCGGCGAAATCCGCGACGACATGTTTATCGAAGTGAAGATCTGGCACGGCGAACATTTGCTGGCGGACGACCACTACAAGCTGCTGGCGGGCGAAGCGAACCGCAAGATCGCCCTGTCCGACCCCGGCATCGACGATTCGCGCAACGAACTGCTGTGGAGCCCGGAACGTCCGACCCTGCTCGACGCCGAGGTGACGCTGCGCTGCGGCGACCACGTCGTCGACCGCATCAAGTCCTACACGGCGCTGCGCTCGTTCGCGATCAACCGCGACCGCTTGATGTTGAATGGAAGGCCATACCAGCTGCGCCTGGTGCTCGACCAGGGCTACTGGCCGGAATCCTTCCTCACCGGCCCGTCGGACGAGCACCTGAAGCGCGACGTCGAACTGGCCAAGCTGATGGGCTTCAACGGCGTGCGCAAGCACCAGAAGATCGAAGATCCGCGCTACCTGTACTGGGCCGACAAGCTGGGCCTGCTGGTATGGGAAGAGATGCCCTCGGCCTACCGTTTCAGCCCGAAGGCGATCACGCGCATGGTGCGCGAGTGGACCGAAGCGATCGACCGCGACTACAGCCACCCCTGCATCATCGTCTGGGTCGCCTTCAACGAATCCTGGGGCGTGCCCAACCTGACGCTGACACAGGCACATCGCAATGCCGTCGAGGCACTGTATCACTTGACGCGCACGCTGGACGCGACGCGGCCGGTGATCGGCAACGATGGCTGGGAAGCCTCGGCCACCGACATCCTCGGCATCCACGACTACGACTGCGATCCGGAAAAGGTCAAGGCGCGCTACGAGGTGAGCGACCCGGTGCGCACGCTGTTCGATCAGCGTCGTCCAGGCGGACGCATCCTGACCCTGGATGGCTTCCCGCACCGCGGCCAGCCGATCGTGCTGACCGAGTTCGGCGGCATCGCCTTCGACACCAAGGGCACGCCGGAAGAGGGCACCTGGGGCTACTCGCGCTCGACCACGGCCGAAGGCTACCATAACCTCTACCGCGGGCTGCTGAAGGTGGTTAACGAAACCTTCATGTTCTCAGGCTTTTGCTATACGCAGTTCGCCGATACCTTCCAGGAGGCCAATGGCCTGCTGAATGCGGACCGTACGCCGAAGCTGCCGCTCGAGATGATCTCTGCGGCGACGCGCAATGCCTCGTCGCCACGGGTAGCCCAGGGAGGGGGCGACCCGTTGCAGTCCTGATCTCCCGCCACGGTGAGGACCGGCCGGGCGCAAGCGTGCGTATGTTGATGTAAGCGGCCGCCCCGCCTGTGGGCGACAGGAGGGAGCATGGACACCATCGTCGTTTTCAGCCACCTGCGCTGGGATTTCGTCTACCAGCGTCCGCAGCACCTCCTGAGCCGCCTGGCGCGCCGCTACCGGATCCTGTTCATCGAAGACCCGATGCCCGACGATGCCGGTCCGGTGCGGCTGGAACGCGCCAGCCCGGTGCCCGGCGTCACCGTCTGCCGGCCGCGCACGCCTCTTCATGTGAAGGGCCATCACGACGACCTGATCGCGCTGGTGCTGCCGCTGCTGGCCACGCTGGCGGACGACCTCGCCGTGCACGGTGCCTTCCGGCCGATCGCCTGGTTCTATACGCCGATGGCGCTGCCGCTGCTGCAGGCCCTCGACCCCAGCCTGGTGGTCTATGACTGCATGGACGAACTGGCGTCGTTCGACAAGGCGCCGAAACAGTTGCTGCAACGCGAGACCGCGCTGCTGAACCTGGCCGACCTGGTGTTCGCCGGCGGCCCCAGCCTGTACGAGGCCAAGCGCGCGCGTCACCCGCGTGTCCATTGTTTCCCCAGCAGCGTCGATGTCGCGCATTTCCGCCAGGCGCTCGCGCGTGGCCAGGACCATCCGGCCCAGGCCGCCGTTCCCCATCCGCGCCTGGGTTTCTATGGCGTGCTCGACGAACGCATCGACCTGGCGCTGGTGGCCGCGACGGCCGATGTCCGTCCGGACTGGCAGCTCGTGCTGGCCGGGCCGGTAGTCAAGATTGCCGAGGACGCCCTGCCGCGGCGCCCGAACATCCATTATCTCGGCCAGCAGGCCTACGAAGACCTGCCGCGCCTGCTCGCCGGCTGGGATGTGTGCCTGATGCCTTTCGCCCTGAACGAGGCGACCCGTTTCATCAGTCCCACCAAGGTGCTCGAGTACATGGCTGCGGAACTGCCAGTCGTCAGCACGCCGATCGCGGACGTGGCCGGGCCCTATGGCGACGTGGTCGCGATCGCCGAAGGTGCCGCGGCCTTTGCCGACGCCTGCGCAGCCGCGCTTGCGCTTGGCGCGGGGCAGCGCACGGCGCTGGCCGAGGCCATGCGCGCACGGGTTGCGCGCACTTCCTGGGATGCGACTGCGGAGGCGATGGCGGCCTTGCTGGCGGCCACGCCGGTACGCGCCGCGCGTGTGCCTCAAACCGCTCCGGTGCCCGCGGCGCGCCATGTTGAGCGTCGGGATCGACGGCAGGGTTGAACCTCGGGGGTGAACGCCATGGATGCATTCCCGTTCCGGGCAGCGGTGGCGCGGCGCGCGCTCGTGCTTGTCGCCTGGCTTGCGCTGGCGGGTGTGCCGGCCGGCGCGCCGGCTGCCGGGCCGCTGGCGTCGGCGGAATACAGCACGGCCGCGCGCAGCCCGGTCGGTCCGGAGCCGCTGACGGCCCGCCATCATGGCGGCCTGTACCGTATCAGCGGACGCGGCGGTGTCGCCTACCTGTTCGGCACGATTCACGTCGGCGATCCTTCCTTTTACCCGCTCGCGCCCGAAGCCGAGCGCGCGCTGGCCGGGGCCGACCATGTCGTGGTCGAGCTCGATCCGCGGGGGGAGCATGCGTTCGGGCAGGCATTGGACAAGCACGGCCGGTATGCGGCGGGCGACGATATCAGCCGGCATGTCTCCGCTGACACCCTGGCGCGCTTGCGCGCGGCCCTGCATGCGGAAGGCGTCAGCCTGGCCAGCATGGCACACCTGAAACCGTGGCTGGTCGCGAATCTGCTGCTGGGCATGAAGCTGGACCGACAGGGGTATCGCCGCAGCGAGGGCGTCGAGCAGCGGCTGCTGGCGCAGGCCGAGCGGCGCGGCGCACGGGTAGTGCAACTGGAAAGCGCCGACTTGCAACTGGCGCTGTTCGACAGCATGAACGACGTCGAGGCCGAGCGCTACCTGCGCGATACGCTCGGCGGCCTGGCGGACGGCAGCGCACTGGAGCGTGCGCGGCGCACGATCGACGCCTGGCGCTCGGGCAACGCGGCTGCGCTCGATGCGGTCCTGCTCGACGCCACCGCGGGCAGGTCGGAGATTGCCGACTTCACCCGGCGCAAGCTGCTGGGACGGCGCAACGCCGACATGGCGGCGCAGATCGACAGCCTGCTGGGGGAGGGGGGCGTGCTGTTCATCGGTGTCGGATTCTTGCACCTGCTTGGTAACAATGGATTGCCGCAACTGCTCGCGCAGCGCGGCTACCTCATCGAACGGCTGCATTGAGTGGCAGGCAGGCGCATGGGCAGCGTAGGTGGACGCTGGACCGGTTGCGCCCAATGCGTCGCCGCGTCAGCGCTGGATCGCCCCGCCACTCAGGTTGACGCGATCGCCACTGCGAAAGTCAGGGATGGTTTCCTGGGTAATGACCTGGGTGCTGCCATCGTCCATGCGCAGCGTGACGCGGTAGACGCGGTCGGAGGTCATCGAACTGCCGGTCGCACCGGTCGAGCTGCCGCCGACGGCGGCCCCGGCGACAGTGCCGCCGCCGCTGATGCCACCGGCGGGACGCGGCACTGCTTCCACGGCCACCACCGTGCTGTTCGGGCTGGAGCTGGCTGCCGTTGCGCTGCCGGCGGACGAGCTGCCGGACTGGGAGCTGCCGCTGGCCGTGCCGGCCATGCTGCCGGAGCTGCCTTCGCCCATGCTGGTGCTTGTGTCGCCGGTCGTGCCGCCGCTAGCGGAAGAAGCCGAGGTTCCCGAGCTGCCGGACGTGCCGGAGCTGCCGGATGTGCCGGAGCTGCCGGACTGGTCGTAACCGCTGGTGCCGGAAGTGCCCGAGGTACCGGATGTGCCGGAACTGCCGGAGGTCCCCGAGCTTCCGGAACTGTCCGTGGTTCCGGAGCTGCCCGAGGTCCCCGACGTACCCGAGCTGCCCGAGCTGCTCGAGCCGCCACCCCAGCCACCGGAGCCGCTGGTGCTGGTGCCGGCGCCGGTGCCCGACATGCCGCCGCTACCGCTGCCAGTGTCGCCGCTTGCCGAGCTGCCGCTGGCGCCTGCGCCGCTATCACCGCCGCCGCGCATGGCGGCGCAGCCCGACAGGCCGAGCGCCAAGGCCAGCAAGCCCGCCAAGATTGCGCTCTGGTGTTGTTGTTTCATGATCGACTCCTTGGTTGATTTTGTCAGTGGGTATGGGTGACGATGTCGTCTGCCACTCAGGTAAGAGGCGCGAACAGACGCGACGTTCCAGCTGACGCGGGTATCACATGAGCCAGATCAAGCCAGGGGAGGATGGGAAAACTGCTCAGGCCGTCAAACGGCGCTGCGTTGCAACGCTGCCTTCGGCAGCACCAGCCACAGGATGGCGCAGGTGACGACGGCGGCGCTGCAGTCCACCAGCCAGTCCCCGACGGCGGCGCCGCGATAGGGGAACAGGCTTTGGACCAGCTCGTCGATGGCGCCCATGACGGCAACGGCCAGTACTGCGGCCAGGCTGCGGCTTGCCGCGCTGCCGCGGCTGGCGGTGAACCACAGCAGCGCCAGGGTTGCATAGGCGAGCGAGTGCAGTACCACGCCGGACGCATACTGGCCCACGCCGGCGCGCGCACCCGGGATGGAGCCGGTGACCACGATAGCCAGGAACATCGCGATCGCGGCGGTGTAGCGGAGTTTGTTCAGGCGTGGGTCGAGCAGGGCGCGGTGAAGCAGTGAAGGCATGGCTGACGAAATGTTAAAAACGACAACCATACCATGCCCGATGACCGTGTGCTTGCACGGCCGGGCCTGCGGAGGACGGCTCAGATCGTCAGCGCCGGGGCGCCGTCGGGGTAACGGGCATCGAAACAGGCTTCGCACTCGGCGCAGAACAGGTGCGCCATGCGTACCGAGGTCTGGCGCAGCACGAGCTTGAGATGCGTGCGCTGGCACTTCGGGCAGATCTCGCGCACATTGCCGAAAGTCAGCAGGGTCAGGGGCACTTCCTCGCCGTCGAGATGGTCGACCACCACGAGCGGGTTGAGTTCACAGAGCACCAGTTGGTCGACATCTTCATGCTGGCGGCGACTGGACGAGGCTAGCTCGGTGTGTCTTTCGGGAACTTGAAAATTCATCGGTCGGACTCCCTGTAATGGTTGGCATGGCGCACTGTCCGCGGAACGCGCTGGCGCATGTCGCTTCTGGCGCGCGAACTTCATCATAGCCAAAAGACGTCGACCTGCAAGGCTGGGAGGCGCAATTATGCGAGAGGCATAATGGCAGACAAAAAAATGCCCACCAGGAGAGAGCGGTGGGCACAACCCAAGACCGGGCCAAGAGACAGTATTCGGTGGGTGTGCCGCGCGGGGCGCTGCACACCTGTCTGCCATCGCGCATATCGGTTGCGTGTACAGCAGATGAGTCCAGTATAGGCATCGATTGTGACCTTGGTATGACGCAGCGCAAACCTGAGCATTGTTCAGTGAACGATATCCGGGATGGATGGTCTCCCATTAGAGAAGAGCTGGGCACGCAAAGGCAAAAAAAAGCCCGCGTCAGAGCGGGCTTAAGACTATTTTCTTGGAGGAGAATAGTGGAGACAGGTGCCATTATGTTGCGTTGCCATATATTTGTCTAATTGTTAAATCAGATACCAGACATGCGTCGGGTGAATACTGCAGGGATTACTCCCTGACCGGCACCGTGTAGTTCAGCGGCATGCGTCCGCCATCGGCGTACAGGGTCTGGCCCGTGATGTAGGAGGCGTCGTCGCTGGCCAGGAAGGCGGCGATGGCCGCCACTTCCTCCGGCTCGCCGCAGCGCCCGAGCGGCGTGCGCGACAGGATCGTGTGGCGCGCTTCCGGGCTCGACAGCACCGCCTGCTTCGCCAGTTCCGTCAGGATGGTGCCGGGGCCGATCGCGTTGACACGGATGCCTTGCTGGGCCAGGCTGACCGCCGCCACCCGCGTCAGCTGGTTGACGCCGCCTTTGGACACCACGTACGGCACCTGGTTCGGGATGACCAGTTCGGCGTTCACGCTCGACATGTTGATGATGCAGCCGCTTTGGCGCTTGACCATGTCGCGCGCCGCCGCCTGGCTGCACAGGAACATCGATTTCAGGTTGATGCGCAGCACGCGGTCGAAGTCTTCCTCGGTGAGGTCGAGGAAGTCGGCGGCATGCGTGACGCCGGCATTGTTGATCAGGATGTCGATGCGGCCGAAGGCCTCCAGGGTGGCGGCAAACAGGGCATCCACATCGGATTTCTGGCTGACGTCGGCGCAGAAGAAGCGGGCGGCGTCGCCCAGCGCTTCGGCCGCGGCCGCGCCTTCCGGGCGCACGTCGGCCAGCATCACGCGTGCGCCTTCGCGCACGAGGCGCCGGGCGCAGGCCAGGCCGATGCCCTGGCTGGCGCCGGTGACGAGGGCGATCTTGTTGGCGAGTTTCATGGCGGGACTTTCGCAGGTTCAGGAACCCGCATTGTAGCGGGGAGCCGCTTGGCAGTCGGGAACGCAAGCATAAGCGAAAGGCCGAAAGTGGCGGGCCCTTACAGCATGAGCGGACGGTCCGGCAACTCGTTCGGGTTCGCTCCCCCGTTGGAAGGGAAATGTTGGCGCAGCAGGGCATTGACCTGCTCGATCGCCGCTAGCGATGCCTCATGGAACTTACCTTGGCGGAAGCCGTCGGTCATGGTGCGGCAGATGGCCTGCCAGGTTGCGTGGTCGATCTTGCGGTCGATGCCGCGGTCGGCCACGATGTCGACCTTGTGCTCGGCCAGGTTCACGTAGATGAGCACGCCGCAATTGTCCTCGGTGTCCCAGACGCCGTAGTCGGCGAACAGGGCCAGTGCGCGCTGGCGGTTGGTGATGCCGTCCCAGGCCTCGTCGGTCGGCAGGGCCGCTTCGACGATGAAGCGTACTTCGCCGCGGTGGGTCTGCTCGCCGGCGGTGATCGCCTGGGCCACCGCGGCCAGCGTCGCTTCCGGGAAGGTGCGCTGGGCGTCGGCTTTCGTGCTGCGCCAGTGGCGGATGACGCGGCTGAGGCGTTGTCCGAAGGATGCGTGTTCCATTACCAGTCTCCCGAGGCGCCGCCGCCGTCAAAGGTGCCGCCGCCGCCCCCGAAACCGCCGCCGCCGAAGCCGCCGCCACCGCCCGAGAAGCCGCCGAAGCCGCCGCCGCGGCTGGCCATGTTGCCGATCACGTTACCGAGGATGAAGCCGGTGGCGCCGCTGCTCCAGCCGCCGCGCGACAGGCGCGGGCGGCGCGGCTTGAACATCGAGCGCAGCAGCATGAATCCGAATACCAGCATCAGGATGCCGAACATGCTGATTCCGCCGCCTTGTCCGTCCCTGTCTGCCGGTGCTGTCTGTTGCGCCGGCGCGGGAAATTGCTCCTGGTTCAGCAGCGTCGCGATGGCGCCCACGCCTGCGACCAGGCCTTCGTAATAATGGTTTTGCCGGAAATGCGGCGCGATGACGTCCTGCAGGATGCGCTTCGACTGCGCATCGGTCAGCACGCCCTGCACGCCGCGGCCGGCCTCGATGCGCAGGCGCCGCAAGGAACTCGGGTTGTCGCGCGCAACCAGCAGCAGCACGCCGTCGTCGACGCCCTTGCGGCCGAGCTTCCAGGCATCGACCACGCGGATGCCGTACTGCTCGATGGCTTCCGGTTCGGTCGACTTCACCAGCAGCACGGCGATCTGGTTGCCGCTTTTCGCCTCATGCTCGGCCAGCACGGCTTCGAGGCGCTGGCGCTGGCCGGCGTCGAGCATGCCGGCCTGGTCGGTGACGCGGCTGGTGAGCGGCGGTACGGGCTGCAGCTGGGCCTGCGCCGGGCCGGCCAGCGTCGCGGCCAGGATAGCGCTCGCGACGAGCAGCCAGAGCGTACGCAACAAGCTCATCGCTTATTTGCCGAAGTCGACCGTCGGAGCGGTCGAGATCGCTTTCTCGTTCTCGACCGTGAACGAGGGCCGTGCCTCGTAGCCGAACATCATCGCAGTCAGGTTGGTCGGGAACTTGCGCACGGTGACGTTGTAGTCCTGGACCGAGGCGATGTAGCGCTGGCGCGCCACCGTGATCCGGTTCTCGGTGCCTTCGAGTTGCGACTGCAGGTCGCGGAAGCTGGTGTCGGCTTTCAGCTGCGGATAGCTCTCGGACACGGCCATCAGGCGCGACAGCGCGCCCGACAGTTCGCCCTGCACCTGCTGGAACTTCTGGAAGGCCTGCGGATCGTTCAGCACTTCGGGGGTGATCTGGAAACTGGTCGCGGCGGCGCGCGCGCGGGTGACGGCCTCGAGCGTTTCGCGTTCGTGCGAAGCGTAGCCCTTGACGGTGTTCACCAGGTTCGGGATCAGGTCAGCCCGGCGCTGGTACTGGTTGACCACTTCGCCCCAGGCCGCCTTGGTGGCTTCGTCCTTGACCTGGAATTCGTTATAGCCGCAGCCCGAGAGGAAGGAGCTGGCCAGTACGGCAGCCGCCAGCAGGCGGGCCCAGCGCGAGAAGAGGGAAGACGTCATGATGTCCTTGTCCAGTGCGAGTTGTCGAATAGTCAAAATATACCCCAGCTTGTCCATACCGGTCGCACGGTCGCGGCTGCAAGGGCGCCCGCCGCGGCGCCGGGCTGGCGGCGACAGGTACAATATGGGGTTTGCAATGACATTGATACAAGGGGCGCGACGTGACTTTCATGACTAAACTTTCCGCGGCCTGGGCCCGCAACGACTCCCTGCTGTGCGTCGGGCTCGATCCGGACCTGGCACGTTTTCCGGCCCACCTGAAGGACCAACCGGACGCGATCGTCCGCTTCTGCAAGGCCATCATCGACGCCACCGCGGATCTGGCCTGCGCCTTCAAGCCGCAGATCGCCTACTTCGCCGCGCTCGGCGCGGAAGCCCAGCTCGAGGACATCTGCCGCTACTTGCGCGAGACCTACCCGCACATCCCGCTGATCCTCGACGCCAAGCGGGGCGACATCGGCGCCACCGCCCACCAGTATGCGCGCGAGGCCTTCGAGCGCTATGGCGCGGATGCGGTGACGGTCAGCCCCTACATGGGCTCCGATTCGGTCGAGCCCTACTTTGCCTGGCCCGACCGCGGCGTGATCGTGCTGTGCCGCACCTCGAATGCCGGCGGCTCGGACCTGCAGTTCCTGGATGTGGGCGGCCAGCCGCTGTACCAGCACGTGGCGCGCCTGGTGGCCGAAAAATGGAACCGCAACGGGCAATGCGCGCTGGTGGTGGGCGCGACCTTCCCGGATGAACTGGCGCAGGTGCGCGCGATCATCGGCGACATGCCGCTGCTGGTGCCGGGCGTCGGCGCCCAGGGCGGCGATGTGGAGGCGACCGTGCGTGCCGGGCGGACGGCCGACGGGACCGGGATGATGATCAATTCCTCGCGCGCGATCCTGTATGCGGTGCCGGAGGAGGGGGAAGATTTCGCGGCCGCGGCGAGGAGGGTGGCGCAACAGACGCGGGATGAGATCAATCGGTATCGGGGGGCGTGATTGCGCGATACCGGTCGCGCCCATGAACCCCGTATGCAGGGGTTCGTGGGGCTGTTGCCTGGGCCGTTCGTGGTGGGGATGATCCGCGTGGGCACGGGGTGCCCACGCGGATTCAAGACGCCGACAACGTAACAGGCAGCAGCCCCACTAGCGTCAACCGACGTCGAACTTTAATACCTGTCCGGCGCAATCCCTTCCACATAATCGTACAGCGCCCCGAGAATCTCCTCGGCCCGCTCGTCCGCCGTCTCCGACAGCGCGTCTATCTCGCCGAACAACTGATCCACCGTGCGCGCACCGCCCGCACCGTCGAACAGCCGCGCCGCCCGGTGTTCTTCCCATGCCGCCATTTCTTCGTCGCTCAGCGTGTGCGGGAAGTTGCGTGCGCGGTAGCGGAACAACAGTTCTGCCAGGCGCTCGTCCTCGAACGACGGCCGGGCGGTGGCAAGCTGGGCCGGCGTCTGCATGCGCAGCGATTCCAGCTTGCGGCGGTCGTTGTTGCTGACGAAGCCGCCGTACAGGTCCTCGTCGACATCGGTCTCGTTCGAGGCCGCCGGTTTCTGGAAGACCTGCGCCCACACGGCCGCCATGTTCGGCCCGCGCGCGGCACGTTCCGCATGCACGCGGCCCTGTTCGAGGTCGATGCCCCAGCGCTGCGCCATCGGCGCGCTCAGGGTTTTCAGATTACCCACCAGCATCGGCGACTTGTTCAGGTGCACGCTCTTGATCGGCAGGCGCGTCACGCCTTCGGGCAGGTCGGCGCTCCGCGTGAACATGCGCAGGCGTATGGTGTCCACGTCCATGTCGAACAGTTCCGATGGATCGTGGCGGCAATCCCAGACCAGGATCTCGTTCTTGTTGCTCGGGTGCTGGGCCAGCGGCCAGACCAGGCCCAGGCAACCGTTCTCGGCCGGGAACATGCCCGATACGTGCAGGAAAGGCTGGCGCTGGCCGGGATCGAGGTGCAGGCCCATCTCGCTGGCGACCCTGTCCTTGCGGCGCAGTTCGAGGCAGAAGTCGAACAGGCGCGGCTGCCTGCTGCGGATCAGGCGCGCCAGCGCGATCGTCGCGCGCACGTCGGACAGCGCATCGTGGGCCGCCTCGTGCGCCAGGCCGTTCACGCGGGTCAGGTCTTCCAGCCGGAAGCTCGGGCGCCCGTCCGGATGGCGCGGCCATTCGATGCCTTCCGGACGCAGCGCATAGGTCATGCGCACCACGTCGAGCAGGTCCCAGCGGCCGCAATTGTTCTGCCACTCGCGCGCATACGGGTCGAGCAGGTTGCGCCAGAACAGGAAGCGCGTCACCTCGTCGTCGAAGCGGATCGTGTTGTAGCCGACGCCGATCGTGCCCGGCTCGGCAAAGGCGGCTTCGACCTGGCGCGCGAACTCGTGCTCGGGCACGCCCTGTTCCAGGCACTGCTGCGGCGTGATGCCGGTGATCAGGCAGGATTGCGGATCGGGCAGGTAGTCGTTGGCCGGCTGGCAGAACAGCATGAGCGGCTCGCCGATCTCGTTCAGTTCGGCGTCGGTGCGGATGGCGGCGAACTGCGCCGGACGGTCGCGGCGCGGTTGTGCGCCGAAGGTTTCATAGTCGTGCCAGAGGAAGGTGTGATTGCTCATTGCGTGTGTAATGGGTCGCCCGTCGGGATGCAGCCCCGAGAATGGCACGGATTGTCGAGGCAAGGCCGCGCTGCGTCAATCGCGCTGTGCTCGACGCGCTGTGTTGCATGTTTTATGTACTGACGCAATTGCGCCCGGCTTCCTTGGCGCGGTACAGGGCGGCATCGGCCGCTTCGATCAGGCTCACTTCGTCGCCGTCCGGCCCCAGTACCGCCACGCCGAAGCAGGCGGTCAGGTGCGGCATGGGCACGCGCATGTCGGGGAACAGCACCGTTTCGCGCATCTGCTGGCACAGGCGGTCGGCCACCATGTGCGCCAGCTCGGCGCTCGTTTCCGGCAGTACGGCCATCAATTCCTCGCCGCCATAGCGCACGGCAAAGTCGGACGGGCGCAGGCCGTCACGGATGACGTTGGCGGCGGCGCACAGGGCGGCGTCGCCCACCAGGTGGCCATGGGTATCGTTGAACTTCTTGAAGTTATCCAGGTCGACCATGAGCAGGGCCAGCGGGCTGTCCTGGGTACGGGCGCGGGTCACCAGTTTCGGCAGCATGTCGGCCAGCCAGGCGCGGTTGTACAGGCCGGTCAGGGTGTCGTTCAGCGATAGCTGGCGGTAGAACTCGCCCAGCTTCTGGCGCCGGCGCAGCAGGGCATTGGCGGCGCGGATGCGGAAGGACAGCAGGCGCAACAGGTTGCGTGCCACGGCGTTCGAATCGTCGATCAGTTCCCAGGCCAGTTTCGATTCGATCACGAGCAGGCGCGCTTCTTCCACCGCGCGCACGGCGTCCAGGTTGGCGGCGTCGTCCAGCACCGACTGTTCGCCGACGCTTTCGCCCGGCATGATGCGCGTGAGGCTGCCGTCCGACGTGCCCGCGTGACCGTCGGTGTCGACTTCGAGCATGCCAGCCAGCACGATATAGAGGCGGGCGCGCACGGCGTCTTTGATCGTTTCGCCGGCGGCCAGTTCCACCACCTCGCAATCGGCAAGTGCGCGAGCGGTCGCGGCCGTGTCTGCGCCGCGGAACAGCTCCAGCTCCTCGACCGTGTAGCCCGAATCACGAAAACGTCCGATGGGTTTCAAAACGAAGTCCTCCGCTTGGTCGCTGGCGCAGTGCCAGGAAAAGGACATGATAAACCATCGAGCCTTCCGCCTCCGACTGGCGTTCTGGAACTAACAATGTTCCAATAGCGCCCATGAATGATTCCACCCATCTGGTCGACGCCCTCGGCGTCGCACACCTACCGGCATCCGGGGCGCGCATCGTCTCGCTGGTGCCCTCGATCACTGAATTGCTGTGCGACCTGGGCCTGGCGCCGCAACTGGTCGGGCGCACCGGTTTCTGCATCCACCCGGCTGAGGTGGTGGCGGCCATCCCGAAAGTGGGCGGCACGAAGGACGTCAACATCGAGAAGATCCGCAAGCTGGCGCCGACCCACCTCGTCGTCAACGTCGACGAAAATGAAAAGCCGACGGTGGAGGCGCTGGCCGAATTCGTGCCGCACATCGTGGTCACGCATCCGGTGTCTCCGCGCGACAACCTGGCGCTGGCGAGGTTGATGGGCGCCATCTTCGATGCGCAGGCGGCGGCCGAGGCGTGGTGCGCGGCCTTCGAGGCCGAGCATGCGGCGCTGCGTGCGCTGGCCCCGGGACCGGCGCGCATCGTGCTGTACTGCATCTGGCAGGATCCGTGGATGAGCGTGTCCGCCGACACCTATATCGCACGCATGCTGGGCGAGCTTGGCTGGCGGGTGCCCGTGTTCGGCGATACCGCGCGCTACCCGCGCTTTGCCTGGTCCGAGTCGCTGGTGGCGGGCCTGGACGCGGTGCTGCTGTCGACCGAACCCTACCGCTTCACGCAGGCGCACGCCGATGCACTGGAAAAGCAGATCGGCATTCCGGTGTTTCTCGTCGATGGGGAAATGATGTCGTGGTACGGGAGCCGGGCGCTGGCCGGGCTGCGTTACCTGCGCACGCTGCGGGCAATGGTGGAGGGCACTGCGGAGGGCGCTGTGGATGGAAGGGCCGCGGAGTAAAGCCCGGCGGCCCTGGTTGTCCCCCTTCTGCTTTTACATGCCGCTGGTCAGGTTCTTGCTCTGTTCCGGATCGATATCGCCGAGCGGCGCCGGTTCGCGGCGGCCTTTGTCGTTCAGGCGGCCGATGGCGCTGTCGAGCGCGCGCTTGAGCTTGCCGCCGGCACTGGTGATGGCCTGGTGCAGGTTGACCGCATGCTCGTTGACGACTACCGGCGCGTAACCGGTAACGTGTGCTTCCATCATGCAGCGGTTGCCGCCGTCGAGTTGCTTCTGGCTATTCTCGTTGCTCAGGTGTACATCCACGCGGTGGACCTGATCGAAGCGGCCGACGTTGTCGCGCACGACGGATTCGACGTGGTCGTCCAGGCCCTGGTGTTTCTCGATAGTGCGGTCGGTGTTGACAGTGATTTGCATACATGGCTCCAATAGTCAGCGATCTGGCGCCGATCTTACACTTTTTACCATTTTTGCCGCGTCCCGCACGCTTAGGTGGCGCGCTCCTTCGCCTGTTCCTTCTCGTGGTGGGGGAAACGGTCCATCTTCGACAGCACCGGGAACAGCACGGCCCACAGGCCCGTCACCACCAGCGTCGCCGCACCGCCCAGCAGGATCGCGCGCACCAGGCCGAACCAGCCCGCGGTCACGCCGGACTCGAATTCCCCCAGCTCGTTCGAGGCGCCGATGAACACCGCATTGACGGCGCTGACGCGGCCGCGGATGTCGTCCGGCGTTTCGTACTGCACCAGCAGGTGGCGCACATAGACGCTGACCATGTCGCCGGCGCCGAGCAGGAACAGGGCGATGAGCGCCACCATGAAGTTGTTCGTCCAGCCGAGGGTGAGCGTGGCCAGGCCGAACACGGCCACGCCACCGAACATCCAGGCGCCGACGCGGCGGCGCAGCGGGAAGAAGGCGAGCACGATCGAACAGATCGCCGCGCCCGCGCCCGGCGCCGTGCGCAGCCAGCCGAGCGCGGTCGGGCCGGCGTGCAGCACGTCGTGCGCATAGGCCGGCAACAGGGCGGTGGCGCCGCCGAACAGCACCGCGAACAGGTCGAGCGAAATCGCGCCCAGCACGATCGGGCGCGAGCGCACGAAGCGCAGGCCCTCGAGCAGGGTGTGCCAACTGGCCGGCTGCGTGCTGCGTACGTGGGGCGCGCTCCGGGTCGAGGCCATCAGCAGGGTGGCGAGCGCCAGCAGCGCGGCCGAGATCATGTAGACGGTGGTCGGGCCGAACACGTACAACAGGCCGCCGAGCACCGGGCCGGCGATCACGGCCACGTGGAAGGTCGAGGAAGCCAGCGCCACGGCCTGGCCGAAATCCTTGTCCGGCACCAGGTTGCGCAGCACCGCCTGCGAGGCCGGCATCATGAATGCGCGCGCGGAGCCGAACAGCACCAGCACCGCGAACACCGGCCACACCACGCTGCTGCCGCTGGCCGTAAAGGCGAGCAGCAGGGCGCTGACCAGGAGCTGGGTGAGCATGCACAGCACGATGATCTTGCGCCGGTCGTAGCGGTCGGCAACGTGGCCGGCCCATAAAATCAATATCAGGAACGGTGCGAACTGCGCCAGGCCGATCAGGCCGAGGTCGAACAGGCTGCCGGTGATCTGGTACACCTGCCAGCCGACGGCGACGCTCTGCATCTGGACGGCGAGGGTGCCGAGGAAGCGCGAGGAGAGGTAGAAGGAAAGGTTACGGTTGCGCAGGACGGCCAGGCCGCCGGAGGGAGGAAGCAGGGACATGGAGAAGGCAGGTTACGACGGGAAGTCGTTCATTGTGCCTGAATTAACATGCGGCTGCTGAGACCGTAGGGTGGGCACTCCGTGCCCACGCGGAAGCATGCGCCGCGTTGACGCGTTCTGAGCTGCTACGTACGCTCAAGCGCCAACGGTTGAAAAAGCAGCCCGTTTGCTCGACGTTCCGCGTGGGCACGGAGTGCCCACCCCACAGGACAGCGTGACGTCTTATTCCGACGCCAGATCCGCCTCGGTCGTAAACGCATCCGCATAAAACTCGTCCGCCGGCAGGCCGCACTTGGCCACGTACTCGCTGCGCGCGGCATCGACCATCACCGGCGCGCCGCAGGCGTACACCTGCCAGCCGGAGAGGTCGGGGAGGTCCTGCATCACGGCCGCGTGCACGTAGCCGGTGCGGCCCGGCCAGGCGTCTTCCGGCAGCGCGTCGGAAATGACCGGCACGTACCGGAAGTCGGGCAGGGTGGCCGCCCAGGCTTCGCAGAGTTCGTTCATGTACAGGTCCTGCGGACGGCGCCCGCCCCAGTACAGGCGGACCGGACGCGTCGATTTCAGGTGCATCAGGTGCTCGACCAGCGCCTTCACCGGAGCGAAACCGGTGCCCGAGGCCAGCAGCACGATCGGTTTGTCCGATTCCTCGCGCAGGAAGAAGGTGCCGAGCGGCCCCTCGAAACGCAGGATGTCGCGTTCCTTCATCGCGCCGAAGACGTGGTCCGTGAACAGGCCGCCGGGCAGGTGGCGGATGTGCAGTTCCAGCGGACGCTCGAGCGAAGGCGCGCTGGCGATGCTGTAGGCGCGGCGCTTGCCGTCCTTCAGCAGGAATTCGATGTACTGGCCGGCGCGGTAGGCGAGCGCCTCGTTGGCCGGCAGCTGCAGCGTGACGATGGCCACGTCGGGCGCCGCCCGCGTGATCGTCTGTACCCGGGTCGGCATCTTGCGGATCGGGTATTCGCTGCTGCCGGCGATTTCGCGCGCCTCGATCACGACGTCGCCGCCCGGCACGGCGCAGCAGAACAGGGACATGCCCTGCAGCTTTTCCTGCTCGGTGAGCGCGCGCGCCTGGTGCGGCTTGTGGCTCACCTCGCCGTCGACGATCCTGCCCTTGCAGGAACCGCAGGCGCCGTTCTTGCAGCCATACGGCAGGCCCACGCCGGCGCGAATCGCGGCCGACAGCACGGTTTCGTCGGCTTCGCAGGCGAATTGGTGGCCGCTGGGCTGGACAGTGATCTGGAACGTCATACAATCCTCAAATGAACTACAACAATAAACTTGGTTTCGGGCGGCCGCGCCTGCTCCTGGTCGGCTGCGGCGACGTCGGCATGCGCCTGCTGCCGCTGCTGGTACCGCGCTTTCGCGTGTTCGCCGTGACCAGGGACCCGGAGCGCGCAGCTCCGCTGCGCGCGGCAGGGGCAATACCAATCATCGCCGACCTCGACCAGCCGGCATCGCTGGCGCGCCTGCGCGGCCTGGCGCGGCACGTCGTGCACCTGGCGCCGCCGCGTCCCGAAGGCACGCGCGACTTCCGCACGCGTAATTTGACCGCCATTCTACCCGAGGGGGCGCAGGTCGTTTATGTCAGCACGAGCGGCGTCTATGGCGACTGCGGCGGGGCGGTGATCGACGAAACCCGGAGGGTAGCCCCGAAAAACGCGCGCGCGGCGCGCCGCGTCGATGCCGAGCGCGCGCTGCGCGGCTGGGCCAGGCGCGCGCGCGGCCGGGTGGCGATCCTGCGCGTGCCCGGCATCTATGCGGCCGACCGCCTGCCGCTGCAGCGCCTGCGCGACGCCACCCCGGCCCTGCGGGCCGAGGACGACGTCTACACCAACCACATCCAGGCCGACGACCTGGCGCAAGCCATCGCGCTGGCGCTGTTTCGCGCCCTGCCGGGACGCGTCTACCATACGTCCGACGACACGCGCATGAAGATGGCCGATTACTTCGATGCGGTGGCCGACGCCTACCGGCTGCCGCGCCCGCCGCGCCTGGAGCGCGCCGCCCTGCGGGCGGTCGTGTCGCCGGTGCAGCTGTCCTTCATGTCGGAGTCGCGCCGGCTCGACAACACCCGCCTGCGGCGCGAGCTCGGCGTGCGCCTGCGCTATCCCGACGTGCGCCGCGCGCTGGCGCAGTGGACGCCGGCGCAGCCGGCACTGACGCAGCAGACACTGATAAAATGACGGCCTTCACGAAAGCACCCATGACCTACGAAGAATACCTGGACGAAGTCACCACCCTGATCGTCGAAAAATATGACCTGGAAGACGAAGCGGCGATCAAGATCGTCGTCGACGCCCAGGCCAAGGGTTATTTTGTCGCCCACGACGACAACAAATCGATGCGTACCCTCGACCGCGCCCACGAAGACGCGCGCACGCTGTTCAAGGCCAGCCAGAAGAAGTAATCCGGCACGCCTGCCTTCCCGCATCCGGCGCGGCATGCCGCCGCGCATCTTTCCGCGTGCCTCCCCGCGCACCGTACCTGCTCGTCCTTTTTCTTCCACTCGTCCTTATCCGGACCTGTTACACCCGTGCTGCATTGTAGGATTTTTCTTACATTTTCTTGAGAAAAACCTAAGTTTCCTATTATCATTGCGTGTGAGGATGATCACCATATAAACGGTGCCATTTTTCCTCCTAAGACCAATTTTTCACGACAAAAGAAGCAGCGTGAAAAATTACGGACGGTTTGTGATATTTTGAAAGAATTGGTATGACCATCAGAAGACTGCCGGAAGGCGCCGTCTACGACCCCAACCGCGTACTCGACGCAGTCATCTCGAAGCTGCAGCTGAAGAATGACGCCGCCCTGTCGCGGGCGCTCGAAGTGGCGCCGCCGGTGATCAGCAAGATCCGCCACAACACCTTGCCCATCGGCGCGACGATCCTGCTGCGCATGCATGAAATTAGCGACCTCAGCATTCGCGAATTGCGCTCGCTGATGATTGCGCCGCAAGAGGAAATGGCGGGGGCCTGAAGGCAGGGCAGGCCGACGGCAGGGGTGGATGGCACGGCACCGGGAGAAAGCCAGCACCGGGGCGGACCGCATGCTGGCCGTGGCAGCGAAGCCGCTGCGCCAGGACACACAATCCGGTGGTCTGCGCATGCTGCGCCCGGCCACCGGAACCTGTGAAGTATCAGGCTGCCTTGACGATGCCCGTGCCCGAGGTACCCATGCACCAGGCGGTCCGGGCGTCGGCTGCCTTGCCGATACCCGTGCCCGAGGTACCCATGCACCAGGCGGCCTGGACGTCGGCTGCCTTGAAGCCGCTCGGCCCGACGCACCAGGCGGTTAGCGCATCGGCTGCCTGCGCATACGGCACGCCGAAAGTGGACTCATACACCTCGCGCATGCGCTCGCCCGCCTGCTGCTGCATCTCGATGCCGTTTTCCCCGTCCATGCCGCGGTAGGGGTGATGGTGCACGAAGTAGCCGAAAGCCTGCTCGCAATCGCGGGCGTATTTCATGGTGTCGAGGATGTGGTAGTGCCAGAAGGTGTCGACATCCACGAGCGGCGCCACCTGCACGTTCGGGAAAGCTTTCATCAGGTACAGAAAGCGGCGGTACTCGGTTTCCACGGCGTTCGCGCGTTCGGGCGACCAGCCTTCGCCGGATTCCACATGCATCAGCTTGGTCTTGATCGGGGTAAGGTCCAGGGCGCAAATGGAAGCGAAGTCGTCATTCGAGATCATGATCTATCCTTTGTCTTGGTTACTGCATCGTTGTTATGGTTTGGCGTTAGGGTGATCGGTCAAGCGGCGCTGGCAAGTGGATCGTTCTCCTCTGGATGGGCGGCTTGCAGCGCTCATTGGCGAAGGCCTTGGTTAATATTCTTTGTTGCAAGCTGCGGGTCGTCAGGTTCAATAATGTCGCCAGCCGGACGTGCCCAAGCGCGACCATTTATTTGCAATTTGTTTGATGGAAATCAGAATGCTCCCAATACTGATTGGTTGCAGCCTGTTGGGATTGATAGTTGCGCAACAGGCGCTCGAGGACGAAAAAAACCGCCGCGGCAAGGCCGGGGCGGGTAAGTTCGGTACGATGATCCTGCTGCACATGGGTGAATCAGCCACTACAGCATTCGCGAACTGCGTTCGCTGATGATTGGTCTGCGGACGCGATGGTTGGCGCGTGAAGGCAAGGCAAGCTGAAGGCAGGGGCGACTGGCATGGCACGGGAAGACGCTGGCACCGGCGCGGACCGCACGCTGGCCGTGGCAGCGAAGCCGCTGCGCCAGGACACACAATCCGGTGGCCTGCGCATGCTGCGCCGGCCACCGGAACCTGTGAAGTATCAGGCCGCCTTGACGATGCCCGTGCCCGAGGTGCCCATGCACCAGGCGGTCTGGACGTCGGCTGCCTTGACGACGCCCGTGCCCGAGGTGCCCATGCACCAGGCGGTCTGAACGTCGGCTGCCTTGACGACGCCCGTGCCCGAGGTGCCCATGCACCAGGCGGTCTGGACGTCGGCTGCCTTGACGATGCCCGTGCCCGAGGTGCCCATGCACCAGGCCGAGTTTGCCGCCTGACTCGTGGTGGGGAGCCATGCCGTTTGCACATCGGCAGCTTCCAGGACGCCATCGGCTCGTAGTGGACGGACATACGACAGGCCGAAAGTGGACTCATACAACTCGCGCATGCGCTCGCCCGCCTGCTGCTGCATCTCGATGCCGTTTTCGCCTTCCAGGCCGAGGTACGGGCAATGGTGCAGGAAGTAACCGAAGGCCTGCTGGCAATCGCGGGCATACTTCATCGTGTCGAGGATGTGGTAGTGCCAGAAGGTGTCGACATCGACGAGCGGCGCCGTTTGCACATGGGGGAATGCCTTCATCAGGTACAGGAAGCGGCGGTATTCGATTTCGATTGCGTTGGCGTGCTCCAGGGACCAGCCCTCACCGGATTCCTTGTGCATCAGTTTTACTTTGATCGGGTTCAGATCCAGCGCGGCGATGAGGGCGAAGTCGTTATTCGAAATCATGATCTATCCTTTTGTTTTGGCTACTACATCGTTATTTTGATTAGGTGTTCTTGCTATCGATGAAGTGATGCTGGCAAATGGTTAGTTCCTCCTCGGGTTGCTGCTTTCGTCAGTATTGACGAGAAGCATTGATAAGAATTGTCCACCCCAAGCCTCCGAAAAACGTTGATTTCGCACAAGTTAAAAAGCGTCAATAGATCAGTTGTGGCAAATACGCCTACAGGTCAACGGGTAGTAGGCCTACAAGGATGCTATCTATGCGCTTACAGGCTATCGACTGCCTGATGAGGGGTGCTGGGGGAGGCGGGCATGTAGGCGACGGCGAGCAGGTTGTCGGCTGCAGGGATCGAGATGTGGATGACCGTACCGGCATTCGGGCCGCTGGTAATGATGCATTTTCCGCCCAGGATCCGTACCCGTTCTTCGATGCCCACCAGGCCGAAAGAACCCGGCTTTTGAGCGCCGGCCTTGCTCAGGCCGATGCCGTTGTCGCTGATCGTCATCGAAATCGAATCCGGGTCGACCGCCAGTTCGACCCGTACCCTGGTGGCGCGGGCATGGCGCGAGACGTTGGTGAGTGACTCCTGGAGGATGCGGAACAGCGTCGTCGCGCAGAGGTCGCTCACATGCAGGTCGTGGTTGTGCGACACCAGCTCGCAAGCAATGCCGGTGCGCCGCCGGAACTCGGCGATTTGCCAGTCGACCGCCGCGGTCAGGCCCAGGTCGAGCACGTTCGGGCGCAGGTCGTTGATGATCTGGCGTACGCTCTTGATCGTCGCGTCGATCTGCTCGAGCATCCAGCGCGCGCGCGTGTGCAGGTGAGGGTGGCGCACATTCGTGCGCGAGGCCAGCAGGTCGACCTCGATGCGCAGTGCCAACAGGTTCTGGCCGAGGTCGTCGTGGATCTCGCGCGCAATGCGCTTGCGTTCGCCCTCCTTGATGCTTTCCGCATGGGCCGCCAGGCGCCGCAGGTTGTCGTTGGTTTTCCGCAGCTTCGCCTCGCTCGCCCGCAATTCCCCGGTCATCTCTTCGGCCAGCCCGATGGCGCGCCTACGCGACGAACTAAGCGTCTGGAACAGCGCATACAGCAGGGCGGTACCGCTCATCCCGGCCAGCATCGCCACCCAGGGCAGGACGCGGTCGAGCTCGGAATACAGGCTGCGCTTCGCAACGGTGAAATCGATGTCCCATCCGCTCCCGCCGAAGCCCAGCGGCAACTGTGCATGAAACTCGGCCTGCTCGTCAGAGGGCGTACCTGGGCGGTTGTCAAACAACACGGTGCGGCGGTAGCCACGCGGCCTGCCGGGTTCCACGAGCGGGCTCGTTCCGGAAATCACGAGCCGCGTCGCGTTTTTCGGCATGTTGTCGAGCACGCCCTGGGCAAGGCTGCTGACGCTGAACCCGATCCCGACCGTACCCAGGTAGGCGGCGCGGCGCCGGCTCGCATCCTGCTGGGACACGACGGTGCGGTACACCGGCAGGCGCATCGCCAGGCCCATGACCTTCGATCCGGCATTCACGGGGGCGCCCGAGGTCAGCACTTCGCCGGTG
>JBBWZO010000085.1:0-8649 GCA_039649125.1 Massilia sp. | reverse complement strand
CTGGGGCGCGTCGAACTCGGCTATGTCGGCTCCGCCGCATTTGCCGGCATCCTGCAGCAGCACATGCTGCGTTTCCGCGCAGCCTGGCCCGAGGTCCAGTTGCAGACGAGGGAAGTGCAGATGGGGCGGCTGCCGGGACTGGTTGCGGACGGGCAAGTCGATATCGGCTTCCTGCGCTTGCCGATGGACCTGCCGGATGGGCTGTCCGCGCAGCTGCTCCAGCGCGACCGCTTCTGCCTCGCGCTGCCTGACGATCACGCCCTGGCCGCTGCGACCTCGCCCATCGATCCGGGCGAGCTTGCGCAGGACAGGTTCATCGTGCCCGAGCAGGCGCTGGGAACGGACGAAGTCGGGCGCCGTGGCGGCTTCACGCCGCGCATCGGCAACCGGCCCGGCAATCTGCTGGCCGTGTTGACCGAAGTGTCGATGCGGGCAGGAATCGCGGTCGTGCCCGAGGTCGTGAGCGCTACCGTATTGCTTCCCGGCGTCGTTTTCAAGCCGCTGGCGGGCGACCCGATCACCTCGGAGCTTGCCGCCGTGTTTCGTCGCAACGAGCGCTCGCCCGTGGTGAGGAACCTGATTCGCCAGTTCGCGCCCGCAGGCTAGTGCGATCCGTCATGGTAAAATAGGGCCCTGCACAGCCCTCAGGACCGGGCGACCTGGTGCTCTCCGTCAGAACACCCATCGACATCGCCGCTTGCCGGCGATTTTGCTTTTCCGGCTCCCTTCACGATAGCGAAACGACCATGGGTCACAACATCCACACCTTCAAGGAAGCCCGCGCACTCGCGCTGCGGGTCTGGCGCGACGCCTCCACGTTTTTCTTCAGCATCGAACTGGCGCTCATGGTGCTGGTGGCGGTCGCCACCGTCGGCGGCGTCTTTTTCGCGGTCCTCGAAGACCTGCGCAGCCTGGCGTGTTTCGGCTTTGCGATCGCCTACATCGCCACGCGTTCGGTACTGCACGTCAAGCGCAAGCTGAGCTGGCCCTTCATCTGAGCCCTCAGCGGCGCCGCATCGCCGCCACCAGCGCGCAGGCGCTGAGCACCAGCAGGGCGCTCAGCACGTAAAGCGCGTTGTCCATGCTGCCGGTCGCGGTCTTGATCTGGCCGATCGCCCACGGGCCGGCGATGCCGCTGGTGATGCCGACGCTGCTGATCATGGCGATGCCGCCGGCGCGGTCGTTTTGCGCCAGGTAGCCGGTCGGGATGGCCCAGAAGATCGGCAGCGCCGAGAAAACCAGGGCGGTCGCCGCCGACAGCAGGGCCAGCGCTGCCGCCAGGCTGCCGGGATGCAAGGTCAGTGCCGACAGCGCCAAGGCACCGCCCACCGTGCACAGCGCGAAATAACGCCGGTGCGCAGCCTTGCGGTCGGCATGGCGCGCGATCAGGATCACGGCCACCGCGCCGATCGCATTCGGGATCACCGAATACAGGCTCACCATCATCACGTCGCGCACGCCGAAGTCGCGGATCATGAGCGGCATCCAGAAGCTCAGGGTCAGCGAGGCGCAGGTCAGCGAAAAATAGACGAGGGCGAACAGGTAGACCCGCGGGTTGGCAAAGAAGGCCACCTTCGCGCCGTGTGCTGCAGGTTCAGCCGGCGTTTCCTGGGCCAGGTTGGCCGCCAGCCGTGCCTTTTCTCCGCGGTCGAGCCAGCGGGCGCCGTCCGGCCGGTCGTCGAGCCAGAAGTGCGCGATCACTGCCAGCAGCAGCGCCGGCGAGCCCTCGAGCACGAACATCCACTGCCAGCCGTGCATGTCCAGCACGCCGGCCATGTCGCGCATGATCCAGCCCGACACCAGTCCGCCCAGCACGCCGGCAACGGCCACGCCGGCGAAGAAGAAGGACAGCACCGAGGCGCGCCGCAGCGCGGGATACCAGTAAGTCAAATACAGCACGATGCCGGGGAAGAAGCCGGCTTCGAACACGCCGAGCACGAAGCGCAGCACGTAGAACTGGGTCGGCGTCGACACGCCCATCATCGCCACCGAGGCCGCGCCCCAGAGCAGCATGATGCGGACGAAGGTCTTGCGCGCGCCGTATTTGGCCAGCAGCAGGTTGCTCGGTACTTCGAACAGCACATAGCCGATGTAGAAGACGGCTGCGCCGAAGCCGTACATGGCGTCGCTGAAGCCCAGGTCCTGCTTCATCTGCAACTGGGCGAAGCCGATGTTGATCCGGTCCAGGAACGAGACCACATAGCAGATGAAGAGGAAAGGGATGATGCGCAGCGATACCTTGCGGTACAGGGCGGCGTCAGGATCGCCGGACGCAAGGGCGCCAAGCGGCGCTTGGCCGCTGAGTGAACGGTTCATGTTTGTCTCCACGAGGGTTGTGTTTATCGAGGCCAACTGGCCGCGATGGGTCGGTCTTGATGCCGTTGGCGTGAGCAGTGAATGATCTGCTGTGGCCTATCGTAGGAGGGCTGCGTTCTGATGACAATTAAGACAAGATGATAGTTACTATGAATGCCGTTCATAAGGAAGCTTGTGCGTCGGGCGCGCGCGTCGGCAGCAAGGGTGAGCGCAAAAACGCCGCGGCGCTGACGCGGCGGCGTTGATGCGCGTGCGTCACGCGCGAGGGAGGCGGTGCGCGTGCACCGCCCATGGGCGGGGCTCAGCGCGCCGGCAGCACCGTTCCGGCGACTTCGCCGAAGCCGATCCGCGGCCGTCCGTCGCGTGCCGTCCAGCCGCGCATCACGATCCGGTCCCCGTCTTCCAGGAACACCCGCTGCTCGCCGTTCGGCAGCGTCAGGGGCTGCTTGCCCCCGACGCTCAGTTCCAGCAGCGAGCCCGCTTCCGCGGCATCCGGTCCGGACTGCGTGCCCGAGCCGAGCAAGTCCCCGGCGCGCAGCGCGCAGCCGTTGACCGTGTGGTGCGCGACCAGCTGCGCCACGCTCCAGTACGAATGGCGGAAGTTCGACTGCGAGATGCGCGCCGGCGCCATGCCTTGGCGCCGCATCGTCTCGGTCTCGAGCAGCACTTCCAGCTCGATGTCGAAACCGCCCTCGGTGCGCAGCGCCGGATAGTCGAGATAGGGCAGCGGCTGCGGATCGGCCGTATCGCGCTGCCAGGCGGCGCGGTAGGGCGCCAGCGCCTCCAGGGTGACGATCCAGGGCGAGATCGTGCTCGCGAAATTCTTTGACAGGAAGGGACCCAGCGGCTGGTATTCCCAGGCCTGCAGGTCGCGCGCCGACCAGTCGTTCAGCAGGCACAGGCCGAACACATGCTCTTCCGCCTGGCCCGCCTCGATCGATTCGCCCTGGGCATTGCCGCCGCCGATAAAAATGCCCACTTCCAGTTCGTAGTCGAGGCGCTTGCACGGGCCAAACTGCGGCTCGCTCTCGGATGCGCCGCGGGTCTGGCCGCGCGGACGGTGGAAATCCTGGCCCGAGATGCCGATGGTCGAGGAGCGGCCATGGTAGCCGATCGGCACCCATTTGTAATTCGGCAGCAGCGGATTATCGGGTCGGAACAGTTTTCCCACCGTCGTCGCATGGTGGATCGAGGTATAGAAATCGGTGTAGTCGCCAATGTTCGCCGGCACCGCGTACTCGGCTTCGCCCTGCGCGACCAGCACCTCGGGGCGCGGCGCCGCGTCGCTGCGCAGGAAGCGCGACAGCGCCAGGCGCAGCGCCGACCAGGCCGATGGACCGGCCGCCATCAGGGCGTTCAGGCTGGCCTGCGCGCCCAGGGCCGCGGCCGAAGCGGCGGCGCCGTCGAGGGCCTTGCCGAGGGCCGCCAGGTCGACTACCTGGTCGCCGATGGCGACGCCGCCGCGCCAGGCTTCGCTGCTGCCGGCGCGCCGGAACACGCAGAAGGGCAGGTTCTGGATCGGGAAGTCGGAGTTGCCGCCATTCGCGGATTCGACCCAGCTTTTCAGGGATGGATCGTGGGTTTCGTTCAGTTGGACGCTCATGGCCGGTTCTGGTTGAAGTGTTTGTGGAAGCCCTGCCAGCACTGGAAGTAGTCCGGCTGGATCTGTGGCGAAGACAATGCATACGCGGTCGGGCAGATCACGTCGCGCGTCTCGAACATGAAGGCCATCGTGGCATCGACCTTGTGCGGCACGGTGATGTCGGCGCTGCTGGCCTTGTCGAAGGTCGGCGCATCCGGGCCGTGGCCGCTCATGCAGTTGTGCAGGCTGGCGCCGCCGGGACGGAAACCCTCCGACTTGGCATCGTACTGCCCCTCGATCAGGCCCATGAATTCGCTGGCCACGTTGCGGTGGAACCAGGGCGGACGGAAGGTGTCTTCGGCTGCCAGCCAGCGCGGCGGGAAGATCACGAAGTCGAGCGTGTCGACGCCCGGGGTGTCGGAAGGCGCATGCAGCACCAGGAAGATCGATGGGTCCGGGTGGTCGTAGCTGATAGAGCCGATGGTGTTGAAGTGGCGCAGGTCATATTTATAGGGCGCGTAGTTGCCGTGCCAGGCGACGACGTCCAGCGGCGAGTGGCCGATTTTCGCGCTCCACAGGTTGCCGCCGAATTTGGCCACCAGTTCCAAGTCGCCTTCGCGGTCTTCGTAGGAAGCACGCGGGGTCAGGAAGTCGCGCGGATTGGCCAGCCCGTTCGAGCCGATCGGGCCCAGGTCCGGCAGGCGCAGCAGGGCGCCAAAATTCTCGCAGACATAGCCGCGGGCCTCGGCATCCGGCAGGCGGACCTGGAAACGGATGCCGCGCGGGATCACGGCGATTTCCTGCGGCTCGATGTCGACCGTGCCCAGTTCGGTCGCGATCGACAGGCGGCCCTGTTGTGGCACGACCAGCAGCTCGCCGTCGGCGTTGTAGAAGAAACGCTCAAGCATCGACTTGTTCGCCGCGTACAGGTGGATCGCGCAGCCGCTTTGCGACAGCAGCGAGCCGTTGCCGGCGATCGTCACCAGGCCGTCGACGAAGTCGGTCGGCGCGGCGGGCATCGGCAGCGGATCCCAGCGCAGCTGGTTCGGCGGCGCGGCAACCTCGTCGAAACGGCTGACGATGCGGCCGTTGTCGATGCGCTGGAAGGGCTGGTGCATGGCGGCCGGGCGGATGCGGTACAGCCAGGAACGGCGGTTGTGGGCGCGCGGCGCGGTGAATGCGGTGCCGGACACCTGTTCGGCGTACAGGCCGTAGGGCGCGCGCTGGGGCGAGTTCCGGTGCGCCGGCAGCGCGCCGGGCAGGGCCTCGGTAGCGAATTCATTGCCGAAGCCGGACTGGTAACCGGGATGGTCGAGTTGCGCTTTCACGTTGTCTCCTTGAGGACGGGTTGGAGAACAATGTAGTGCAGGGGCCCGCCTTTTGCGATATAAATAGAAAAATCCCAAGTATTTATAATATAAATAGAGGTGTCGATGGACTTGCGCGAACTGGACTTGAACCTGCTGCTGGTCTTCCACGAAGTCTTCCGCGAACGCCAGATCTCGAATGCCGCCAAGCGCCTGAGGCTGACCCAGTCGGCCGTCAGCAATGCCCTGGCGCGGCTGCGCCGAAGTACCTCCGACGAGCTCTTCGTGCGCACGGCCGAGGGCATGCAGCCGACACCGTATGCCGAGCAGCTGGCGGAACCGGTGGCGGCGGCGCTGGCTCGGCTCGAGCAGGCCCTGCAACCCGAGCAGCCCTTCGACCCGGCGCACAGCCGGCGCCGTTTCACGATCGCCATGACCGATGTCGGCGAACTGTATTTCATGCCGGCGCTGGCCGCCGCCTGCGCGCGCCTGGCGCCCGGCGTCGATATTGCCTCGAAGCGCGCCGGCCAGCTCGACCTGCGCGCCGAGCTGGAAGCAGGGCGGGTCGACCTGGCAATCGGCGCCTTCGAGGATGCTCCGGCCGTGCTGTATCAACGCCGCCTGTTCCGCCAGAGCCATGTGTGCATGTTCCGGCGCGGCCATCCGCTGGGCGAAGGCGAACTCACGCTCGAGCGCCTGGGCCAGGCGCGGCACCTGCTGGTGACGGCCATGGAAAGCCCCTACGACAAGATCAACGCGGCCCTGGAAAAGGCCGGCATCGCGCCCGCCAGCGCGACCAGCGTGCCGCATTTCACGGCCGTACCGTACATCCTGTCGGGTACCGAGCTGGTGGCGACAGTGCCGCAAAAGCTGGCCGAGCGCGCCAGCGCGCCCTTCGATTTGCAGTATGTCGCCTCGCCGCTGGACTTGGCGCCCTTGCAGACCAACGTCTTCTGGCACCGCCGCTACAACCAGGACGAGGGCAACCGCTGGCTGCGCGCGCTCGTCGTCGAGCTGTTCGCGGAATAGCGATGCGGATTACTCGACGTCGGTGTCGAAGGTTTCTTTCACGAGCTTGCGCAGCCAGCCGTTGGCTGCGTCGTGCTGGAAGCGCGGGTGCCAGAACTGGCGGATGCCGAACGGCGGCACGCTGACCGGCGTCTCGACCATCCGGATGCTTTTATAGGTCGCGAACTTCGTGGCCAGCTCGCGCGGCACGGTGGCGATCAGGGCCGGGTTCTGCTCGATGATCATCGGTACCGTCAGGAAGTGCGGCGTGGTCAGGTAGACGCGGCGCGGCTCGTTGCCCTGGTCGATCACGGCGTCGTAGGCGTCCTCGATCCGGCCCGAGAGCGAGACCACGATGTGCTCCATCGCGAAGAACTGCTCGCGCGAGAGCGCTTCGCTGATGGCGCGATTCCCGCGGTTGACGATGGTGACGAAAGAACGCGCGAACAGCTGCTGCTGGAACAGCCCCTCCGGCACGGAATGCAGGGAGCCAAGCGCCAGGTCCGCTTCGCCGCTCTCGAGCACGCCCTGGATCTGGTGCATCGGCACCTGCAGCGTGCGCAGCGTGCAGCCTGGTGCGACCCGGCGCAACTGGGCGATCAAACGCGGCAGGAAGATCAATTCGCCCATGTCGGTCAAGCACAGGCCGAAACTGCGCCGTGCGGTGGCCGCATCAAAACCTTCGCGCACCAGCAATTCGCCACGCACCGTCGCCATCACATTCAACACCGGCGCCAGCAGTTCCAGCGCGCGCGGCGTCGGCTGCATGCCGCTGCCGGTCTTTATAAACAGCGGATCGCCGAAGAAGCTGCGCAATCGCTTCAGGGCGTGGCTGACCGCGCTTTGCGACATGTCCAGCTCCTCGGCCGCGCGGCTGACGTTGCGTACCCGGATCAGAGTGTCGAAGACCGGCAGCAGGTTCAGGTCGAGATCCCCGTTATGTACGTTATTCATACGTGGTATCGATGAATGATGATTGTCAGATCATACGCCGGCTCGTATCGTCTGCCTATCGACAGTGAAGTTCAAAACCGAGGAGACAATCATGACAGAGAAAAAATTCGCATCCCAGGCCGATCTGGAGGAAAAAAAGACCAGCTTCATCAAGCTGTCCGACAACGCCTATGCCTATACCGCCGAGGGCGACCCGAATTCGGGCGTCATCATCGGCGACGACAGCGTGATGGTGATCGACACCACCGCCACCCCGCTGATGGCGCAGTCGCTCATCAAGCATATCCGCAGCGTGACCGACCTGCCGATCAAGTACGTCGTGCTGTCGCACTACCACGCCGTGCGGGTGCTGGGCGCCTCGGCCTATTTCGCGGAAGGCGCCGAGCAGATCATCGCCTCGCGCGGCACCCATGAACTGATCGTCGAGCGCGGCGAGCAGGACATGAAGTCCGAGATCGAGCGCTTCCCGCGCCTGTTCGCCGGCGTCGAATCGGTGCCGGGCCTGTCCTGGCCGACCATGGTCTTCGACAAGGAGATGACCATCTTCATGGGCAAACTCGAAGTCAGGCTCGCCCATATCGGCATGGGCCACACCAGGGGCGACACCATCGCCTGGATCCCGTCGCAGAAGATCTGCTTCTCGGGCGACCTGGTCGAATACGGCGCGGCCGCCTACACCGGCGACGCCCAGCTCGAAGAATGGCCGGCCACCCTGGAAGCGCTGCGCGCGCTCGGCGCCGAGAAGCTGGTTCCCGGCCGCGGCGAAGCGTTGGTGACCCCGCAGCAGGTCAACGAAGGCATCGACTACACCAGGGACTTCGTCACCACGCTGCTCTCCAGCGCGAAAGAGGCCGTGGCCCGGAACATGTCGCTGAAGGAAGCGATGACCCACGTGCGCAGCAAGATGGACCCGAAGTTCAGCCAGGTCTTCATCTACGAGCACTGCCTGCCCTTCGACGTGACGCGCGCCTACGACGAGGCCAAGGGGATCAAGCATCCGCGCATCTGGACCGCGGAACGCGACCAGGAAATGTGGCATTCGCTGCAGGCATAAGAGCAAGCCGTTCGTCTCACACTTCCTGGACCCATCATGGACATCGATTATCAACGCTGCGAATTCGCGTACACGCCGGGCAGCCGGCATGGACAAAGGCGCCACCCCGTGGTCGTGGTCGGCGCCGGCCCGGTGGGCCTCGCCACTGCGATCGACCTGGCGCAAAGCGGCGTGCCGGTCGTGCTGCTCGACGACGACAACAAACTCTCGGCAGGCTCGCGCGCCATCTGCTTTTCCAAGCGCACGCTGGAGGTGTTCGACCGCCTCGGCTGCGGCCAGCGCATGGCGGACAAGGGCGTCAGCTGGCACGTCGGCCGCATCTTCCACCGCGACGAAGAAGTCTACAGCTTCGACCTGCTGCCCGAGGAAGGCCACCAGCGTCCGGCCTTCGTGAACCTGCAGCAGTACTACGTCGAAGGCTACCTGCA
>JBBWZO010000060.1:0-12587 GCA_039649125.1 Massilia sp. | reverse complement strand
CACCGACAGCGACAGTTCGCGCGCGATCTCGCTCACCGTCTTGCCGGAAGCGATCATCGTCAGCGTCTGGAACTCGCGGTCAGACAGGCTGTCGTGCGCCGGCGCGTCCTGATCGAGCCCGACCTGGCTGGCCAGCGCCTGGGCCAGCGTGGCGCTGACGTATTTCTGGCCAGCGGCGACCTGGCGGATCGCCGTGACGAGTTCGCGCGGCGCGCTCTGCTTGGTGAGATAGCCGGCGGCGCCGGCGCGCAGGGCCCGGATCGCGTACTGGTCTTCGCGGTGCATCGAGAGCATCAGCACGGCCAGTTCGGGCCGCTCCTGCTTGATCTGTTTCAGCACTTCGATGCCGTTACGGTCGGGCATGGAGATGTCGAGCAGGACGACGTGGCAGCGCGACTTGCGGAACAGCTTGATGGCGTCCAGGCCATTCTCGGCTTCGCCGGCGACGACGATGTCGCGCTGCTCGGCCAGGATCTGCTTCAGGCCCTCGCGCACGATGGCATGGTCGTCGGCAATGAAAACGCGGATGGTGGCTTTGTCGGTCATTGTTACCTGGGTTCGCTACGGCCGGCCGGCGGGGCCAGCCTTATTTTGATCGTCACCATCGTGCCACCTCCCGGCGCCGCCGACAAGGTCAACGTGCCGCCCAGGGCACGCGCCCGTTCGCTCATGCCGCGCAGCCCGAACGAATGCGGTTTCAGGCGGTCGGCCGGGGCGATGCCGCGGCCGTTGTCGCAGATGGCCAGCGTCAGGTGCTGGCGCTGGCGGCGCAGGGTCACCGTTACACGGGTCGCCCCGGCGTGCTTGGCGACATTCGTCAGCGCTTCCTGAAAGATACGGAACAGCGCCGCCGCATGGTCCTCGTCGAGTTCAATCTCGCGCTCGGCGCTGCGGAAGACGCAGGTGATGCCGGCCTGCTTTTCGAACTCGCGTGCCTGCCACTCGAGCGCGGCGACGATGCCCAGGTCCAGCGTCGAGGGCCGCAGGTCGAGCGAGATGCGGTGCACGGCGTCGATCGTGCGGTCGACCAGGTCGTCGAGGTAGGCGGCCCTGTCGAGCAGTTGCGGCTGTTCCGGCGGCAGGCGGCTGCTCAGCATCGACAGCGCCATCTTGATGGCGGTCAGGTTGCCGCCGAGGTCGTCGTGGATCTCGCGCGCGATGCGGGCGCGTTCCTGTTCCTTCACCTGCTCGATGTGATCGGTCAGCTCGGCCAGCCGCGCGCGCGAATGCAGGGTTGCCTGCTGCTCGCTCTTGCTGGCGGTAATGTTGGTCATGATGCCGTCCCATTGCACGGCCCCTTCGTTCACCGCGTGCGGCGTGGCACGCAGATTGATCCATTTGACGTCTTTCCAGGCGTCGATCCAGATACGGCCTTCCCAGTTCCAGGTCGACAGGCCGGCTTTTGACACCGCCATCGTCTCCAGGTAAGACTTGCGGTCCTCGGGCAACAGCAGGCGCAGGAACAGGTCGGGGTCGGCCTGGAGCTGTGCCGGCTGCACCCCGAGCAGCGCTGCGCAGCCTTCGCTCAGGTAGGGGAAGGCGTGGCGGCCGTCGGCCCGCAGGACGAACTGGTACACCAGGCCCGGCATGTGGTCGACGAGGGCGTTGAAGCGCGCCTGGTATTCGGCGAGCGCGGCGGCGGCGGCCTGTCCCGGCGACAGGTCGTCGCCGATGGCCAGCAGCAGGGAACGGCCGTCGCGCCGGGTGTGCAGGAAGGTCAGCCGCGCCGGATAGGTGCTGCCGTCGGCGCGCCGCAGGCGGGTGCGCAGGCAGCGCTGTTCGCCGATATCGTCGCCGGTTTTGCCATTGAAATCGGCGAGCAGGTCGCGTTGCAAGCCGACCGCCAGGTCGGGGATGACGGCTGCGGCCGGCATGCCGGTCAAGGCGGCACCGTCGTAGCCGAGGTTGGCGCGTGCGGTGCCGTTGACGTCGACCAGCAGCAGCGTATCGGCGTCGATCAGGTAGATCTCGGAGGCGGCCGCCTGCGTCGGGGCGGCCAGCACCGGTTCGAGGTGGGTCATGGGCCTTCGCTCCCTGAGGGTTTGCGGCGCCGCCGCCAGAGCGAGACGAAGCGGCGCAGGGCGCGCGCGCTGCGGGTGGCATGGCGGCTGCCGAAGGGGACCGAGGGCCGCAGCTGGTAGCGCAGGCGCCGCATCATGCGGCGCAGGCTGGCAAGCGAGCGGCGCACCTGGTTGAAGGCGGGGCTGGCGCGCAGGCGGGTGATGAGCTTGTCCTTGAACATGATGAAGCGATTGTGCCACCTCGCAAACCAGGCGAGCGCCAGCAAGGACGGCAGCGTCAGCACATAGATGCGGGCCACGACCGCCGCGCCGCCGAGCTTGGCGAGCACGAAGACCGCCGTTCCCCACAGCGCGTGGCCGTGGGCGATCGCCAGCAGCTTGACCGGCAGCAGCAACAGCGCCGCCAGGTACACCAGCGGCAATAGCGGCAATAGCGGCAATAGCGGCAATAGCGGCGTGGGCGGGCGGCGGCGCGGAGGAAGAGATTGCGTCATCCCCGGCATGATACGGGAAGGGCGCGTTATTTCTCCAGCAAGAGCTACAATAAGACTTATGAACAAGGCATTTGTGAAAGAGTCCGACAACGACGACGACGAAGCCGTCGCGCTGGCGCAGGCCATTCCGGCCGGCGCCAAGAATTACATCACCCCTGCCGGCTATAAGGCCATCAAGGACGAACTGCTGCAGCTGATCGACGTCGACCGTCCCGAAGTGGTGCGCGTGGTGCACTGGGCCGCCTCGAACGGCGACCGCTCGGAAAACGGCGACTATATCTACGGCAAGCGCCGCCTGCGCGAGATCGACCGCCGCATCCGCTTCCTCACCAAGCGCATGGACTCGGCCTTCGTGGTCGACCCGAGCGTGCATTACGGAAACGACCAGGTCTTCTTCGGCGCCACCGTCACCTATGTCAACAAGGCCGGCGAAGAGCACACGGTCACCATCGTCGGCGTCGACGAGCTCGACCCGCTGCGCGGGCGCATCAGCTGGGTGTCGCCGGTGGCGCGCGCGCTGACCAAGGCGCGCGAAGGCGATGTCATCACGCTGCAGACACCCAACGGCAGCGACGAGCTGGAGATCGTCTCGGTCGAGTATCCGGAGCCTGTTACAGACTGATCCGGGCCGGGCTGGTAAGATGGCCGGCTTGGCGCTGACCTGCGCCGCTTTTATTGCCGCCTGTTATTGCTTCTCGCCGCTTTTCCGGCCCCCACATGAACCGTCCCCTTGATGCCGCACGCGAGTTCGACGTCCTGACCGCGCTGCGGCAGGCGACGGGTTCGCGCCACGAACGGCTCGACAGCGGCCTGCCGCTCTCGCGCCCCGACGCCACGCTCGCCGACTACGCCCACCACCTGCGCCTGCTGCGCGACTGGCTCACCCCGCTCGAAGCCTGGCTGGACGCCTGCGACGACGGCCCGCACGGCCCGGCCGGCGTCGCCCGTGCACCCCACCTGGCACTGATCGAGGCCGACCTTGCCGAGCCCTCGCTGGCAGACCATCCATCCGGCGCCCGCGCAGGCGCCGCACCCTGGCCGGCCGGCGCCGGCGCCGCCTACCGCTGGGGCGTGGCCTACGTCGTCGAAGGCTCGCAACTGGGCGGCGCCGTGCTCTACAAGCGCCTCGCCGGCCAGCTGGCGCCGCACCCGCTGCGCTACCTGCGCGGGGCTGGGGAGGCCGGGCCGGGGCCGCGCTGGCGCGCCTTCATGACGGCGCTGCGCGAGGAAGTGCAGGGGGACGAGGCGGTGGCCGAAGCCTGCGCCGGGGCCTGCGAGGCGTTCGACCGGATCCTGGCGCTCGCCTTCGACAGGGATTCGGACTGCTGATCAAGTCGGTCTACGTCTCGCTGGGGAATGACACGAATCGGACGGGTGACGGCTGGCTACGCACAGCCTCGGCAGGCTCGCGACTCGCTGACACACATTGGATCGTGAGATCGGATTTCTGTCAGACTGCGAGCGCGAATGGTTTAGAGCGCTTGACAAACCTCCTGCTTGCTATAAGTGTAACAAGGTCAGTACACTGAGCTTTTTCCACGCTCATATAGAAGCAGTCGCGCGAAGAGCTGAACCGGAGGGTTTCGTCGAGCAGCTTTACCAACGCGTCTCGTTATCTGTCGTCTATGCTTCAGAAAAGCCCGTCTTACCGCCGCGCTACCGTTGCAGACCTGTCGTTGATTTGCGAACTCGGTCAGGTCGTCAACCATTTGCATCATGAAGCATGGCCCCAAATCTTTGCCTCCACTCCCGATCGTGCGGGAGAGGAGGCGCATTGGTTGAAGAGCCTACGAGAGGAATCTGCCGCAACGTTTCTTGCATTTCTCGATGGCGCCGTCGTCGGTTTTATCACTGTGCAGCTCCTCAGAGAGAGTCATTGCTTACTCCAACCCGTATGCTTCGCCCGAGTTGGCACGATATGCGTTTTGGAAGGAATGCGTGGGCGAGGCATCGGTCGAACACTGATGGAGCACGTGGAACAATGGGCCGTCACACGTGGCGCCATGGAGATTCGGCTTGAAGTTTGGAAATTCAACACATCCGCTGTAGCTCTGTACGAAGAGCTTGGTTATGAAATCCGGTCATTTTCGATGAGCAAATCAATTAGACCTGATGTCGGCTGATCAGCTTTCACATCCTCGTCGCGGATGGGGGCTGGTCTGCCTGGCCGAAAACGTATTGTCCGATCCAGGCGCGTATCCCACTGAAACTGACGACAAACTGGCGTACAAAAAATAGCCCGCATGACGTGGGCTATTTTTTTACCGATGAGCGACGGCCGTCAGGCCCGCTCGCGCTCCACGCGATTCACCCCCGCCACCCGCCGCAGGTTGCGGATCAGGTGCGCCAGGTGCACCCGGTCCTTCACCTGGATGGTGAAGCGCAATTGGGTCATCATGTTCTCGTCGTCCTCGTCCATGCCGACATAGGTGATGTTGCCGTCGGACTCGCCGATCTCGGCCGCCACGCGCGCGAGGATGCCTTTTTCGTTGTTGATCAGGAGGCGGATGCGGCAGTCGAAGCGGCGGTTCAGTTCTTCTCCCCACTGCACCGCGATCCAGCGGTCCGGTTCCTTCACGCGCAGGCGCTTGGCCGGCAGGCAGTCGCAGGTGTGCACCACCAGGCCCTGGTCGCGCCGCAGCTGGCCGGTGATCTGGTCGCCCGGGATCGGCAGGCAGCAGGGCGCCAGCTGCACCGACACGCCTTCGCTGCCGTAGATCGTGACCGGGTCGATGTCCCCGGTCATCGGCTGGTTCGACGGCAGGGTATCGGATTCGCCTTCCATCAGGCCGAAGATGTGGCGCGCGACGAGGGCCGGCATGCGCTTGCCGATGCCGATGTCGGCGTACAGCTCGTCCATCGACTTGGCCGAGGATTCGGCCAGCAGCTTCTCGACCGTCGCGGCCGGCAGCTCGGGGTCGATGTTGCGCGCAGCCAGTGCCTGCGCCAGCAGTTCCTGGCCCAGTTCCACCGATTCGTTGACGTTGACCGTGCGCAGGTAGTGGCGGATCGCCGAGCGCGCCTTGCCGGTGCGCACATAGCTGAGCCAGGTCGGGCTCGGGCGCGAATCCGGGTCGGTGGCGATCTCGACGATGTCGCCGTTGTGCAGCTCGGTGCGCAGCGGCTGGGTTTCGTTGTTGATCTTGACCGAGACCGTGTGGTCGCCGATGCCGGTGTGGATCGAATACGCGAAGTCGAGCGCCGTGGCGCCGCGCGGCAGGGCGATGATCTTCGATTTCGGCGTGAACACGTAGACCGAATCCGGGAACAGGTCGACCTTCACGTGTTCCAGGAATTCGGCCGAGTCGCCGGTCTGCTGCTGGATGTCGAGCAGCGACTGCAGCCACGCATGGGTGCGCTGCTGCAGGTCCGACATGTTCTGGTCGCCCGTCTTGTACAGCCAGTGCGCCGCCACGCCGCTTTCCGCGGTGCGGTGCATCTCCTGGGTGCGGATCTGGAATTCGACCGGGGTGCCGTAGGGGCCGATCAGGGTGGTATGCAGCGACTGGTAGCCGTTGATCTTGCGGATCGCGATGTAGTCCTTGAACTTGCCCGGCATCGGCTTGTACAGGCCGTGCAGGGTGCCGAGCGCCACATAACAGTTCGGGATGCTGTCGACGACGATGCGGAAACCGTAGACGTCGAGCACCTGCGAGAACGACAGGTGCTTGTTGCGCATCTTTTTATAGATGCCGAACAGGGTCTTTTCGCGGCCGTAGACTTCGGCATGGATGCCGGCCATGGCCAGCGTGTGCTTGACCGCCTCGAGGATCTTCTTGACCACTTCACGGCGGTTGCCGCGCGCCGCCTTCACCGCCTTCGACAGGGTGCGGTAGCGCAGCGGGTACAGGTGCGAGAAGGCGAGGTCCTGCAGTTCGCGGTAGATGTTGTTCAGGCCGAGGCGGTGCGCGATCGGCACGTAGACTTCCATCGTCTCGCCGGCGATGCGCCGCTTCTTCGCGGGCACCATCACGCCGAGCGTGCGCATGTTGTGCAGGCGGTCGGCGAGCTTGATCAGGATGACGCGCACATCCGACGCCATCGCCAGCAGCATCTTGCGGAAGTTCTCGGCCTGCGCCTCGACCAGGCTCTGGAACTCGATCTTCTCGAGCTTCGACAGGCCGTCCACCAGATTCGCGACCTGCGGGCCGAAGCGTTCGAGCAGCTCTTCCTTCTTGACGTCCTGGTCTTCGATGACGTCGTGCAGCAGCGCGGCCATGATGGCCTGGGCGTCGAGCTTCCACTCGGCGCAGATCTCGGCCACGGCGATCGGGTGCGAGATATACGGTTCGCCCGACTTGCGGACCTGGCCGAGGTGCATCTCGTCCGAGAAGCGGTAGGCTTCCTTGACTTTCTTGAGCTCGACGGGAGTGAGGTATTCGGACAGCTTGTCGATCAGCTGCGTGACCGAGGCAACGCCGATGGCGGTAGGCTCGGCGCTGCTTTCTTGCGGCTTGCCCGGACGCTTGGTCCGGGTGGGGGGAGTGCCTGAATGTGTCGAGTCCGGGGGAAACAGGTTCATACGCTATGTCGATCAGCCGCAGTGTGGTGACAGAATAACAGAAGTGAGGGCTGGCACAGACAGGCGACGAAGGGACCGGATCGGGGATCGGTCCGCTTCGTTACTTTCATCATTTACATTGGCACTTTCTTCAGCATTTCCAGGCCAACCTTGCCGGCGGCGATTTCACGCAGGGCGACGACGGTCGGCTTGTCCTTCGCTTCGACCTTCGGGGTGTGACCCTGCAGCAGCTGGCGCGCGCGGTAGGTCGCAGCCAGGGTCAGCTGGAAGCGGTTCGGGACGTTCTTGAGGCAATCTTCAATGGTGATGCGGGCCATGTTGTTAGCTCCTGAATGGACGATATGTGCAGTGGCGCGGACGACGCGTGCAGCTTAGGTTGGTTGTATTGCGTGGATACCCAGCTGGGCAAACAGCGAGGCGTTGCGGGCGGCCTGTTGGGCGAAGCGGCAACGTGTCGCCTGGACAATCGCCTGTAGTTGGGCCAAGGCGACGTTGAACTCTTCGTTGATGATAGCATATTCGAACTCCGGAGCGTGAGCGATCTCGCCCCCGGCGGCCAGCAAACGGCGCGTGATGATGTGCGGTTCGTCGGTGCCGCGCTTGTGCAGGCGCTCTTCCAGTGCCTCGATCGACGGCGGCAGGATGAAGATGCCGGCCGCGTCCGGGAACTGCTTCTTCACCTGGCGCGCGCCCTGCCAGTCGATTTCCAGCAGGATGTCGGTGCCGGTCTTCATTTTCTCTTCCACGGTCAGGCGGCTGGTGCCGTAGTAATTGCCGTGCACCTCGGCCCATTCCAGGAACTCGCCGCGCTCGGCGCGTTCCACGAAATCTTCCGCGGTGGTGAAGTGGTACTCGCGGCCGTTCTGCTCGCCCGGGCGCGGCGGACGCGTGGTCGTCGAGATCGACAGCTGGATGCCCGGCTCCCGCGCCAGCAGCGCGTTGACCAGGGTCGATTTGCCGGCGCCGGACGGGGCGGCGACGACGAACAGGCTGCCGGAGAAAGCGGTGGTGAGCATGGTTGTGGTTCCTTTTTGTTCGTTTGATTCTTGTGGGGCAGGTGTTGCCTCACGATTGTTCATCATATAGCTGAACGCGTGGGCGGGAAACCCGCCCACCCTACGTGTATGCCAGAAACGTCTCCGATATACCCGTAGGGTGGGCGGGTCCCCCGCCCACGCGTTCAAGCGGCGTCGGAATAACCGCGCCGCCAGTGTCAATTCTGTTTATTCGAGGTTCTGCACCTGCTCGCGCATCTGCTCGATCAGCAGTTTCAATTCCATCGACGCATCCGCCAGCTCCTTGACGGACGCCTTCGCGCCCAGCGTATTCGCTTCGCGATTCAGTTCCTGCATCATGAAGTCCAGGCGCTTGCCGACCTGGCCGCCCTTTTTCAGGATATGGCGCGTTTCATTCAGGTGCGCCGACAGGCGCGACAATTCTTCCGAGACGTCGATGCGGATGCCGTACAGCGTGACTTCCTGGCGAATGCGCTCGAATACTTCCTGGCGCGTAAGCGTCGACGGATTGCCGTGGCCGGCCAGGCCCAGCGCGTCCTGCATGCGCTCGACCGCCTTTTGCTGGAACTGGGCGACGACCTGCGGGATCAGCGGCGTGATGCGCTTGACGATCGCTTCCATGGAGTCTATGCGCGATTGCAACATCGCCTCCAGCGCCGCGCCTTCGCGCTTGCGGCTTTCCACGAAGGCGGCGATGGTTTTCGCCGTGAGCGCAGCCACGTCCGCCTGCAGCGATTCCTGGCCGATGTGCGATTCCTCGACCACGCCGGGCCAGCGCAGCAGTTCGGCCACCGTCATCGGCGGGGCCGATACGAAGTGGCGGGTGACTTCGCCCTGCAGCCGCGCCAGGTCGGCCAGCAGTTCATGATTCAGCGCCTGGGTGCCGCCGGCAACCTTGCGGCCGAACGACAGGCGGGCTTCGACCTTGCCGCGGGTGATGGCGGCCATGATCGCGGCGCGCAGGTCCGGTTCCAGCGCACGCAGTTCGTCGTTGATGCGGAACTGAAGATCGAGAAAGCGCGAATTGACGCTTTTAATCTCGATCGTGAGGGTGCCCGCAGCGCCTTCGCTGGTGGCCACCGCATAACCTGTCATGCTTGAAATGCTCAATTGTGTCCCCGGTTTTTTAGAGCGCCTGGCAAAAGCCCCCTGGCGGGTTTGCATTTGTCTCGCCCCGAGGTTTTCGGCAGGCGCTCATTATTCTTTACAAAGCCGACATTTATCCACACAATCGCCGTGTTATGCAAGGAACTCTTCAGTATGGCCGCACAAAATAACGCACCTTTGCCGGAAGGCCTGGAGATTGCCGGATATCGCATTGTAAAGAAAATCGCGTCAGGCGGGTTCAGTATTGTCTATCTTGCATATGATGCCGAAGGCAGCGCCGTCGCCATCAAGGAATACCTGCCGAGCGCGCTCGCCCTGCGCCAGCCGGGCGAGCTGGCCCCCGTCATCGCCAGGGCGCACCTGCCCCTGTTTCGCATCGGGCTCAAGTGCTTTTTCGAGGAGGGACGCGCGCTGGCGCGCATCATCCACCCGAACGTGGTGCGCATCCTGAACTTCTTCCGCGCCAACGAGACCGTCTATATGGTGATGGCCTACGAGTCCGGCCACTCGCTGCAGCAATACATCGCACGCAGTCATGGCAAGAGCGGCGGCAAGGGCAGCCGCCTGGGCGAAGCCTTCATTCGCCAGGTATTCGACGGCGTCTGCCGCGGGCTGCGCGAAACCCACGCCAACAAGCTGCTCCACCTCGACCTGAAACCGGCCAACATCTACCTGCGCAGCGACGGCGCGCCGATCCTGCTCGACTTCGGCGCGGCGCGCCAGGCGGTGGGCAATGATGCGCCGCTGCTCGCGCCGATGTACACGCCGGGCTTTGCGCCCCCCGACCTGTATGCCAGGGGCCTGCCGCTGGGGCCGTGGTCCGACATCTACAGCCTGGGTGCGTCGATGTTCGCCTGCATGACGGGGGCGCCGCCGCAGGCAGCCGATGCGCGCAAGGAGGGCGACAGCCTGCCGGCGCAGTTCGAGAAGCTGGCCGGCGCCTATTCGCCGGAACTGATCGCCGTGGTGCGCGCCTGCCTGTCGCTCGATCCGATGGCGCGCCCGCAGAGCGTGTTCGCCGTGCAGAAGGTGCTGCAGGCGGCGCCCACCAATCCGCTGGCGGCCGAACCGGCGCAGCAGCAGGAAGCAGGCGAACCGGCGCCGGGCGGCCTGCGTCGCCTGCTGGGCCGGCTCGGCGCATTCGGCCGCGCCAGCAGCGGCAACAGGAATTAGGGAGGCATCATGCAGTTTTCCGTCTACCAGCAAAGCCACATCGGCGGGCGCGCCGTCAACCAGGACCGCATGGGCTACTGCTTCACGCGCGACGCGCTGCTGCTGGTGCTGGCCGACGGCATGGGCGGCCACCAGCGTGGCGAGATCGCGGCTACCATCGCCATGCAGACGCTGTCGATGATGTTCCAGATGCAGGCGCGGCCCTACATCAAGAAACCGGAACGCTTCCTCGAAGAGGCGCTGGTGCAGGCGCACCGCGACATCCTGGCCTACACCGCGCGCCACAAGCTGCCCGAGAGCCCGCGCACGACGGTGGTCGCCTGCCTCGTCCAGCACAACTGCGCCGTATGGGCGCATTGCGGCGATTCGCGCCTGTACTGGGTGCGCGGCAACCAGGTGCTGGCGCAGACGCGCGACCATTCGCACCTGGAGCACCTGATCGCGAAGGGCCTGGCCAGCCCGCTCGAGCGCATGACCCATCCCGACCGCAACAAGCTGTACAACTGCCTGGGGGCGTCGACGCCGCCGCGCATCGCGCTGTCGCGCCAGGCCAGCCTGGAACCCGGCGACGTGCTGCTGCTGTGCTCCGACGGCCTGTGGGCGATGGTGCCCGACGCCGAGATCGTGCAAAAGCTGGCCACCCGCACCGTGGTGCAGGCGGTGCCCGAGCTGGTCGCCATGGCGACCGCCATCGGCGGCCCGCGCGCCGACAACACGACCGCGCTGGCGATCAGCTGGCAGGGCGTGGACAATCCCGGCGTCCACGCCCCGGGCGTGATCTCGACCGAACTGCTGCCTGAGAACCAGGTCAGCAGCACGATCGGCCACACGCCTGGCGCGCTCGATGCCGACCCCTTCGACGAAGACGAAATCGAAAAGGCGATCGCCGAGATCAACCGGGCGATCGAGAAGTCTTCCCGGTTGCTTAAATAATCACTTGAATAAAAAAGGTTCACCATGACGTTTGCATCCCGTCCGAGCGGCCGCGCAGTCGACCAGCTGCGCAACATCCGCATCACGCGCCAGTACACCAAGCACGCCGAAGGCTCGGTGCTGATCGAGTGCGGCGACACCAAGGTAATCTGCACCGCCAGCATCGAAGACAAGGTGCCCGGCTTCCTGAAGGGCAAAGGGCAGGGCTGGCTGACGGCCGAATACGGCATGCTGCCGCGCTCGACGCACACGCGCATGGACCGCGAGGCCGCGCGCGGCAAGCAGTCCGGCCGCACCCAGGAAATCCAGCGCCTGATCGGCCGCTCGCTGCGCGCCGCCTTCGACCTCGACGCCTTTGGCGAACGCACGCTGCACCTGGACTGCGACGTGATCCAGGCCGATGGCGGCACCCGCACGGCGTCGATCACCGGCGCCATGGTCGCGGCTTACGACGCCTTCAACGCGCTGGTGGCACGCGGCGTGCTGGCCTCGGTGCCCGTCAAGCATTTCGTGGCGGCGATCTCGGTCGGTGTCTACCAGGGCATGCCGGTGCTCGACCTGGATTACGTCGAGGATTCTAGCTGCGACACCGACATGAACGTGGTGATGACCGAAGCCGGCCACTTCATCGAAGTGCAGGGCACGGCCGAAGGCGCGGCGTTCGACCGCGCGGGGATGAACCGCCTGCTCGACCTGGCGCAGGGCGGGATCGCGGAGCTGATCGGCATGCAGAAGGAAGCACTGGGGATCACCGCCTGACTCATGTCCTGCGGCAGTCGCGTTGGCGTAGGGTGGGCTCTTGAGCCCACGCGGTCGTACCGTAGCGTCCCACCACATTTCCGGCGGCAGCCTCGGTGCGCCAAGGGCCAACACGGACCACAGGATGATACGGCGTGGGCTCGAGAACCTACGCTGGCCGCGCCCACCCTACGAACCCCGCGGCGCCGGCGGTGTCGCGGGCGAACGGGTAAAATACCCGCTTCCGTCCTCCGCCTGATCCCGCCATGACCCAACGCCTCATCCTCGCCTCGAACAACGCCGGCAAGCTCAAGGAATTCCAGCAAATCCTCGGCCCCATCGGTTTCACCCTGCACCCGCAGGGCGAATTCGACGTGCCCGAAGCCGAGGAACCGCACGCGACTTTTGTCGAGAACGCTTTGGCCAAGGCGCGCCACGCCGCGCGCCTGACGGGCTTGCCGGCGCTGGCGGACGACTCGGGCGTGTGCGTCAACGCGCTCGGCGGCGCGCCCGGCGTGTACTCGGCGCGTTTCGCCGGCGAGCCGAAATCGGACGCGCGCAACAACCAGAAGCTGGTGGTCGC
>JBBWZO010000091.1:0-7736 GCA_039649125.1 Massilia sp. | reverse complement strand
GCGATCCTGGCCACCGTGCTGGCGAACGAGGCGGTCAACCGCTGCGGACCGCTGATGATCCGCGACCTGGCCTTTGAACACCGCGTCGACGAGGCGGAAGTGGTGAAAGCCTGGGGCCGCGCCTGGTCTGCACTGAACCTGGCGCCGGTGTTCGACGCGCTCGACGCCGACGCCTTGAGCGTGCCGCGGGAGGTGTCGGTCGCGGTCGACCAGCGCACCCGCGCGCTGCTGCGCGCTGTGATCGAAGGCGTGCTGTCGCTGCCGCAGGGGCTTGATGGGATGGCAGGAATGAAGGAGTTGACTGCGTTGTTCGCCAATGGCGAACAACTTCGTCAACTGATGGCGGCCAAGTCGGAAGCCGACGGCCACGCTGGCCTGAACGCCCGCTTCGTGCAGGCCTGGAAGCTGGTCGAGACCATCGAGTCGCTGGCGACCTTCCTGTTCGCCGCAGTCTCCGTGCAGCGCCCGAGCGGCATGTCGCTGGCCCAGTTCCTGCAGGTCGGCATGGCGCTGCGCGAGCGCGCCGGCATCGACACGCTGGAACGCGGCCTCAAATTGCCGCCACAAAGTAAATCGCAGGAACAGCTGCGCAACTATGCGATGCAGGCATTGCGCCGCACCCAGCAGCGCCTGCTGCTGCAGGTGATCGAGCGTGCCGGCAGCGGCGACGCGCTGGCGGCCGTGAACGCAGTCACCGCCGAGATGGGCCTCACCGGCTACGCGCCGGCCACCGACCTCGAACAGGCAATGCTGGACGTCTGGGCGCTGTCGGAAGGCTCCAACCCGGAACGCCTGGCAGCGTAACGGCATGAGCGCACCTGTCATTCCTGTGGTACCGGAAGCGGTGCGCGCGCTGGCCGAAGCCGATTTCGGCGCGGTCGCGCAGCGCTTTAGGGATGCCGGCTTCACCGTCACGCTCCCCGCAAGGGGAGTCATGACGGTGAAGACACCTCAGCCGGACATCTCCCGTCCGGCGGTGCTGCTGTCGGTGGGCGTGCATGGCGACGAGACCGGGCCGATCGAAATGGTCGCGCACGTGATCGAGGCGCTGTCGCGCACGCCGCAGGCTTTGCTGGCGGACCTGATGCTCTGCGTCGGCAACATCGACGCCATCGCCGCCGGCAAGCGCTTCATCGACGCCGACCTGAACCGCATGTTCAGGCCGGAGCGCGGGTCGCTCGCCGGCACCGCGGAGAGCGCGCGTGCCGACGAGCTGATCGCGGCCACCGATGCCTTTTTCGAAGGCGCCGGGCCGGTACGCTGGCACCTCGACCTGCACACGGCGATCCGCGCCTCGCACTATCCGATGTTCGCGATCGTGCCGGAGCTGATCGCACCGGAGGGGCAGGAGATGCTGTTCGACTGGCTGGGACAGGCGGCGATCGGCGCGATCGTGATGAACCCGAAGTCGGCCGGCACCTACAGCTATTACTCAAGCGAGCACCACGGCGCGGCAGGCAGCACCGTGGAGCTGGGGCGGGTCGGCACGCTGGGCCGGAACAACATGGTGCAGTTCGTCCACGCCTCCGCCGCGCTCGACGGCCTGCTGCGCGGGGTGCACGCCGGAACGCAGACCACGCCGCACGTGTTCAAGGTGGCGCAGGAGATCATCAAGCTGTCCGATGATTTCAGGATGGGCTTCAGCCGCGAAACGCCGAACTTCGCCTCGCTCAAGCGGGGCGAGGTGATCGCCACCGACGGGGAGACGGTGTACACCGTGTTCCACGAGGAGGAGATGGTGGTGTTCCCGAATCCGGACGTGCGGGTGGGATTGCGTGCCGGGTTGATGGTGGTGCGTGTGGGGTGATGAAGTAAAGCGAAGTACCGGAAGCCGCGAGGGATCGCGGCTTTTTCCGTTGGCGCCTGCGTACCGATTTCGTAGGGTGGACTCCCGAGTCCACGCGTGCGACGCTTGAATAAAGCTTCCGAATGGTCTTGCAAACGCGCGATCACCCCGTTTGTGCACACGCGTATCGACATGCAAAGGCACGCACGCGTGGACTCAGGAGCGGTTCGCCGCCCGGTCCACCCTACGAAACCCGGCGCTTTTCTTTGCACCTGCACAAGATCCCCATGTTCGCTAGACTCACCAGTTCCAACAAGAACCGGAGACGTTTCCATGAGCAAGCTGTTTACTCCCTACCAACTCGGGCCGCTGGCCCTCAGTAACCGCATCGCCATCGCGCCGATGTGCCAGTATTCCGCCAATGAGGGCCACGCCACCGACTGGCACATGATCCACCTGGGACACCTCGCCCTGTCCGGTGCGGCCCTGTTGATCATCGAGGCCACCGCCGTCACCCCCGAAGGCCGTATCTCGCCGGACGACCTGGGCCTGTGGTCCGGTGCTCACCTCGAGTCCCTGAAACCGGTGATCGCCGCGATCCGCCGCCATTCGCCGATCAAGATCGCGGTGCAGCTGGCGCACGCGGGCCGCAAGGCGTCGAGCGCCGCGCCCTGGATGGGCGGGGCCAACATCAAGCCCGACGAACCGCGCGGCTGGCAGACCGTGGCGCCGTCCGCGATTGCGCATGCGGAAGGCGAATCCGTGCCGCTGGCGCTGGATGCCGATGGCCTGCAGCGCGTAAAACAGGGTTTCGTGGACGCCGCCGTGCGCAGTTGCGAGCTGGGTCTGGATGCGATCGAGCTGCACGGCGCCCACGGCTACCTGCTGCACCAATTCCTGTCGCCGCTTGCGAACCAGCGGGACGACGAATACGGCGGTTCGCTGGAGAACCGCATGCGCTTCCCGCTCGAGGTCTTCAGCGCGGTGCGCGCGGCCGTGCCTTCGGGGATGGCGGTCGGGATGCGCATTTCGGCCACCGACTGGGTCGAGGGGGGCTGGGAAGTGGAACAGAGTGTCCGCTTCGCCCAGGAGCTGGAAAAGCTGGGCTGCCACTTCATCCACGTGTCGAGCGGGGGACTGTCGCCGCTGCAGAAGATTCCGGTCGGCGCCGGTTACCAGATCGCCTTTGCCGAGCGCATCAAGCGCGAAACCAGCATGCCGACCATCGGCGTGGGCCTGATCACGGAGCCGCAGCAGGCCGAACACATCCTGCAGTCGGGCCAGGCCGACATGGTGGCGCTGGCGCGCGCGATGCTCTACAACCCGCGCTGGCCATGGCACGCCGCCGCCGAACTCGGCGCCCAGGTGGACGCGCCGCCGCAGTACTGGCGTTCGCAGCCGCACCAGCACAAGCACCTGTTCGGGGAGACCCGCCTGGGGCAGCGCTGAACGCTGAAGCTTGAACGCTGAATACGGTCTTCCGACGCTTCGGCCCGCGAAAAACGCAGGCTGTCGCATCGGACGCGACAGCGGCATGGACAGCTTCTAAAGTGGCAACATCGGCGCTCCGGCGGCGCCCAACCACCAACAGAAAGGTTCATCCATGCGTACTTTGCTCGCACTCGCCTGCGCGGCCGCCCTCAGCGGCTGCATCATCGTTGCCACGCCTTCCGGCGGCGACTACACCGTCCACACGCCGTTCAGCGGTAACGCCGTCGAGGGGAACGGCGTCGCCGCACGCGACACGCGCAATGTGGCCGCACTGACCGGGCTGAATGTGGGCGGCGCGATGGTGGTCGAGGTGCGCGTCGGCGGCGCGCCGTCGCTGGTGGTGGAAGGCGACAGCAATTTGCTGCACCTGGTGAAAACGGAAACGCGCGGCTCGACCCTGCATATCGGGACCGAAGGCTGGCTGCGCAGCAGCACCCCCTTGAAAGTCACCTATACGGTGCCGCGCCTGACCGAGCTGCGTTCCGGCGGTTCCGGCCACGTGACGGTACGCGACCTGAAGGGAGAGCAGCTCGACGTGAGCCAGGGCGGATCGGGCGTAACGCGCCTGTACGGCGAAGTCGCCGAGCTCGACGCAGGGGTCTCGGGCTCGGGCAGGATCGAAGCGGGCGAACTGCGCGCCGGCAGCGCCAAGCTCGCCGTGAGCGGTTCCGGCCGCCTGAACGTCGGACGGGTAGAGGGAGAATATGCGCGTGTTTCGGTCAGCGGCTCGGGCCTGGTCCAGGCCGGCGGCACGGTGCGCCGCCTGAACGTGAGCGTGAGCGGCTCCGGCAGCGTCGACCTGGCCGGCCTGACGAGCGAGCAGGGCGAACTCTCGAGCAGCGGCTCGGGCGGCATTTCGGCCACGGTGCGCCAGTCGCTGTTCGCCCGGGCCAGCGGTTCGGGGCCGATCCGCGTGTACGGCCAGCCGGCGCAGCGCAACATCAGCGGACGCACGGTGCAGGTGTTGTGAGGGGAGCCCGCAGCAGGACGTAGGGTGAACGGCTATACCCGGGCAGCAAGCATTCCTGCTGCGTAAAAGCCGTCCACGCGTTCAAGTGAGCGATGCCGAGCCATGGAGGTATGGCGACCGCAGGTTGGACGCGTGGACGGCGCGTTGGGCGCGTGAACGCCGACCGTAGGGGGAGCCGTCCACCCTACGGTCGAGCGGGTTACAGCAAATGATCCAGCATGTCCGGCCCGAACACCTCGCGGTGCAGGCGCGCGGCGGGCACGCCGGCGTCGAGCAGCGCCAGCCACTGCGCCTGCATGAATTTCAGTGGGCCGCACAGCCAGACATCGGTCTGCTCCCGGTCCCAGGCCGGCAGGCGCGCGATGTCCATGCGCCCGGCCAGCACGCCGGCAGGGGCATCGGTGCCGACGTCCTCATAAAAGGTCACCACGTGCAGGTTCGGCATCGCGGCCTGCGCGGCGGCGACGTCGGCCTGCAGCGGGTGGTGGCGCGCATCGCGCGCGGCGTAGGCGAAGATCACCTGGCGTTGCGGATTCACCATCGCGATGCGGTTCAGCGCCGAGACCATGGGGGTAATGCCGACGCCGGCCGACAGCAGCACGATCGGCGCATCGGATTCGGTATCCGGGGTGAATTCGCCGAACGGATGCGTCACCTGCAGCACGCTGCCTTCCTTGACGTTGGCGTGGATCCAGTTCGACACCTCGCCGGCCGGTGCCGCATCGGGGGCGGTCATTTGCCCACTCATTTGCCCATCTTCGCGCTTGACCGAAATGCGCAGGCTGTCCTTGCCCGCCGCGTCCGACAGGCTGTACTGGCGCAACTGATGGCGCCCGTCCGGCAGGTCGACGGCCACGCTGACGTACTGGCCGGCGTGGAAGGGCGGCAGCGGCTTGTCGTCGGCAGGGACAAAGCGGATCGACAGCACGCTGTCGCTCTCGCGTTTCACCTCAAGCACGCGCATCGGGCGCGTTTCGCCCGGCTGCACGCCGGCCGTGCTGTACAGCTCGGCTTCGGCGGCGATCAGCAGGTTTGCCAGCGAACCGTAGGCTTCCGCCCAGGCGTCGATCAGCGGTGGCGTCGCGGCGTCGCCCAGCGTCTCCTTGATCGCGGCCAGCAGGTGCTTGCCGACGATCGGGTAGTGCTCGGCGCGGATGCCGACCGACACGTGCTTGTGGACGATGCGCTTCACGACCGGACCCAGCGCTTCCGGGGTGCCGATGTTCGCCGCATACGCAAACACCGCCGAAGCCAGCGACTGCTGCTGGGCGCCGCGCGCCTGGTTGCCCATGTTGAACACGCGCGTCAGTTCCGGATGCTCGGCCAGCATGTTCTTGTAGAAGAGGGTGGTGATGGTCAGGCCGTGCTCGCGCAAAACCGGGACGCTGGCATCGATATACGGACGGGAAGCGGCGGAGATCATGGTGTTTTCCTCAGTAGTTGCATCAAAAATGCATATTTAAATTTCAAAAAAAACGCCCGCGCGGGCGAGATCCGGTCCGGACTTCAGGCAGCTGAGCCGGCGGCGGTCCTACTCCAGAACATCGTGTGCATCCGGACGATCTGTTCACCGGTGCTGCCTTCGGTCATCTGGGCCAGCGTGTAGCGGTCCAGCTCCTGGTAAAAGGCGCGCATCCCGGCCTTCAGCACGCCGCGCAGCTGGCAGTCGAGGCTGAGCGCGCAGTTCGTCCCGGCGCAGTCGACCAGTTCATCGTCTCCTTCGAGTTCGCGCAGCACCTGGCCGACCGTCAGCGTGGCGGCGTCGGCCGCCAGGCGCAGGCCGCCGTTGCGGCCGCGGATGGCGCGCACCCAGCCGGCCCTGCCCAGGTGCCCGACCACTTTGACCAGGTGGTTCAAGGGGATGTCGAACTGCGCACCGATCTCGGCGACCGTCACCGGATGCGGGCGTTCGCCGGCGCGCTCGAGGTAGATGAGCACGCGCAGGCCGATGTCGGAAAAGCGGGTCAGACGCATGGTTTTTCGTTTCGGGGTGACGTGATTATTGTAGATCAGAAATACGCATTTTAGATGCATCTTTTGAGGAAAACTATTTTCTCTACAACAGCCGAACAGCCCTATAATCGCGAACTTTGGCTGCGCACCTGCTCATCAATTTTTGCTCAGCCACTTCTTTATTCAGCACCACCAAAGGACACCTTCCGTGAATCTGACACTAGGCCAAAAGCTGTTCCGCACCAAACCGGCCGAACGCGCGCACGAAGACAGCCAGGCCCACGGCGGTGGCCTGACCCGCTCGCTGGGCCTGTTCCCGCTGACGATGATCGGCGTCGGCGCCACGGTCGGCACCGGCATTTTCTTCACGATGGTGGAAGCCGTGCCGAAGGCCGGACCGGCCGTCATCCTCTCTTTCCTGATCGCGGCCATCACCGCCGGCCTGACTGCGCTGTGCTACGCCGAGCTGGCCGGGCGCGTGCCGGCCTCGGGCTCGTCGTACTCGTTCGCGTACGCCACCGTCGGAGAATTTGCCGCCTTCATCGTCGCGGCCTGTCTGCTGCTCGAGTACGGCCTGGCCGGCAGTGCGGTGGCGATCGGCTGGTCCGATTACCTGAACAATTTCCTGCAAAACGCGTTTGGATGGGAAATTCCTGCCCACCTGCGCTCGCCCATGTTCGTCTCGGACCACAGCAACCTGAGCGTGCAATCGGGGAATTTCAATTTGCCGCCGGTGCTGCTGGTGGTCATGTGCTGCATCCTGCTGGTGCGTGGCGCGAAAGAGTCGGCGACGACGAATGCGATCATGGTCGTGGTCAAGCTGGCGATCCTCGCCTTCTTCGCGGCGATTGCCTTCACCGGTTTCGACGCGAACAATTTCACTCCCTTCTTCAACCTCGATGACAGCAAGGGTTTCGCCGGGATGGCCGGCGTGACGGCCGCCGCCGGCACCGTGTTCTTCTCGTTCATTGGCCTGGACACCATCGCCACCGCCGGCGAAGAAGTGAAAGACCCGCGCCGCAACGTGCCGATCGGCATCCTGGCCGCGCTCGTCATCGTCACCCTGTTTTATCTGCTGGTCGCGCTGGCGGCGATGGGCGCGCAGCCGGCGCACATGTTCGAAGGGCAGGAGGCCGGCCTGTCGGTGATCCTGCAGAACGTGACGGGCCAGGCCTGGCCGGCGCTGGTGCTGTCGGCCGGCGCCGTGGTCTCGGTGTTCTCGGTGACCCTGGTGACGATCTACGGCCAGACCCGCATCCTGTACGCGATCAGCCGCGACGGCCTGATCCCGAATACCTTCCAGAAGGTGAACAAGCGCACCCTGGCCCCGGTCGGCAATACCGTCATCGTCTGCCTCGTGGTGGGCGCGGTGGCCGGCCTGGTCGACGCGACCTTCCTGTGGGACATGGTGAGCATGGGCACGCTGACTGCCTTCATCGTGGTGTCGATCGCCGTCCCGGTGATCCGCGCCAAGCAGGGCTACGGCGAGCCGGGTGCCTTCCGCGTGCCCTTCGGCCCCTACGTGATCCCGGGCCT
>JBBWZO010000038.1:0-15452 GCA_039649125.1 Massilia sp. | reverse complement strand
AAACAGTGGCGCGCCGAATGGGAAAAGCGCGGTTACTACACCGCCACCACCGACGCCGACAAACCCGCATTCAGCATCCAGTTGCCGCCGCCGAATGTGACCGGCACGCTGCACATGGGCCACGCGTTCAACCAGACCATCATGGATGGCTTGACGCGCTATCACCGCATGCGCGGTTTCAACACCGCCTGGATTCCCGGCACCGACCATGCGGGCATCGCCACGCAAATCGTGGTCGAGCGCCAGCTTGATGCGCAAAAGGTTTCGCGCCATGACCTGGGCCGCGAAAAATTCCTCGAAAAAGTGTGGGAATGGAAAGAACACTCAGGCTCGACCATCACCGGCCAGATGCGCCGCATGGGCGCGTCGACCGACTGGAGCCGCGAATACTTCACGATGGACGAGAAGATGTCCAAGGCCGTCACCGAAGTATTCGTGCGCTTGTATGAACAAGGCTTGATCTATCGCGGCAAGCGGCTGGTCAACTGGGACCCGAAGCTGCTCACCGCCGTGTCCGATCTGGAAGTCGTATCCGAGGAGGAAGACGGCTTCATGTGGCATATCCGCTATCCGCTGACGGACGGCAGCGGGCACCTCACGGTAGCGACGACGCGTCCGGAAACCATGCTGGGCGACGTTGCCGTTGCGGTAGATCCGACCGATGAGCGTTACACGCACCTGGTCGGCAAGCTGCTGAAACTGCCGCTGACCGACCGCGAAATCCCGATCATCGCCGACGACTACGTCGACAAGGAATTCGGCACCGGCTGCGTGAAGATCACGCCTGCCCACGACTTCAACGACTACGCCGTCGGCCAGCGCGCCGGCCTCGCGCCGATCAACATCTTTACGCTCGACGCGAAGATCAACGAGAGCGCCCCGGCCCAGTACCAGGGCCTGGACCGTTTTGCGGCGCGCAAGCAGATCGTCGCCGACCTCGAAGCGCAAGGCTTCCTGGAACAGGTCAAACCGCACAAGCTGATGGTGCCGCGCGGCGACCGTACCGGCGTCGTCATCGAGCCGATGCTGACCGACCAGTGGTTCGTGGCCATGACCAAGCCGGCGCCGGAAGGCACGTTCAATCCCGGTAAATCGATCACCGAAGTCGCACTCGAAAAAGTGGCGAACGGCGAGATCAAGTTCGTGCCGGAGAACTGGGCGACCACCTACAACCAGTGGCTGGGCAACATCCAGGACTGGTGCATCTCGCGCCAGCTGTGGTGGGGCCACCGCATCCCGGCCTGGTTCGACGACGCCGGGCACATCATCGTCGCCCGCGACGAGGAAGAAGCCAGGGCGAAAGCCGCCGCGCAAGGCATCACCGGCATACTCCGCCGCGACGAGGACGTGCTCGACACCTGGTTCTCCTCGGCGCTGGTCCCGTTCTCGACCATGGGCTGGCCGGAACAGACGAAGGAGATGGACATGTTCCTGCCGTCCTCCGTCCTGGTGACCGGCTTCGACATCATCTTCTTCTGGGTCGCCCGCATGGTCATGATGACCGCGCACTTCACGAACAAGGTGCCGTTCGAGACCGTCTACGTGCACGGCCTGGTGCGCGATTCGCAGGGCCAGAAGATGTCCAAGTCGAAGGGCAACACGCTCGACCCGATCGACCTGATCGACGGCATCGACGTCGAGTCCCTGGTTGCCAAGCGCACCGCCGGCCTGATGGATCCGCGCGCCGCCGAAAAGATCGCGAAAGCCACGCGCAAGGAATTCCCGAACGGGATCCCGGCCTTCGGCACCGACGCCGTGCGCTTCACGATGGCGAGCTATGCCTCGCTGGGCCGCAACATCAACTTCGACCTGGGGCGCGCCGAGGGTTACCGCAACTTCTGCAACAAGCTGTGGAACGCGACCCGTTTCGTGATGATGAACACGGAAGGGAAAGACTGCGGCGCGCCGAACGACGCCGACCTGTCGCAGGCCGACCGCTGGATCATCTCGCTGATGAACCGCGCGGAGCTTGAAGTCGCGAAAGGCTTCGCCGACTACCGCTTCGACAACATCGCCTCCGCCATCTATAAATTCGTCTGGGACGAGTACTGCGACTGGTACCTGGAAGTGGCCAAGGTGCAAGTCCAGAACGGCAGCGAGGCGCAACAGCGCGCCACCCGCCACACCCTGCTGCGCGTGCTGGAAGTGATCCTGCGCCTGGCGCACCCGATCATCCCGTTCGTGACCGAGGCGCTGTGGCAGGCGGTCGCGCCGCTGGCCGGCAAACAGCCGAGCGCGGACCGGGCTTCGATCATGCTGCAGCCCTACCCGGTCCCCAATCCGGACGCGATCGACGAAGGCGCGGAAGCCTGGATGGCCCAGCTGAAGGAGCTGACCAACGCCACGCGCAACCTGCGCGGCGAAATGAAGCTGTCGCCGTCGGTGCGCGTGCCGCTGATCGTCGAGCCGGGCAACGCGGAGGACCGTGCCAACATGGCCCTGTTCGCTCCCTACATCCAGTCGCTCGGCAAGCTGACCGAGGTGCAGATCGTCGACGCGCTGCCGGAGTCGCCGGCCGCCGTGTCGATCGTCGGCACCACCAAGCTGATGCTGAAGGTCGAGATCGACGTCGCCGCCGAACGCGAGCGCCTGGCCAGGGAGATCGCGCGCCTGGAAGGCGAGATCGCCAAGGCCAGCGGCAAGCTGTCGAGCGAGAGTTTCGTCGCCCGCGCGCCGGCAGCGGTGGTCGCGCAGGAGAAGGAACGCCTGGCGAACTTCTCGGCGACGCTGGCGAAGATGCAGGAGCAACTGGCCAAGCTGCAGGCGGCCTGAGCTTCCTGCCGCTGAGCTTCGCCGGTATGGCGTCACGACGCCATACCGGCGCCGGCGCCACCCCTCCCCTTCCCCGGCTGCAGGCGCTTACTTCCTCCGTGAGCGCCGCGCGGCCGCCATCAGCGCACCCAAGCCGAGTGCCAGCATCCCCGCGTGCGCGGGCTCCGGCACCGGCGCTACCCGCGTCACGATGTTGTCGATCCGCCCCCACTGTTCGCCGAACAGGTCGTCCGGGTTCAGCGTGTTCATATACCAGTTAACGTAGTTCACGTTCTGGAAGCTGGCGGGCAGCTCGACATGGGTCAGCGGCGCCTCGCCCAGGATCTCGAAGGTCGCCCCGTTGTCGGCGACGAACAGCGAATCGCCGCCGAGATACTCGAAGCCGAGCACGTCGAAATTCATGCCGTCCTCGCGCCGGAACTGATAGGGCGAGGAGCCGAGCGAGCTGTGCAGCCACAGGCTACGGTCGCCGGTATGCAGGTGCGGCCCCTCGGGAGGCGGCGCAAGCGAGGTGAAGATGTAGCCGGTTTCGCTGTACGAATCGATGTAGATGCCTTCGATGTCATCGAAATCGATGGTAATGATGGCTGCGGATGCCGTGCCCGTGCAGACCGCCAGCACGGCCGATGCAGCAAATTGCTTGATCAAGCGGCGTATCGTCATGATGTTTCCTCAAAGGTTGAGGTTGAGATTACGCAAAGTCTTTGCGTCCCAACCCGAGCATATGCACGATTCGGAGCCGGTATATTGATGTGTTCCTAAGAGCGCCTAACAAAGGTGAAGCCGCACGCGCTTCGCGCGCGGCCGCGCACTGCCAGAAATCAGACAACAAGAATTTCCAAATCTTATGGGTGCTTTGCTACACTTCGCCTACCTATAACAAACCGGAGACTGACCATGCCCAACCTCACCAAAGCCAGCGTGATTGTTGCGATGCTGTTCACTTCCGCCGCCGCCTGGGCACAGAACAACTCGGCGGTCGGCCTGTGGAAGACCATCGACGACGAGACCGGCAAGCCGAAGGCGCTGGTGCGCGTCACCGAGGAAAACGGCACCCTGCAGGGCAAGATCGAAAAACTGTTCCGCGGCCCGAACGAAGAGCAGAATCCGGTCTGCACCAAATGCACCGACTCGCGCAAGAACCAGCCGATGATCGGCATGACGATCGTCTCGGGCCTGAAGAAGAACGGCGACGAGTACACCGGCGGCGAAATCCTCGACCCGGCGGCCGGCAAGGTCTACAAGAGCAAGGCGACCCTGCGCGACGGCGGCCAGAAGCTGGAAGTGCGTGGCTACATCGGCGCACCGATGTTCGGCCGCTCCCAGGTCTGGCAACGCGAAGGCTGAGCACTCTTCGTTTCATCCCGGGCGGCCCGCGTGGCCGCTTTTTTTAGAGCGCCTAACAAAACCTTCATGGGGCCCTGAGGATGGGGTCCTCAGGGCGAGGGATGCGGCCACCCGACGCGGCGTCGAAGACAGTACGACTGTACGGCGAGACGCTGCAACGCAGCCATGGAGGTTTTGTTAGACGCTCTTATTCCCAGAACTTATGACCCTCACCCAGAGCTACCTGTTCCTCGGCCTCGCCATCGTCGTCGAGGTGATCGGCACCACCGCCCTGAAGGCCACCGACAACTTCACCCGGCTGTGGCCGAGCGTGCTGACGATCGCCTGCTACGCCGCCTCCTTCTACCTGCTGACCTTCAGCCTGCGCGTGCTGCCGACGGGGATCGCGTATGCGATCTGGTCGGGCGTGGGGATCGTGCTCATCTCGGTGGCGAGCTGGATCGTCTACAAACAGCATCTGGACCTGCCGGCGCTGCTCGGACTCGGGCTCATCATCGCGGGGGTGCTGGTGATTAACCTGTTCTCGAAAAGCGTCGCCCATTAAGACGCGCGCATTCGACGAATTTGACGATGCTTGCCAGGCAGAGGATGCGCTTGCGCACCGGGCAGCCCGGAGCAAGCCCCCGCAAGCACGGAAACAATACAATTGTTTCACATATAATTGCCATATGGAAATTTGACGGAATTGCGTATAAAATGCCGACTCTTCGGCACCCTCCGCCCTTCCGCTCCTATTTTCATGAAAAACTTCAGTATCAAATACGTCATCACGTCGGTCGTCGGCGCACTCGTCATCATGATGCTCGCCATCGGCGGACTGGGGTATTACTCGACCCAGTATTCGGTCCAGCTCATGGAAGACGCGATCCTGCGCTCATCGAAGCAGCAGCAGATCATTTCAAGCCTCATCTTCCGAATGGAGTCGAACCGCAGCCAAGTGCTGCAGGCACTCCAGCACAACCCCGAAAGCAAGTATGCGGTCATGCACGACCACCCGCTGGGCAAACATTTCAAGAACATCGCCGATAACACGGCCGAGCTACAGAAAGAGCGCGATGCCCTGCTCGCTTCGCTGCGCCGCAAGGAAACCCGGGAAGCGATCGCGCAGTGGATGCGCGCCAGCGAGGACCTGGGCCTGGACCTGATCGGCAACGCCACGCAGGCGATCGAAGCGGGGAACTGGGACCTGGCGCAGGAAGTCCTGAGCCGCCAGATCAACCCGACTTACCTGAAGGGCCAGCAGGCCTACCAGGAGCTGCAAGGCTTCATGGAGGAGCGCAATGCGAAGCAAAGCAATGAGCTGCACGCCCAACTGCGTTCGCTGAACCTGATGACGATTGGCACCATTGTGCTCGGCCTCGTGCTGGCACTGGCGGCAACGGTGTACCTGGTACGCGCCATCACTGGCCCGCTGGACGCCGCCGTCGGTGTCGCACGGCGCGTGGCCGACGGCGACCTCGGCACGCCGATCGTGGTCGACTCGCGCAACGAATTCGGCCAGCTGCTGACCGCGCTGCGCGACATGACGAACAGCCTGGCCGGCATCGTGGGCGAAGTGCGCAGCGGCAGCGACATCATCAACACCGCGTCGAAGGAGATCGCGGCGGGTAACATGGACCTGTGCTCGCGCACCGAACGGCAGGCCAGCTCCATCGAGGAGACCGCCGCCTCGGTCGAGGAACTGACCACCACCGTGCGCCAGAATGCCGACAATGCGCGCCAGGCCAACGGCGTGGCGGCAAGCGCCTCGGAAGTGGCCGAACTCGGCGGCAAGGTAGTGGCCCAAGTGGTCGGCACGATGAGCGCGATTGACGAGGCGGCACGCAAGATCGTGGACATCATCTCCGTCATCGATGGCATCGCCTTCCAGACCAACATCCTGGCCCTGAACGCGGCCGTGGAAGCGGCGCGCGCCGGCGAACAGGGCCGCGGCTTCGCCGTCGTCGCCACCGAAGTGCGCAACCTGGCCCAGCGCTCGGCGAGCGCGGCGAAGGAAATCAAGGAACTCATCACGGATTCCGTCGAGAAGGTCGACAGCGGCAGCCGGCTCGTGAACCGGGCGGGCTCGACCATGGAAGAAATCGTCGTCAGCGTCCGCCGCGTCGCCGACATCATGAACGAGATCACGATGGCCAGTGCCGAACAAAGCGCCGGCATCGAGCAGATCCATGAGGCGATCAGCCAGATGGACCAGGTCACCCAGCAGAACGCGGCCCTGGTCGAACAGGCCGCCGGCGCCGCCCAGGCACTGCAGGAAAGCGCGAGCACCCTGTCGGACAAGGTCCGCGTCTTCAGGCTCGCGCCGCAGGCGCACGGCGCCGGCCACGCCTGCGCTCCCGCCTTTGTCCCATTCAGTGGCGGCCGGCCGGGTGCCGCGCAGCGCGCGCTCACGGCCTGAGTCCATCCCAGCCCCGGTGAGGCGCCTGTCCAACGCGGGCGCCTCATTCTCCTTTCCTGTGCACGCGTGCGCAGGACGCCACGCCGGCCACCAGCAGCATCATGGCCGCGCCCTCGAGGAGCGTCGGCCAGCGCCCCTCCCACAGGAAACCGTACAGGGAGGCGAACACCGTTTCGAACACGATCAGTTGTCCCACCAGGGTCAGCGGCAACGCACGGCTGGCGGCATTCCAGAAGCCGTTGCCGACGATCGAGCAGAGAATCGCGATCCCGGTCACGACGCCGGCAAAATACAGCCACTCCGAAGACGCATGTTGCGCCGGGGTGAACAGGAAGGCCGGCAGCGCCAGCACCAGGGCCTGGGCGCCGGTGACGACCCCGGTCAACAGGCTCCACTCGTGGGCGGACACGGCCTGCAGCCGCGCCAGCCACCTGCTGTTGCCGACCGCATACAGCGTCCACGACACGAGCGCACCGATGGCGCAGGCCAGGCCGAAGAGGGAGCCCTGCCCCGGCGACGACAGCGCCTGCCAGCCAATGCAGAGCAGACCCGCCGTACCGAACAGCAGGGACGGAAGCAGGCGGCGCAGCGGTACCGCATGCTTGTCGCGGCTACCGACCAGGGTCACGGCAACCGGCAGCAGGCCGATCACGAGCGAGGCCATGGCCACCCCGCCGGCCTGCACGGCGCTGGCCAGGAAGACGTAATACACGATGTTGCCGGCAAGGCTGAGCCAGAGCTGCGCCTTCCACTCCTTCCAGGTCAGCGTGCCTGCCAGGCGCTTCCACGAGGGCGCGATCAGGGCCGCCGCAACCAGGCCATAGGCCAGGTTGCGTCCCGCCGACCGCTGCAGCGACGTAAAGCCGGACGTGAGCTCCGGTGCGAGGAAGACCAGTCCCCACAGGGCGCCTGCGGCGACGCCGGCGCCGATCCCGAACCAGGTATGCGTGAACATCATGTTCGCCCTCCAGAAAACGACGATTCTGGACGAGCCGGCCCGGGATTTCTTGCCGCGGACTACTGCGGTTTTGGCGAATCCTTTGCCCGCGTTTCGCGGCTGTGGCGTCGATAGGCCGCCGGTGTCATGTCCAGCTGCGCGCGCATGGCGCGCGTCAGGGCGCTCTGGTCGGAAAAGCCGGCATTCAGGGCGACCGCGGCGATCGCCTGGTTCGTGCCGGCCAGTTGCCGGCAGGCTTGCCCGATCCGCTGCCGCAGCAGCCAGGCATGCGGACTGATGTCCAGTTCCGCACGAAACAGCGCATGCAGCCGGCTGACGCTCATGCGCGCGCAGCGTGCCATCGATTCGGTGGTCCATGGATGGCCGGGATGCGCTTCGACCTGCGCCAGCAATGCCGCCAGGCGCGACTGCGGCTGCGGGGCGTCCAGCACCAGCGTGTCGAGCAGCAGCGGAACCCAGCCACGGAGCAGCGCCGGCGCCGCTGCCCGTGTCGTCATGATTTCCATGTAGTCGATCAGCTTGCGCGCCGCCGGACCGATCGCCGTGAACGGCTTTTCCGACAACTGCGCCAACGCGTCATGGGCCATGGCCGATGCGTCGAGGTCGACGATGAAGGAGCGGTTCAGGCCGGCGCTGTACTGCGAGTGCCAGGCGCCGGGAGCGACCAGCGCGCCGTGCAGCGGATCGAGGCGTCCCCGCTCCCCTTCGATCTCGAGCTGCAGTTCGCCGGACAGGGGCAGCACGAGCTGGGCGAACGCGTGGCGGTCCCCTTCCGGCTGTTGCGGTTAGGTCCGGATGTCGAGGTCGACGAATAAGGTCTTGAAGGTGAGCACAAGGCAGTCCGCTGGCCGATCGGTCTCCCAGTCTAGCATGCCTGCCATGGGGTCATTTCTCAAAGCAATCGCGAAGCAATCACCACGTCACCACCACAGGATGCCTGAATCACTCTCCAGCCCGCTCGGCGAACTCGACATGCACCGCTTCCTGCTGGCGCTGGACGATGCCATCCGGCCCCTGGTTGCCCCCAGGACGTCACGCAGACCGCAGCGTCGATGCTGGGCCGCTTCCTCGGGGCGAACCGCTGCGCCTACGCCCACGTCGACGAACAGTTCGGGATCTTTACCCTCACGGGCGACTACACGGACGGCGTGACCAGCATCGTCGGCCGCTACCGCAACGCGGACTTCGGCGCCGAATTCGTCCGCCTGAGCCAGCTCGGCGTCCCGTACGTCGTCGACGACGCCGAGCGCGACCCGCGGGTGGCGGAGGTGCTGGAGGCTTACCGGCAGGCGCGCATGCGGGCCGTGATAGGGTTTGGCTGCATACGAATAAGACCGCTGCCCCGCCATCAATGCCGGCACCGTATAACCGGAGGTCAGCACGACCTTGACAGAGGGATACAGGCAGTGGACCGCCTCCGCCAATTGCAGCCCCGTCATTCCGGGCATCATCATGTCGGAAAAGACGGCATCGATTTCCGGATCGCTTGCCAGGAGCTGCAGCGCTTCGCCCGCGCTGTACGCCACCCGCGTCCCGAGACCGCACTGCTCAACAGGAGCTGCGCCAGGCCGGCCAGGTCGCGCTCGTCATCGACCACGAGGACCTTGCGCACAGCGCTGCCGCGGCCATGCGGCGCCGTCCAGGGGTCGTCAGGCGTCATGGGCGTGGCTTGCGGCTCGGGCCGCCGCCCCAGGGCGCGGTTCACGTCGCCCGGGGGCCGTACGACGGTCCTGCGGGAACCCTGTCGGCAGGCGCGGCATCGTCACGGTAAAGGTGGTGCCGTCGGACTGCGTCGACACCAGGCCGATCCGCCCGCCGTGCGCGTGGACGATCTCGCGCGAGATGAACAGCCCGATGCCGAGGCTGGTGCGCTCGGTATAGTCGTTGCCGCCGGCGTTGACGCTGGCGGCGATGCGCACCATCGGGTCGAAAATGCCGGACAGCTGGTCGGGCGGGATGCACTTGCCGTGGTTGGTGATCGCAACGACGGCATCGCCATCACTGCTCGCCACCCGGACCGTGACCGGTGCGTCCGCGCTGCCGTACTGGATGGCGTTGCCGATCAGGTTAGACAGCACCTGGGCAATGCGGCCTTCGTCGAAAATGGCGTCGAGCTGGGACGGGGCATGCAGTTCGATCCGCTGCTCGGGATGGAAGGTGCGCAGTTCGTTGACCACTTCTTCGCACACGGCGACCATACTGCCCTGCTTGACGCGGATCGGAATGCCGGGGCCGAGGTGGGAACGCGTGAAGTCGATCAGGTCGTTGATCAGCTTGCTCATGCGCTTGCCGCTGTTGAACATCCTGGTCGCCACCAGGACGTATCTCGGCGGGAGCTCGTCCGCCTGCATCAGCAGGCTCGATCCGGTGACGACGGTGCCCAGTGGATTGCGCAGGTCGTGGCCGAGGATCGCGAGGAACATGTTCTGCGACTGCTTGACCATGAATTCGTAGCGGGCAATCGACTCGGCCAGGGCCTGGTCGACCGCCTCGTTGAAGCGGGTGACTTCGGCCATGTCCGTAACCTGGCTGCGCCGGACATCGTCCGCCCACAGCGTCAGTACGCTCGAGCGCAGGGCCCGGTATTCGGAAACCAGCTGCACCACGGTGTATCCCGACAGCAGGCGCGCTTCGGCGTGGGTTTCCGCCGCCGTGTCGTCGCTCCCGCGCGTGCCCAGGCCTTTCGATTTCGCGTCGCGCTCGTGCTCGGATTGCGCGGTTGCCAGGTCTGCCGCGATGGCGAGCAGCATCTGGCGGGCGTGGTCGCGCAGCTCGGTATCGTCCATGGTCAGCGCCGGCGGTTCGATGGTGCGCGCAAAATCTTCCCATGCCTGCAGGATCGGCTCCATATTGTCGCAAATGAAGTCGCCCAGTCGGAATTCTGTCATTGTATTTAAAACCCTTATATCCCGATTCCACGAGACTCGCTTGGAACGGGTTTTCATCATAACAGCCATTCCCGGCATTCACTGGAAAGTCCCAAAATGCACAAGGTGCGAAATAAAATCAGAAATGATTAGGAGATTTGAGAAAAGCGCTGTATCGTTCTTCTGGCACTACATCAAGTCGTTGTTATTGTTGGTCTTTCTTTCCTGTCTCGCCTTTCGGCGGTCCCGTTTGATTTCCTCCCGTTACACCCTCTCTTGGTTGAATGTGCGCCGGGCATTGTTGCCCATGAAAATTTAAAAGGAATGTACATGACTACTCAAACTGGCACCGTAAAATGGTTCAACGACTCCAAAGGTTTCGGCTTTATTACGCCTGACGCAGGCGGCGGCGATTTGTTCGCTCATTTCCAGGATATCCAGTCGGAAGGCTTCAAGAGCCTGGCCGAAAACCAGCGCGTATCGTTCGAGCGCTCGACGGGTCCCAAGGGCGAAAAAGCCGGAAATATCCGCGCGATTTAATCAGCGATCCTGATCGACGGCGCGCACCACGCAGATAGCGTGGGCGAGGCCGCAGCGAAAAAAGCCCGCCATCTGGCGGGCTTTTGCATTGGCGGATGAGAAGGACGGCGTATGCGGACCGCTACCGGTCGTTGTTCCCGTCGCCTGGAGGTCTGTTCGGCGTGATGCGCAGGAGCGCCAGGATCACCAGCGCGAACAATGCACTCAGCACCGCGGTCGCCTCGCGCCCCATGCCGGCGGCAATGCCGACGGCGGAGGTCAGCCACACACTGGCTGCCGTGGTCAGCCCCTTGATGTCCTCTTTTTCCCTCTGCTTGAGAATCGCGCCGGCCCCGATGAAGCCGATGCCCGCCGTGATCCCCTGCAGCACGCGCGACAGGTCTTCGATTTTCATGCCCGCCTGCAGCGGGATGAGCACGAACATCGCCGAGCCGAGCGAGACCAGCATGTGGGTGCGCAGGCCGGCGGAGGCGCCGACCGACTCGCGTTCATAGCCCAGCAGGCCGCCGAGGACGACCGCCACCAGCAGGCGCACGACGATGCGGGTGATGTCGTCGACGTTGCCCAGGTCCGAAAATTCCTGTTGTATCGTTATCCAGCTTTGATCCAGCCACACCTTATTGCTCCTCTCACGAATTCAGGAGCATCATGGCAGATAAGCAAACTCGGCGGCGCTACGCTCGGCCGCCGGCCGCTGCGTCGACGCCTGCGGGGCCGGAATACGGTATGGCGCGTTTGCGCCGGAGCGGCTACAGCCAGCCGGCATCGCGCGCCATCCGGTAAGCCTCGATCCGGTTCGCGGCGCCGAGCTTGCTGATCGCTTCGGACAGGTAATTGCGCACCGTGCCCTCGGACAGGTGCACCTGGCGCGCAATGTCGGCGCTGCTGCGCCCCTCGCCCGCCAGCCGCAGCACCTGCCGTTCGCGCTCGGACAGCGGATCCTGGGCGCCGCCCCAGCTTTCCAGCGCCAGTTCGGGTGCGATCGCGCGCCCGCCCGCATGCACGCTGCGGATCGCGGCGGCCAGCGTGTCGGCCGGCGCATCCTTCAACAGGTAAGCGCGCACGCCCGCCGCCAGCGCGCGCCGCAGGTAGCCGCTGCGCCCGAAGGTGGTCACGATGACGACCTTCGCGCGCAGGCCCTGTTCACCCAGGCACGCGGCCAGTTCCAGGCCCGTCATGTGCGGCATCTCGATATCGGTCAGCACGATGTCGGGCGCATGCTGCGCGCACAGCGCCAGTGCTTCCCTGCCGTGCGCCCGGTATCTGCACGCCCTGCGACATCGCGATCAGTTGATAAGTCTTGCCGTCGCCGCGCGCCCTGAAGCGCACGAGCTTGACTGCGGAGAGGTCCACCGCCTGCATCGGCTGCGCCCCCGGCATGGAGGCCACGCCGGCCCAGGCGAAGGGCAGGCCCGGCGCCACCTTCGCATCGATCGCGAGCGGCACCTGGCCGTCGGTCGACGGCCCCCATCCCATGCCGAACGGGCTGGCCAGCTGCTTCTCGCTGAACCGGCTGATGCGGCCGTCCGGGGGCGACGCGAGGGGCCTGCCGCTTAGTTGCGCCGCCTGCGCCGCCTTGGCAACCTCCCGGCGCTGGCCGTCGCGCAGGCCGTTCGCGCTCTCGCCATCTTTCCAGACCTCGACGATCCGGCGCGTGGCCAGGATGTCCGCCGTCGGGTTGCCTTCCACCAGCAGCGGGTCGGCCTTGCAGCCCTTGTCGATGCGGCCGCGCCGGCCCAGCCTGAAGGCCTTTGCCGGTGCGCTGGTGGCCGCCGCCAGCGCCTGCCCCGGGGTGAGTCCCGCTTCGACCAGCGCCGCGGTGACGGCCCCGGGTGCGGCAAGCTTCTCCGGGCGCGCCTGGTTGCCGTAACGCGCCCTGAACGCGGCCTGCGCATCCTTGTCGAGCAGGCCGGCAAAGGCAGGATTGGCGAGCAGGTCGTCGCCGCGCCAGCCCGCCATGCTCTCCAGCACCGTGAAGGTCGGGATCACGAAGGCGCCGCGGCTGGCGGCCAGCCGCGCCAGCCCCTCGGCATCGACCGAAGCGCCCGGGAACAGGTGCACCAGGCCGTGGGCGCCCGCTTCCAGCACGGCGCGCGCATCCTTCTCGTTGCCGATGTGGACGACGGCCAGCTTGCCGCGCCTGTGCGCCGCCGCGATCACGGCCTTCGTGGTCGCCAGGTCGAGCGATGGCAGGCCGTAGCCGCTTTCCATGACGATCTTGATGAAGTCGGACCCTTCGGCGATGCGCGCGTCCACAAACGCCTGGGCCTGTTCCGGCCCCGTGATGGTGGGGATGGCGACGCCAAACTGGGTGCCGTGGCCGTGCGGGGCGGTGACCAGGGTGCCGGCCGAAAACAGGTCGGCATGGTGATGGTTGTCTCCCTGTGCCATCTGCTCCTTGGCCTTCCTCATCAGCCTGAGGTCGGTGAACATGTCGACCTGGGTAGTCACGCCGAACAGCAACGGCAGTTCCTGGTGTCGGAAAGCGTGGGTGTGCGCGTCGATCAGGCCCGGCAGCAGCGTGCGCCCCGCGCCCTGGACGACGCGGCTGCCTGCCGGCGCCTCGCCGCGGAAGTCGGATCGACGATGACGCCCTTGTCGAACAGCACCGAGCGGCGCTCGTGCACCGTCTCGCCGTCGAAGACGCGCACGTCGCGCACGAGCGTGGCGGCGGCCAGCGCAGCCGAGCAGCAGCCGAGGCCGGCGCACAGCAACAGGGTTTTCAGGATGGTCGGTTTCATCGGGCTCTCCCAGTGGTTGGATGAGCCGAGTATGGAAGCGCGGCGGCAGCCGCACCAGAAGCAGCTGCCACGACTTTAAGGTGACAAATGTCAGCTGCGCTCAGGTGCGCGGGCGTTGCCGGGCGAGATGCCGGTCGAGGGCGTTCGCGAACTGCTGGCGGTCGGCCTGGTTGAAGGCGGCCGGGCCGCCGGTGTCGACGCCGCCGCTGCGCAGTTCCTCCATGAAGGCGCGCATCGTCAGCTGCTGGGCGATGGTGTCTTTCGTATAGAAATCGCCGCGCGGATTGAGCGCAAAACCGCCCTTTTCCAGCACCTGCGCGGCCAGCGGAATGTCGCCGGTGACGACCAGGTCGCCCGGCGCCAGGCGCGCCACGATCTCGGCATCGGCCACGTCGGCGCCGTTCGGCACCTGCAGTGCGCGGATGAATTTCGAACCCGGCACGCGCAGCAGCTGGTTCGCGACCAGGGTCACCGGTATCTGCGTGCGCTCGGCAACCCGGTACAGGATGTCCTTGATGACGGCCGGGCAGGCGTCGGCGTCGACCCAGATCTGCATCGCGCCGTTCACGTCGGCCCTCAACGCAGGTTGTCCCACAGGTCGCCCGTCGGGCTGATGCGCGGGGCGGCGACACCGAAGTGTTGATACGCCGCCGGGGTGGCGATGCGCCCGCGCGGGGTGCGCTGCAGGTAGCCCTGCTGGATCAGGTAGGGTTCCAGTACGTCCTCGATGGTGTCGGCCGCCTCGCCGATGGCCGCCGCCAGGTTGCCGATGCCGACCGGCCCGCCGCTGAACTTGAACAGCACCGCTTCCAGCAGTTTGCGGTCCATGACGTCGAAGCCGACCGAGTCGACGTCGAGCATCTTCAATGCGCGGTCGGCCATCTCCTTCGTAATCTCGCCGGTGCCCTTCACTTCCGCGTAGTCGCGCACGCGGCGCAGCAGGCGATTCGCGATACGCGGGGTGCCGCGCGCGCGCATGGCGACTTCGCGCGCGCCGTCTTCCTTGATCGGCGCTTCCAGCAGCGCCGCGCTGCGGGTGACGATCTTGGTCAGTTCCTCGACGTTATAAAACTCGAGGCGGGCGACGATGCCGAAGCGGTCGCGCAGCGGATTGGTCAGCATGCCGGCGCGCGTCGTCGCCCCGACCAGGGTGAACGGCTGCAAATCGAGTTTCACGGAACGCGCGGCCGGGCCTTCGCCGATCACGATGTCGATCTGGTAGTCCTCGAGTGCCGGGTACAGGATTTCCTCGACCACCGGAGATAGACGATGGATCTCGTCGATGAACAGCACGTCGTTCGGCTCGAGGTTGGTCAAAATCGCCGCCAGGTCGCCCGGGCGCTCCAGCACCGGGCCGGAGGTCTGGCGCAGGTTCACGCCCATTTCGCGCGCGATGATGTGCGCCAGCGTGGTTTTACCCAGACCCGGCGGACCGAACAGCAGCGTGTGGTCGAGCGCCTCGCGGCGCTTGCGCGCGGCATGGATAAAAATTTCGAGCTGGTCGCGGATTTTTTCCTGGCCGACGTATTCGTCGAGCTGCTTCGGGCGCAAGGCGCGCTCGATCGCCTCCTCGTTGGGCGAGGCCGGCGCGGCGTCGATTACGCGCTGCTCGGTGAAATTGTCGGTCTGGATGCTCATTATTCAAATCTCGAAATACAAACGGTTCGCATCACGCCTTGGACAAGGCTTTCAGTGCGAACTTGATGCCGTCCGACACGGTCGAGCCGGCCGGCAGGTTCTTGGTGGCCAGCAGCGCTTCCTTGTCAGAATACCCCAAAGCCAGCAGCGCGTTGAGGACGTCCGATTGGGTGTCGTCGCGCGGCGCGCCG
>JBBWZO010000028.1:0-4325 GCA_039649125.1 Massilia sp. | reverse complement strand
GTCGCGCGCCGAAGCCGAGGACATCGTCGAAACGATCGAACTCGAACTCGACGAGCTGCCGGCGTTCTCCAACGTGTACAGCGCGCTGGCGCGCAACGACGTGCGGGTGCACGAGCACTGGAACGACAACCTGGTGCTCAGCATCGACGTCGACAAGAGTTTCGAGGCGCATGCCAGAGGCGCCGCCGTGGTGGTCAGCACACGGGCCGACCTGGCGCGTCAGTGCATGGTCCCGCTCGAAGGCAAGGCCGTGCTGGCCTGCTGGGACCACCTGGCCGGCCAGCTGGTCGTCTACAGCTCGACCCAGGTGCCGCACATGATCCGGATGGCGCTGGCGCGCTGCCTGGGCATCGACCAGGGTGTCCTCCGCGTGATCGCCCCCGATGTCGGCGGCGGTTTCGGCTACAAATGCGTGCTCCAGCAAGAAGATCTGTGCGTCGCCTGGCTGGCACTGACCTACAAGACCCCGTTCCGCTATGTCGAGGACCGCCGCGAGCACCTGGTCGCCGGCGCCAATTCGCGCCAGCACCATTACCAGCTGACCGGCTATGCCGATGCCAGCGGCCGCCTGCTGGCGCTGGACGCGCGCATCCTGATCGACGGCGGCGCCTATTCGGTGTGGCCGTTCTCGATCGGCCTCGAGCCGATGCAGGCCACCTCCAACCTGCCCGGGCCCTACGACTTCCAGGGCTACCGCTGCCGCACCGAGTGCGTCGCGACCAACAAGCCCGGCTTTGTCCCGTACCGCGGCGTGGCGCGTACCGGCGCCTGCCTGGCCATGGAGCTGTTGCTCGACGCGATCGCGGCCGAGGTCGGGCGCGAGGCATGGGAAGTGCGCCTCGATAACCTGATTCCGCCCGGCGCGATGCCGTACAAGACACTGGTGAACCGGATCTACGACAGCGGCGACTACCCGGCCAGCCTGAAAAAAGCGGTCGACGGGGTCGGGCTCGGGCGCATCCGCGAGCGCCAGCGTGCGGGCGAGCCGGACGGGCGCCTGATCGGGGTCGGCTTCGCCACCTTCAATGAGCAGTCGGCCCACGGAACGACGGTGTTTGCCGCGATGGGCATGCCGTTCGTCCCCGGCTTCGAGCAGGCCACCGTGCGCGTGACCCCGGACGGGGGCCTGGAAATTCATGTCGGCCTGCACTCGCATGGGCAGGGAATGGAGACCACGCTGGCGCAAATCGCCAACGAAATCCTCGGCGTGCCGGTGGCCGCGACGCGCACGGTTTTCGGCGATACCGCGACCACGCCATTCTCGACCGGGACCTACGCATCGCGCGGCATCACCATGGCCGGTGGCGCCGTCTCCGTCACCTGCAAGGCGCTGCTGCCGCGGATCCAGAAAATCGGCGCGCACCTGCTGCAACAGCCGCAGCACCTGACCAGCATGGAGCGCGGCGACGTGGTGTGCGGGGACCGCCGCGTCACGCTCAAGGAGATCGCCCAGGCCTGGTACGCCCACCCCGAGCGCCTGCCCGCCGACGTCGACACCGGCGGCCTGGAGGCGACCGTGGGCTACAAGCCGAAGGTCGATACCGGCGCGTTCAGTTACGCCACCCATGCTTGCGTGGTGGCGGTCGACCCCGTAACCGGGCACGTCGAGATCATCGACTATCTGGTGGTGGAAGATTGCGGACGCATGATCAATCCGATGGTCGTCGAGGGACAGACCTACGGCGGGGTGGCGCAGGGGATCGGCTCCGCGTTGTACGAGGAAATGCTGTACGACGACAATGCCCAGCCCCTGAACTCGACGCTGGCCGACTACCTGCTGCCCGGGCCCACCGAGCTGCCGCCGATCCGCATCGAGCACATGGAAACGCGGTCGGCGAATACCGAATTCGGCGTCAAGGGGGTCGGCGAGGGCGGCGCGATCGGACCGCCGGCGGCCATCCTGAACGCGGTCAACGACGCCATCCGCGGTCTCGGCGCGACCGTCAGCGAGACGCCGCTGACGCCCGAGCGCCTGCGCGCCGCGCTCGCGCTGGCGCGGGCCAGGCCCGGCATGATGCGGGAGGCGGCATGAAAGCGGCGGCGTTCGACTATCAGCGCGCGCACAGCCTGGCCGAGGCGACGGCAGCGCTGCAAGCGGCCATGTCGGCGGCAAAGCCGCTGGGCGGGGGGCAATCGCTGGGGCCGATGCTGAACCTGCGCCTGACGCGCCCGGCGTTGCTGGTCGACTTGTCCGGGCTCGACGAGATGCGCGCCGTCAACGCCGGGCCCGATGGCTACTGGATCGGCGGCGCGCTGACCCATGCCGAGATCGAAGACGGCATGCTGGACACGGTGTTGGCCGAGGCTCCGGGCCTGGCCGCCTTGCTGCGCCATGTGGCCGCGGGCATCGCCTATCGCGCCATCCGCAACCGCGGCACGCTGGCCGGCAGCCTGGCGCATGCCGATCCGGCGGCGGACTGGATGCTGGCGATGATGGCGCTCAATGCCCAGTTGCAGTGCGTCGGCGCGCACGGCAGCCGCTGGGTCGGCATCGACGCCTTCATGTCAGGCGCATTCACCACCGCGCTGGCTGATGGCGAGGTGCTGGCGGGGGTGCGCGTGGCGCGCTGTTCGGCGTCGATGCGCTGGGGCTACTACAAGTTCTGCCGCAAGACGGGGGAGTTTGCGCAAGCGAGCTGCGCGGCCGTATTCGACCCCGTCCACGGCACCGCGCGCATCGTGCTCGGCGCCCTCGACGGCGCGCCCGCCCCTCTGCCGCAACTGGCCGGCGCGCTGGCGCGGCAGGGCGCGGCGGCGCTGGCCGGCGACGCCGTGCGCGACGCGGTGTGCCAGGCCGCCGGCACCGAGGACCCGGTGCGGCTGCAGTTAATGGTTGCGGCGGTACAGCGCTGCCTCAAGCAAGTGATGGAGGGTTGAGGATGCAAATGAACGAGCAACTCAAAGCGCCAGCCGGCGCCCGGCTGATCCGCCTGCACGTCAACGGCGCGCCGCAGCAGCATGCGGCGGCGGCGCGGGTCCACCTGGGCGATTTCGTGCGCGAACAATGCGGCCTGACCGGCACCCATCTTGGCTGCGAACACGGCGTGTGCGGCGCCTGCACGGTGCTGGTGGACGGCCGGCCGGTGCGTTCCTGCATCACCTTCGCCGTCAGCTGCGAGGGCAAGGCGGTGCAGACCATCGAAGGCTACGAGGGCGACCCGGTCATGGCCAGGCTGCGCAGCGCCTTTTCGCAAGAGCACGCGCTGCAATGCGGCTATTGCACGCCCGGCATGCTGGCGACGGCCTACGACATCGTGCGCCGCCTGCCCGACGCCGACGAAGCGCGGGTGCGCCTCGAATTGTCGGGCAACCTGTGCCGCTGCACCGGCTACATCGGCATTGTGCGGGCGATCATGTCGGTGCTGGCCGCCGGCCGCGCCGGGCCGGCATCGAGCGCAGCGCAGGCCGCGCCGGCCGCGCCGGCGCCGTTCCAGCAATTCGCGCTGGCGGACGACAGCGCGCCGGCCGCGGCGCAGTCCGTGCCAGGCGCGCCCGACCTTGCCGGCGCCGCCTCCGAGCGCCAGGGCTGGGCGCAGATGGCCGGCAGCTTCAGCGTCGACCGGCCGCCGGAGCAGGTATGGGCCTTCATGGGCGACGTCGAGGCGCTCGCCGCCTGCCTGCCTGGCGCCGAGATCGTCGAGCACGATGGCCAGACCGTCAAAGGACGCATCGCAATCCGCTTCGGGCCGATTTCCGCCGCTTTCCGCGGCGCGGCGACGCTCGAGCGCGACGACGCGCAACGGGTCGGCGTGCTGCGTGGCGCGGGCATCGACAGCATCAGCCGTTCACAGGCAAAGGGCGACATCACCTACCGCGTGACCAGCGGCGCCGAGCCCGGACGCACCGAGGTCCTGATCAGGCTCGAGCACATGCTGCAAGGGCCGCTCGCGCAGTTTTCCCGCTCCGGCCTGGTCAGGGATTTTGTCGCGCGCATGATCGCCGACTTCGGCGTCAGGGTGGCAGCGCGCATGGACGGCGCCGATCCCGCGCTGCTGGCGGCGCCGCAGCTGAACGGCCTGGGCCTGGCATGGAGCGTCGTGGTGGCGCGCATCCGGCGGATATTTACCAGGTAAGACCGGTAGCGAAGTGCCTTGTGTCAGCCGTCGTAGCGCAGGCTGTGCCAGCTGTGTACCTTTGAGTTGCTTGATCTGAAAATCTGGGGAGAGTGTAATGAAGAAGCAGTTAGTCATGTCGGTCCTTGTCGCAACGCTGTTCGGCATACAGCACATCGCAATCGGGGCCGAAACCGGCATCAAGATCGGCGTCATGACCGACATGTCCGGCGGCTCGTCGGACCTGGCCGGCAAGGGCTCGGTGGTGGCGGC
>JBBWZO010000019.1:0-8248 GCA_039649125.1 Massilia sp. | reverse complement strand
GCGGCGTGATCCGGCGCGCCGAGGACCTGGGCATCGACAAGCGGCTCGCCACGCGCGACCTGCTGGCGGCCAAGAACATGAAAGACCTGGTGCGCGCATCGCACGGCCTGTACGAGCCGCCGAAGCGTTTCCGCAACTGGTAAGGATGAAGGGTGAGACCTCATGGAAAAGCTTACATACCGATTTCGGGGCGGCAGCCGCGCGCTGCCGCAGGCGGCGGAACTGGTGGGCGTGGTCAGCTCCGGCAACCTCGAGGTGCTGATCGAATCGGCGCCCCTGAACGGGGACTGCGCGATCGAAGTCAACACCGCGGCGCTGGGTTTCGGCGCCACCTGGGAAGCCGTCATGCGCGACTTCCACGAGCGCTGGCAACTGGCCGACACCCGCATCGCGATCAACGACGTGGGCGCGACGCCGGCCGTGGTCAGCCTGCGCCTGGACCAGGCCGTCGAAACCGTGCTGGGAGGCCCGCCATGAGCAGCTACCTGGAACTGTCGGCGCGCGAACGCCTGGCCCAGCTGTTCGATGCGGGCAGCTTCGCCGAATTCCTGCCGCCGAGCGCGCGCGTGATCAGCCCGCACCTGGCCCAGCTCGACGCGCCGGTGGCCTTCGACGACGGCGTGGCCGTGGGCCGCGCGCGCCTGGATGGGCAGCTGGTCTTTGCCGCCGCCCAGGAAGGCGGCTTCATGGGCGGCGCGGTCGGCGAGGTGCATGGCGCCAAGCTGGTTGGCCTGCTGCGCCGGGCCGTGGCCGAGCGCGCGGCGGCGGTGGTGCTGCTGCTGGAGTCGGGCGGCGTGCGCCTGCACGAAGCGAACGCCGGCCTGGTGGCGGTGTCGGAAGTGATGCGCGCCGTGCTCGACGCGCGCAATTCCGGCGTGCCCGTGATCGCCCTGATCGGGGGCGCCAACGGCTGCTTCGGCGGCATGGGCATCGTGGCGCGCTGCACCAACGCGGTGATCATGTCGGAAGAGGCGCGCCTCGGGATGTCGGGGCCGGAAGTCATCGAGACCGCCAGCGGCGTCGAGGAATTCGATTCGCGCGACCGCGCCCTGGTCTGGCGCACCACCGGCGGCAAGCACCGCTACCTGCTGGGCGACTGCCAGCAGCTGGTGGCCGACCGGGTGGCCGACTTCCGCGCCGCAGCCATCGCGACCCTGGCACGCCTTGGGGCACAAGAGAGCGCGCTGAGTCTGGCCGCGCTGGAAGCCGAGCAGGACATGCTGGCGCAGCGCCTGGAGCGCTTCGGGGCGCTGTCCGAGCCGATGGAGATCTGGTCCGCGCTGGGGGTTGCCGAGCCGCGCAGGCTGCCGCTGCTCGAGGCGGGACCTTTCGTCGAGCAAGCCGCCGCCTGGCGGATTGGAGCGAACTGATGGACTGGAACACAATCACGAGCGCCCTGTTCCCGCGCGGGCACCAGATCGTCGAGCGCGACCTGTTCCTCTCCGGGACGGCCCAGGTGGGCGAGACCACCGTCGCCGTCGTCGGCACCGCCGGCCACGCGCCGATCGGGGTCGAGATCGCCCTGGCGCAGGCGCGCTTCATCCTCGAGACGGTGCGCCAGTACCCGGGGCGGCCGATCCTGATCCTGGTCGACACCGTCGGCCAGCGCCTGCGCCACCGCGACGAGATGTTGGGCATCAACAGCTACATGGCCTACCTCGGCAAGTGCGTCGACCTGGCACGGCGCAAAGGGCATACCGTGGTCGGGCTGGTGTACGACCAAGCGCTTTCCGGCGGTTTCATTACCAGCGGCCTGATCGCGAGCAGCTGCTACGCGCTGCCGCAGGCGACCATCCGCGTGATGGGCCTGCCGGCGATGGCGCGCATTACCAAGGTGCCCGAGGAAAGGCTGACCGAGCTGGCGAAGGACAATCCGGTGTTTGCTCCCGGTGCCGGCAACTACCTGCGCATGGGCGGCCTGCACGCGATCTGGGAACGCGACTTCGCGCAGGAGCTGGCGAACGCGCTGGCATCCATCGAGCCCCAGGACCGGCGCATGGCGCTGGGGCTGGAACGCGGCGGGCGCCGGCTGGCCCAGCCGGTGGCGGAGGCGGTCCGGACGGGTGCCCATGTTCGCCCGGCATGACCTGGTCTGGCTGGGCGCGGAGGGCTGGCGCCAGGCGCTGGCCGGCGCGCCGGCCGAGGCGCAAGCTGCCCTGGCTGCGTGGCGGCAGGCCGACTGGCCCGCCGTCGTGCGGCGCGCGGATGCCGACCTGGCGCCCGGCGAGGTGGCGATCGGCATCCCGCTGCCGCCGCGCGCCGAAGACGGGCGCAAGCTGCGCGTCGCGGGCCGGGTGGCCGCCGCTGCGCTTGCCCGCCACCAGCGGCCGCTGCCGCTGGCCCAGGCCGCCGCGCAGTTCTCTGAAGTGCCGCCTGGCTGGCATTCCGCCCTGTCCGAACTGGCGCAACAGGCGGCCGCGCGGATGCTCGATGTGCGCCTCTACGGCTCGGCCGCGCTGCAGGTCCTCACCGGGCAGCGCTACCTGACCGCCAGCTCGGACATCGACCTGCTGCTGCACTCACGCAGCCGCGCCGAGCTGGAAGAGGGCCTGGCGCTGCTGCGCACATATGCCGCCCACCTGCCGCTGGACGGGGAAATCGTGTTCCCGGACGGGCGCGCGGTGCCGTGGAAGGAATGGGCGGCCGCGCTCGATGGCGCGGCGGGCACGCGCGTGCTGGTCAAGGAAATGACGCGCGTATCGCTGGCGCTGCCCGACGCCTTGCTTGCCTCCCTGGAGGACGACGTATGCCTGACCTGATTCTCGATGTGGCGCCGCTGTGCGGCAGCGCGGCCGGCGCCGATTGTGGCAACATCCGTGGCACCATCCAGCGCGCGGCCGACCGCGCCTTCTGCGCGACGATCGCGCGCCATGCCGTGCGCAGCCTGTACGCGGAACTGACCCTGTACCCGAAGCCGGGACTGGTCTCCCTCGTCGACAACGGCAGCCACGACGACATGACGGCGGACACCTTCATGCGCAGCCTGTTCACCTTGCGCCACTACTTCCGCCACATCACCCGCGCCGGCATGGACGATGCACCGTTCGCGACGCTCAAGCGCCTCGGCATCGAGGCCGAAGCGCGCATGCTGCGTGCCACCGGCGGCATCAATACCCATCGCGGCGCCGTGTTCTGCCTCGGCCTGCTGTGCGCGGCCATCGGCGCCTGCCGGACGCACGGCACCCGGCTCACGCCGTCCGCGATCCGCGCCATGCTGCTGCTGCGCTGGGCCGATGCGCTGGCCGCGCACAGCCATCCGCAAGGAGGGGATTCGCACGGCCTGCGCGCGGCGCGGCGCTACGCCGCCAGCGGCGCGCGCGAGGAAGGCGCGCTCGGCCTGCCTTCGGTATTCGAGGTCGCGCTGCCCGCCCTGCGCCGCACGCTGCGTGAAGGCCGCGGCATGCGGCGCGCACGGGTGGACGCCCTGTTCGCCCTGATGGCGCACATCAGCGACACCAACCTGTACCACCGCGGCGGCGAGCGGGGCGCGCTGGCGGTGCGGCGCCACGCGCAGTCCTTCCTCGCGCAGGGCGGCACCGCGAGCGAAGGCTGGGAAGCGCGCGCGCTCGACTGCCACCGCGCGTTCGTGGCGGCGCGGCTGTCGCCCGGCGGCGCGGCCGACCTGCTGGCCGCAAGCTGCCTGTTGCACGATGTCTGCGTGCACGACGTCTGCGGCGGCGACTGATGGGCGAGCATGATGCGTAGCCGTCTTGCCCTGCTGTGCCCGGGCCAGGGAGGGCAGGGCCCGGCGATGTTCGACCTGGCGCGCGGCGATCCGCGTGCGGCCGGCCTGGTCGAGGGCTGGCTGGAAGGCGCCGGCCTGGACGCGCCCCCGGCCGAGATCCTCGCCGACGGGCAGCGCCTGTACGCGAACCGCTACGCCCAGCCGCTGATCGTGGCCGCCACCCTGGCCACCTGGACCGCGCTGGCGCAGGACACCCCGCAGCCGGCGATCGTGGCCGGGTACAGCATCGGCGAACTGGCCGCCCATGGCGTGGCCGGTGCGCTGCCGGCTGCGGATGCGGTCGCGCTGGCCGCCCGGCGGGCACGCCTGATGGACGCCTGCCTGGAAAACACGCCGCGCCAGGCGCTGGTGGCGCTTTCCGGCCTCGGCAACGCCGCGCTGGAGGAGATCGCACGTCCCTTCGGCTTCCAGCTGGCGATCGAGACCGGCGAGGACAGCCTGATTGCGGGCGGACCGGCCGACAGGCGCGAAGGATTGGTTGAGGCGGTCGGCGCCGCGGGCGGGAGGGCCGGCGTACTGCCGGTCGAAGTCGCCTCGCACACGCCCTTCATGGCCGGCGCGGTGGCGCCGTTCCGGGCGCTGCTGGAGGCGGGACGTTTCGCCGCGCCGCAGGTGCCGGTCGTGTCCGGCATCTCCGCCGAGCCGATCCACGATCGCTCAAAAGCCATCGACCACCTGGCGCGCCAGCTGGCCGAACCGGTCCGCTGGAAGGACGGCATGGATGCATTGGCCGAAGCCGGCGTGACTGTCGCGCTGGAACTGGGCCCCGCCGCCTCGCTCACGCGCATGCTGCAAGCGCGCCACCCGGGCATCGCCTGCCGTTCGGTGGCGGACTTCCGCTCGCTGGATGGGGTGCGCAAGTGGCTTGAAAGGCATGTCGAATAACCTATTCACGTCACCGATACCTGATATTGCTAATCGGAATTGGCCGTTCCGTCGAAAGACCCGTATAACGGTAGGATCGTTAATCCGGGCTGCATTCCGATGCGGCGCAATCGCAGGAGTCGTGAAATGAAAAAGCTGTTGAGCGCCATTGCCGCCACGCTGGCCGCACGCGCGCGGTCCCGTGCCGAACTCGTCATGCGCAAGCAGGCAGAGATGCGTATCTGCCGCCAGGAAGTGTACAGCTCGAACGCCGGCGGCTGGAACTAAGCCCCGCGCTTCACACGCACGCAACGTCGGCCCCGCGCCGGCGTTTTCATTTGCGGGCGGCCGTTGGGCCCGTACGGGGAAGAGGCGAAGATGTAGGGTGGACTCCCGAGTCCACGCGTTTACGCCGGTTGATCGGTGGAGCAGCTTCGCTCAGCGCCTCGACTGATCGACCACTGCACCGCGTGGACTCGGGAGTCCACCCTACATTCGTGGAACGCGGGCTTATCGTTTGAACGGATTCCGTTCGTTCAGCTCGCTCATGTAATCGTCGATCCCGCCCGCCTCGCGCTCCAGGAAACGTTCGATCGCGTCCGCGAACGACGGGTGCGCCAGCCAGTGGGCGGAGAAGGTCCGCGTCGGCAGGAAGCCGCGCGCCATCTTGTGCTCGCCCTGGGCGCCGCCCTCGAAGGTCCCGATGCCCTGCTCGATGCAGAATTCCAGCGGCTGGTAATACGCGCATTCGAAATGCAGGCAGGGCACGTGCTCGAGTTCGCCCCAGTAGCGGCCGTACAGGGTGTCGGCGGTATGGATCACCAGCGAGGAGGCGATGGGCCGGCCACCGCGCTCGGCGATCACCAGCAGGATATTCTCCGGCATCGTCTTCCCGATGCGCCGGAAGAAGTCCAGGTTCAGGTAGGGCGTCGAATAGTGAGCCGCATAGGTATGGCGGTAGCAGCGGTTGAAGAGCACCCAGTCATCATCCGTGGCATCCACGCCGCGCACCCGGCGCAGCGTCACGCCCGCCTCGCGCACCTTGCGGCGCTCGGCGCGGATGTTCTTGCGCTTCTTTTGTTCCAGCGTCGCCAGGAAGTCATCGAAAGTCGCATAGCCCCCGTTCAGCCAGTGGAACTGCACGCCGCTCCTGAGCATGAAGCCGGCCTCGAGCAGCTGGCGCGCATGCTCTTCCGGCGGGAACAGGACGTGGGTCGACGACACCTCGGTCGCCCCCTGCGTGGCCACCAGCACCTCGATCAGGGCCGCGCGCGCGGCAGCGTCGCGCGCCAGCAGGCGCGGGCCCGCCACCGGCGTGAAGGGCACGGCCGCCAGCAGTTTCGGGTAGTAGTCCAGCCCGTGGCGCTGGTAGGCGTCCGCCCAGGCCCAGTCGAACACATATTCGCCGTAGGAATGGCCCTTCACGTAGAGCGGCAGGGCGGCAACAAGCTCCTCGCCGTCGTAGAGCGCGATGTACTGCGGCTGCCAGCCGGTTTCCGGACAGGCGCTGCCGGACTCGTGCAGCGCATGCAGAAAGGCGTACGAAAGGAAGGGGTTCGTGTCGCCCTGCAGTGCGAGCAGTCCATCCCAGGCTTGCTGGCCGATTTCGGACAGGGAAGAAACGATATGCGTGCGATAATTCAAAATTGCTTTCATACCTTGAAAAGAGGTGCTTTAGGGGAGCCTGACACAAGCCTCAGGGCAAGGCCCTGAGGGCGAGGCGACATCGTCGAAGTCAGTACGCGAGTACGGCGAGACGAATGCAACGCCGCCATGAGGATTTTGTCAGGCGCTCCGAGCTTTTTCCGCACTGCGAAAGGCCAAGATGAACGACCGATTTTTTAACCTGTACTCGCACGGTTTTGCCCGCGTGGCCGTCGCCATTCCGCGCTGCCGCATCGCCGACCCGGCCTATAACGTCGAGCAGACCCTGCTGCTGGCGCGCCAGGCGGCGGAGCAGGGCGCGGCCCTGGTCGCGTTTCCCGAGCTCGGCCTGTCCGCCTACAGCTGCGAAGACCTGTTCCACCAGCGCGCGCTGCTGGACGCCTGCGAGGCCGCGCTGCTGGCCGTGGTCGAGGCGTCCCGCGACCTGCCTCTGGCGATGGTAGTGGGCCTGCCCCTGCGGGTCAATCACCAGCTGTTCAATTGTGCGGCGGTCGTCGCCGGCGGGCGCGTGCTCGGCCTGGTGCCGAAGAGCTTCCTGCCGAACTATGGCGAATTCTATGAGTCGCGCCAGTTTTCATCGGCCGACTGCGCCGCCGTCGAGGCCGTGCGCCTGTTCGGCGAGGACGTGCCCTTCGGCCCGCACCAGGTGTTCGAAGTAGAGAACCTGCCGCTGCTGCGCTTCCACGTCGAGATCTGCGAAGACGTCTGGGTGCCGGTGCCACCGTCCTCCTTTGCGGCGATGGCGGGCGCCACCGTGCTGGTCAACCTGTCGGCCTCGAACGTGCTGGTCGGGAAGAGCACCTACCGCCACCAGCTGGTCAGCCAGCAGTCGGCGCGCTGCATGGCCGCCTACCTGTACACCTCGGCCGGCCGCGGCGAATCGACCACCGACATGGCCTGGGACGGCCAGGCGCTGATCTACGAAAAGGGCGATTTGCTGGCCGAGTCCGAGCGCTTCCTGGACGAGTCGCACATCATCTTCGCCGACGTGGACCTGGCGCGCATGTCGCAGGAGCGCATGCGCGCGACCACCTTCGCGCAGTCGGCTCGCCGCCATGCCGAGGAGGTCGCCCGCTTCCGGGTGCAGCGCTTCACGCTGGCGCTGCCCGTCGAGGGCAGGCTGCTCCTGGGCCGCGAAATCGAACGCTTCCCCTACGTGCCGGCCGACCGCGCCCTGCGCGACGAGCGCTGCACCGAGGTCTACAACATCCAGGTACAGGCCCTGATCCAGCGCCTGTACTCGAGCGGCATCGAGAAAGTCGTGATCGGCGTCTCGGGCGGGCTCGATTCGACCCATGCGCTGCTGGTCTGCGCCGCCGCCATGGACCGCCTGGGCCTGCCGCGCACCAACATCCTGGCCTATACGATGCCCGGTTTTGCGACCAGCGGCCGCACGCTGAAGCAGGCGCATGCGCTGATGGAAGTGGTCGGCTGCACGGCCCGCGAAATCGACATCCGTCCGAGCTGCCTGCAGATGCTGAAGGACCTCGGCCACCCGTATGCGGAGGGCAAGGAGCAGTACGACGTCACCTTCGAGAACGTGCAGGCGGGCGAGCGCACGAATCACCTGTTCCGCCTGGCGAACCACCTGGGCGCGATCGTGATCGGCACCGGCGACCTGTCCGAACTGGCGCTCGGCTGGTGCACCTACGGCGTGGGCGACCACATGTCGCACTACAACGTCAACGCCAGCGTGCCGAAGACCCTGATCACCCACCTGGTGCGCTGGGTGGCGGAAACGGGGGCGGTGGTGAAGGGCGGCGCCGAGGTGCTGCTGAACGTCCTGAACACCGAGATCAGCCCCGAGCTCGTGCCGGGCAAGGAGGGGGACGACAAGCCCGCGCAGATCACGGAAAGCGTGATCGGCCCCTACGAGCTGCAGGATTTTAATTTGTACTACATCCTGCGCTACGGTTTCGTGCCCTCGAAGGTGGCCTTCCTGGCCTGGTCGGCCTGGCATGCAAAGGAAGAAGG
>JBBWZO010000373.1:0-3558 GCA_039649125.1 Massilia sp. | reverse complement strand
GCTGGTTCGACGCCGCGCTGCTGCGCCGCTCGGTGCAGATCAATGGCGTGTCGGGCATGTGCCTGACCAAGCTGGACGTGCTGGACGGCATCGAGTCGCTCAAGCTGTGCACCGGCTACAAGATCGACGGCCGCGACGTCGACATCTTCCCGGTCGGCGCCGAAGAAGCCGCGCTGTGCCAGCCGGTCTACGAAGAGATGCCGGGCTGGACCGAATCGACCGTCGGCGCCAAGTCGATGGAGGAGCTGCCGGCCAACGCCCGCGCCTACATCAAGCGCATCGAAGAGCTGGTCGGCGTCCCGATCGACATGGTGTCGACCGGCCCGGACCGCGAAGAAACCATCGTGCTGCGCCATCCGTTCGCAGCCTGAAGGTTGAAACTGAGTCAAAGAAAGAATAGGAATCACCTGAAATGAACACCCCTGCATCGACCGACAAGGACCTCTGGGTTTCCTGGGACGAGTACAACCGCCTGGTCGAGCGCCTCGCGCTGCAAGTCTATGAGTCGAACTGGAAGTTCGACATGGTGCTGTGCCTGGCACGCGGCGGCGTGCGCCCGGGCGACGCGATCTCGCGCATCTTCGACGTGCCGCTGGCGATCCTGTCGACCAGCTCCTACCGCGAAGAAGCCGGCACCAAGCAGGGCAACCTGGACATCGCCAAGTACATGACGATGACCAAGGGCCCGCTGGCCGGCCGCATCCTGCTGGTCGATGACCTGGCCGACTCCGGCGTGACCCTGCAGAAAGTGCGCGAGCACCTGCAGACGAACTACCCGGACGTCAGCGAAGTGCGCTCGGCCGTCATCTGGGTCAAGGGCACGTCAAGCTTCAAGCCGGACTATCACATGCAAGACCTGCCGCACAACCCGTGGATCCACCAGCCGTTCGAGGACTACGACGGCCTGCGCCCGCACCAGCTGGCGGCGTGGCTGAAGAAGTTCGAGAAGCAATAATCACCGGGATGATTGCCTCATGGCGGCTGCGGCTGCCGTGAGACCGAGGCCAGGACGTCGTCAGCGTCCTGGCCTTTTTCTTTGCGCCCGCGCCCTGCCGGCCTGTTCTTGTGGGGAGCAAGGTGCAACGCGCATGGTGCAAATCGGGTAAGATTGTGTCGCGCGCCGGGGTTGCCGCGAAACCAACAACAAGAACAACCATGACCTCGAGTTTCTTCCAGACCTTCATCCTCCTCATCCTCGTCACTGACCCATTCGGCAACGTTCCCTTGTTCGCAGCCGCCCTGAAGGACACCCCCGTCCACCGCCGTCCCCGCATCGTCGTGCGCGAGTGCGCGATCGCGTTCCTGTTACTGCTGATTTTCATGTTCTTCGGCCAGCATTTCCTGGCCGCGCTGCACCTGAGCCCGGTTGCGCTGCGCATCGGCGGCGCCGTCATTCTCCTGATCATTGCGATCCGCATGATCTTCCCGCATCCGGACGGCGTGCTCGGACGCAGCGAGCACGGCGAACCTTTTATTGTGCCGCTCGCCATCCCGGCGCTGGCAGGGCCTTCGGCACTGGCGACCGTGCTGCTGTTCAGCGCGGAAAGCTTCTCCGAAACGATGGTCCAGGTGGCCGCACTGGCCGCCGTCGGTCTCGTCTGGCTGGCCGTGTTCCTGAGTGCCGAGCGCCTGCAGCAGAAGCTTGGTCCGCAAGTCATGACGGCTTTCGAGCGCCTGATGGGCCTTATCCTGACGGCGATGTCCGTCGAGATGCTGCTTGGCGGCATCCGAGAATTTGTGAAGACCCTCTGACATGAACGAAGCAAGCCCCGGGCCGGGTGGCCCGATCGACCAGGACCTGCCGGCGGCACCGATGTTACTCAGCGGCGGCGGCGAGGTCGGGGCGCTGATGCGCTCCCGTGACTGGTCGCGCTCGCCCCTCGGTGATCCGTCGGGATGGCCGCAAGCCCTGCGCACGGTCGTCTCGCTGATGCTGGGCTCGAAGTTCCCGATGTTCTGTGCCTGGGGCAAGGAGCTGGGCTTCCTGTATAACGAGCCTTACCGCCAGATCCTGGGCGACAAGCATCCGGCCTCGATGGGGGCGCCTTTCTTCGAGATCTGGTCCGAGATCTGGGACGACATCCATCCGTTCATCGAGCGCGCGCTGGGTGGCGAGGCGACCTACATGGACAAGCTGCCGCTCCTGATGAACCGCCACGGCTACGACGAGCAGACCTGGTTTACCTTCTCGTATTCGCCGGTGCGCGACGAGTCCGGCCAGGTGGCGGGCGTGTATTGCGCCTGCGTCGAGGTGACCGGGCAGGTGCTGGCCGAGCGCTACCGCGACGAGGAGAACAAGCGGCTCGTCACCCTGTTTGAGCAGGCGCCCGGCATCATCGCCGTTTTGCGCGGGCCTGAACATACGTTTGAAATCGCCAACAAAAGTTACTCGCAACTGATCGGGCGCTTCGACCTGGTCGGGAAGACGGCACGCCAGGTCCTGCCGGAAGTCGAAGGGCAGGGTTTCTTCGAGCTGCTCGACCAGGTGTACGCCACTGGCACCCCCTTCGTGGGCCATGCGGTGCCGATCGATTTCGCGCGCGAACCGGGCACACCGCTGGAACGCCGCTACCTCGACTTCATCTACCAGCCGATCCGCGATCCTGCCGGCAGCGTGGTCGGCATCTTCGTGGAAGGCAGCGACGTCACCGTGCGCAAGCAGGTCGAGGACGAGCTGCGCGCCGCGAACCGCCAGAAAGACCAGTTCCTGGCGATGCTCGCGCACGAGCTGCGCAATCCGCTGGCGCCGATCACCACCGCCGCCCACCTGCTGAAGCTGGGCAACCTGGACGCCAGGGCGGTGCGCAATGCCAGCGAGATCATCGCGCGCCAGGCCGAGCACATGACGGACCTGGTGAACGACCTGCTGGATGTCTCGCGTGTCACGCGCGGGCTCGTTACCCTGGAAAAGGAAGAGCTCGACGTGAATGCGGTGGTCGCCGCCGCGCTGGAGCAGGTGCGTCCGCTGATCGAATCGAAGCGCCATTCGCTGACGATGCAGCTCTCGGGCGAGCCGGTGCACGTGCTGGGCGACCGCACGCGCCTGGTGCAGGTGCTGTCGAACATCCTGAATAACGCCGCCAAGTACACGCCGCCCGGCGGCCAGATCGTGCTGCGCGTGAGCGCGATGAACGACCGGGTGGTCGTCACCGTGACCGACAACGGCATCGGTATCGAACCGGACGTGCTGCCCTATATTTTCGAGCTGTTCACCCAGGCCGAGCGCACGCCGGACCGTTCGCAAGGTGGGCTCGGGATCGGGCTGGCGCTGGTGAAAAGCCTGGTTGCGCTGCACGGCGGCAGCGTCGACGCGCGCAGCGAAGCACCGGGGCGCGGCAGCGAATTCGAGATTTGCCTGCCGCGCATGGACGCCGCCGCGACGGCGCCGGCGGCGGCCGGTGGCGAAACCCAGGCCGCGCGGGCCCAGCCGCTGCGCGTGGTGGTCGTCGACGACAACCAGGATGCGGCGCAGATGCTGGCCACGTTGCTGGAAGTGCAGGGCCATGCCGTGTCGGTGGAGTACGACGGCCGCGGCGCCCTGCTGCGTGCCCGCATCGA
>JBBWZO010000092.1:0-19521 GCA_039649125.1 Massilia sp. | reverse complement strand
GTTTTTTCGATGGTGCGCTTGAAGCGACGCATTGCGACTTCGAACGGCTCGTTTTCTTTAAGGCGGATAGTGGTCATGTAAAAATGAAACCGTTGGATTTGGGAAGAACGAAATTCTAGCAGCTTTTGGAAGGCAGTGGAAGAGTTTACGCCAGTGTGATGTATTTGGTACAGAGCACGGTTTGGGTATGCATGAGCAGGGGGCGCTGCAGCGGGGGCGTTAGTGGTGGGCATGATCCGTGTGGGCACGGAGTGCCCACCCTACGGGAGACGTTGCAGGCCGTTTGCAAGCAAAAGGCGGTGGCAACGCAGGCTGTCTTACACGCTCTGCCCTGCCACGTAGCCCGATGCCCAGGCCCACTGGAAGTTGTAGCCGCCGAGCCAGCCGGTGACGTCGACGGTTTCGCCGATGAAGTACAGGCCGGGCACATCCTTGGCCATCATCGTCTGCTGCGACAAGGCGCGGGTGTCGACGCCGCCGAGGGTCACTTCGGCCTTGCGGTAGCCCTCGGAGCCGGTCGGCACGATGGCCCAGCGGTTGATGGCGTCGCCGAGTTTGCGCAGTTTGGCGTCGGGCATGTCGGCCAGGCGCGCATCCGGGGCGAAACCGTTGGCCAGCAGCAGGCCGTCGACCAGGCGCGCCGGCAGCCATTGGGACAGCACGTTGCCGAGCTGCTTCTTGACCGTCGTCTTGGAGCCGATCAACTCTTCGGCCACATCCATTTCCGGCAGCAGGTTGAGCACGATCGGCGCGCCCGGCTGCCAATAGCTGGAAATCTGCAGGATCGCAGGGCCCGACAGGCCGCGGTGGGTGAACAGCAGGTCTTCGCGGAACAATCCGCCTTTTGCATTCCTTGCGTTCTTGCCCTTGCCGGAGCCGGTCGACACCTCCACTTCGAGCGCGATGCCGGCCAGCGGCGCGAACGGCGCCCAGCTCGGGCCGTCGAAAGTCAGCGGCACCAGGCCCGGACGCGGTTCGATGATCGGCAGGCCGAATTGGGTGGCGATGCGATAGCCGAGGTCGGTCGCGCCGATCTTCGGGATCGACAGGCCACCGGTGGCCACCACCAGGCTCGTCGCCGCGATGTCGCCATGGTCGGTGGCGACGACGAAACCCTCGCCTTCTTTCGTGACCGACAGCACCTTGCACGGCATGCGCCAGTTGACCTCACCCGCATTGCACTCGGCTTTCAGCATGCCGATGATCTGTTCGGCCGAATCGTCGCAGAACAGCTGGCCGCGGTGTTTTTCGTGGTAGCCGATGCGGTGTTTTTTCACGAGCGCCAGGAAGTCCTGCGCCGTGTAGCGCGACAGCGCGCTCTTGCAGAAGTGCGGGTTCTCCGACAGGAAGTTGGCCGGCCCGGCGTTGATATTTGTAAAGTTGCAGCGTCCGCCGCCGGAGATGCGGATCTTTTCGGCCAGCTTCTCGGCGTGGTCGATCAGGACCACGCGCTTGCCGCGCTGGGCAGCCACGGCCGCGCACATCATGCCGGCCGCGCCCGCGCCGATTACCGCTACATCGAATTGTTTTGCCATGCCTGCCGCCCGTCCGTCGTTCGCCGCGTATGCGCGTGTCCGCGTTTCGCCAAACCCGCCATTGTAAACGCTCCGGCAGGGCTGTGTCTGCCTCTTCCCGAAATTGGCCGACGCGTTGCGACAGGCTCAGGCGTCGCCAGCGCGACGCACGTCGAGGTCGCGGCCGTTGATGATCGTGCCGTCGGGCCCGATGGTGATCGTGTGCTCCCCCGCCTTGAGCTCGACCAGGCCGAGGCGGCCCAGTTGCTCCGGGTCGACCCGCAGTCGATACTGGCCGGGGAAGATGCCGGTCATGACGTAGTAGCCGTCGGCGCCGCTGGTGATGGTGGCGACCACCTTGCCGCCGACGTCGACCAGCTGGAGCTGCAGGTCGCCGATCGGGCGGCGCGTGCCGTTGGCGAACAGGTAGGTGGTGCCGTCCACTTCGCCGGTCACGCCGACCGCAAAATCGAGCCGGCTGACTTTACCGGGGCGCGGCACGATGCGCACGCCGGCAACCCGCGGCTGCCATTGCGGATCCTCGAGGGTCCCCGGGTCGAGGCTGATGTCGGTGTGGCGCCAGGCCGGCAGGCGCGGCAGCCAGGCTACACCGTCCCCATCCGTACGCAGCGCGTAATTGGCGCCGTTGACGGTGAAGCCGGCGCCCTTGACCGCTTCCTCGCCCGCGTCCATCTCGCCGTTCAGGTTCGCGTCGACAAACACGCGCAGCGAGGCCGCGCCCATGTTCGCCATCGGCTGCGCTTCCCGCAACAGGCGCCGGCCGCGCGGCTCCAGCCCCATGGCAATGAACAGCTGCACGCCGATGCCGTACTCGCGGCGGCTCGAATAAAAGCCGGTCACGCCCAGACCGAAACTACCCAGGCTCTTGTTCAGCGATCCGGTGGCGCGCACTTCGCGCTCCTGGAACATGCGCGTCAGACCCAGGTTCAGCATGTAGCCATCATGCAAGTACCAATCGGCCGAAACCGCCGCACTGCCGAGCATGGTGTCGGGCGCCAGCGTATAGTGCAGCTGACCGGTAAGACCGATGCCCGCGACCCGGCGGCTCACTTGCAGCGAGCCGTCGGCGCGCCGGGCGTTGTTCATTGCCTTGCCGCCGGTCGACTGCCAGCGCAAGGCATTGCTGACCGCGGTGCCGTTGCGGTAGGCCGATACGCGCCCCTGGACGTCGCGCTGCTCCAGGCCGGAGGCCAGCACATCGCGCCTGAGCTGGAGCGACAGCGGGAAGAAGCCGGCGCCCAGCGCCAGCACGCCGTCGGCCCGTACTTCGTCGCGGGTGCGCACCGGGTCTGGCGTCGGCGTGAAGAATGCGCTGCTGAAGCCCGCCAGCCTGGCGCGGCTGGCCGACAGCGCGACATTGCCGAGCCGCGTCTTCACTCCCAACTGGGCCAGCCTGCCGCCATCGTCGGACTTGACCGCGTCGGCCGTCAGGATCACGTTGTTCCAGTAGCTGCGCAGGCCGAGGTTGGCGTAGCTGCGCGTGGCGTCGAACAGGGGCAGGCGCTGCCAGCCGGCGGTGGCGTTCAGGTGTTCGCTCACGCCCCACTCGAACTGGGCCAATGCGCGCTGGCGGCCCTCCTCGTCGCGCTGCACGGCCAGGTCGTAGAACAGCGCGCCGCGCGGCAGCGCCGACTGCTCCAGCAGGAAGGACTGGCGCTCGACGCGGGCCTGGCCCAGCGGCCCGTGGAAGACCAGCCGGAACTCGTTCGGGCCATAGGCCAGCGGCTGGTCCTCGAAGCGGTACTTGCCGTCCGGCCCCGCCTGCTGCACGCCGACCAGCGCCTCGTTGTAGTACAGCTCGACATCCCAGCCGGGCGGCAAGTCGCCCTGCAGCGTGTGACGGTCGAAACTGGTCGGCTGGTCGAGCGGGCGGTTGCTGATGACGACGCCATTGCCGGTCGTGCTGCTGCCCGCGATGTTGGCCACGCCCGGCACCGGCACGCTGCCGAACAGCACGCTGCGCGCACCGATCGGCCCGAACAGGCCGCCGTCCGGGTCGTGGCGCCCGAGCGTCAGGCGCGGCCTGGACGAGGGTCCGTGCAGGTTGCGGCTGGCGTAGAGGGCCGCTTCCATGCCCAGCAAGTCGGTGGTCAGGTAGGCGGTCCAGGACGCTTCGGTCGTGCGCCCGCCGCCGCGCTGGTCGACACCGAAGCTCAGCGTCTGGTCAATGAAAGGCACGTCAAGCAGGCGATAGGGCGTGGACAGGCGCGGATAGCCCGGGTCGATATAGCCGCCGAACATGCCGCCCATGCCGGCGATGTTGCCGCGCTCGCGCCGTTTCAGGCGCGCCTGCAGCGGCAACTGCTCGCGCGGACGCACCTTCAGCGCCAGGTTCGACATGTCGAGCTCGAAGTCGACCGGCAGCCAGCGCGCCAGCAGCCCGCTGGCGACGTAGATTTCATCGCCCTCCTGCCTGAGCTGCGTGGGATCGACCATTTCGCGCACGCCGGCGATGTCGACTGCCCGCCCCTGCACGTCGAGGCTGAAGTTGCGCTGCTCGGTGAGGAGGTAGCCGCTGGCGCGGCCTTCGCCGGGCGTGACGCGGATGGCCAGCGTCAGCAGGTGCGCCATTTCTCCGAGCGGCAGGTGGAGGTCGCGTCCGATCTGGTAGGCGCTGACGGCATCGGACAGCACCATGTTGTCGAGGCGCACCTCGAGCAGGACCTCATTGGCGTCGCTCGCCTGCGCGGGTGGGGCCGCGGCGGCAGACTGGACTGCTGCCAGCGATGCCGGCAGCAGTACCAGCGCCGCGAGCACCGAGCCCGTGCGGGATACCCTCGCGAATCGCGACTGCGTCCGGCGCACCAGAGCACTGCCTAGGAAACGGGCGCCACGGAGCCAGCCGGGCGGCGGGCCCTCCTGCCTTGCGCCGTCACGGCAGGTTCAGGCTGGCCTGCGCCAGCAGCTTGCCGCCCGCCTCGGGCCGGTCGCGGTAGCTGACCTCGAGCGTGCCGCCAGCCAGTGCGACGCCGGCCGGCACCTGCAGCGGCAACGTCGCCTGGCGCACACGGTTTGGCGTGTAGACGGCAATGCCGCCGACCTGCGCCAGGTTGTGCGGCTTGCCATTCCTGGGCGTAAAGGTGACGCTGACGTCGCCATACACCGAACTGTTCCCCTCGCGCTCGAATTGCAGCGCGAGCTGCGCACGTTTGGCCTCGTCCTTGCCCAGGCTCAGCCCTGCCAGTTTCACGCTGGCGTCCGCATTGCCGTGACGCACAATCACCGGGACCGAGGCGCCGACCAGCGCGTTCATCACCACGCCGATCCCGGTGCGCGGCCCCTGTTTCTCGATGCTGGCCTTGCCCTCGACCTCGGGCAGCTTGTCGAATTGCAGGTGCGAGCGGTATTCGCCCTCGGCCAGCTCGGCGGGTTTACGCAGCATCACGCGTACGGTCTGGGCCGTTCCGGGCTGCAGGGTGATCTGGCGCGGCGAATAGCGCAGCATTGCATCGGCGAAGCGCTCTCCGTCCTGGGCAGTGTCGGCCGGCTCGAACTTGCCGGTCTCGGTCATGCGGCGGTTCACCAGCGAGATGCGGTAGCTGGCCGGCTTGCTGCCGGTGTTGATCAATTCGATCTGGGCGGCGCGCGTGTTCTTGTCGAACACGAGGCGGGTGGGATGCAGCATCAACTCGGCGCGCGCCGGCAGGAAGGGCACGAGCAGCAGGCAGGCAAGCAGGACGTGCGCGGGGCGCAGGCTTGCTGCGGAGAGGGATGCGAACACAAAGCGAAGCATGGCAATGTCCTTTCACTGGGCCGCTGTGCGGCGCAGGCTTACTGGTAGTTGACGGTCAAGGAGAAGGTGCCGGAATAGTTGCCGGGTGCCTGGTTGGGCGCCACGGTGAGGGTCGCGCCGACCGACAGCGTCGTGCCGCCGGCAGGAAGCGACGTCAGCGTGTCCGGCGTACTGACGAAAGTGCCAACCGCCATGCTGTTGACACCGTTGGCAAGTCGGGTAGCGCCGTTGGGCGGCAGGCTAATGATGATGGCTTTGGCGTTGTTGCCATTACGATTACGGTTACTACGGCCGACGTAGAAGGCGGCCTGTCCGGCGTGCGCGGAATTGAGCAGCACCACGCCGCCGGTGCGCGAACGCACGCCGGTGGGACTAAGGATGATCGTGCCGCCGCTGCCGGCTACGAAGCGGCCGAAGTCGAGTCCACGGGTATTGTTCAGCACTATTTGCTGCTGGGCGGACGCATGGCGCGCGCCTGCAGCGAGCAAGGCCAGGATGGCGATGCTCGCGAGCAGGGTAAAGCGGTTACGGCGTACCGGCATGATCAGGAGCGGGCACCCCCGCTACCCCGTCCTCAGTTGTACTGGACCGTTGCGGTTACCGACCCCGTATATTCGCCGGCCGCTTGATTAGCGGCAACGGTTACCGTGCCGCCAATGAAGAAGCTTTGGGCGCCGGTGCCGTCCAGCAGACCACTGGGCAGGCTGCTCACCGGAGCGACTGCCATGATGTTGTCTCCAGATTTCAGGTCGGTCGCCGTGACGCCGATCGAGTAAGTCAGGCCAGCCTGACCGGTCACGTCGAACTTCGCCGCCGTAGGAGTTCCGCCGGCCATCAAGGTCACGTCGCCGGTCTTGGATCGGCTGTTGTCGGCGCCGATGGTCACCGTGCCGCCAGTGTCGCTGGAAAAGAAGGTACCGAAAGCCAGGTCGGCGCTCTTTGTGATTTTGATCGGGGCAATGACAGTGCTGGTCGAGACTGCGTTCGTGCTCGCTGCGATGGCACTACCGGTACCGGCGATTGCCAGTACCAGCACGGCAAGGCGGAAAACGTTCGAGGTAAAGTGCGAATGCTTGTTCATTTCTTGTCATCCTTCAATTTGGGAGGACCGGCTTGCTGAAGCCGGATCTATCACGAGACCGAACGCGTCAGTATCAATTGGCATTCAATCGAATTGCCTTACGGTATCGTTTTTCCATAATGAAAGAAAATGGCCCGATCAGCTTTGCACTAGATCATTGGTCGTTTACTTGCGGTACGGAAACAACTATGTAGCTTGGTGAAATTGTTGACGCATTGCGCATGAAGCGACAGCCCGCGCACCGTACTGCGCAGGTGCTCTCGCATCGAAGGAAAGGGAGAAGGCGCCGCTTCGAACGAAGCGGCGGGACAAACCGGCAGGCGCAGGGCGCGCCTGCGTCAAGGTAATGAACTCAGGCGCGCAATGCCCGTGCCGCACGCACGCAGGCGGCCACCTGCGCCAGGATCGAGGGCGGCACCGGCACCTCGCCGCGCAGCGCACGCGCGATCCAGGCGGCGGTGGCGGCCGCGTCGCGCGCCTCCGGCACCTCGGACCGGTCATCGGTGGGGGCATCGCGCTCGACCAGGAGCGTGCGCTCGCCGCCATGGAACCAGTCGATCTGCTGGGCGCGATGCGGGTTGGCGACCGTTTCTCCTTCGGTGCCGCGCATCAGGAAGGCGTCGCCGCGTGCGGGCGGCGCGGCCGTCGTGAAGTACTCGCCCAGCGTCTGCAGGTATTCCGGATGGGTGTACGACACCAGCCGCAGCGCCGCGCCCTCGAACGGCTGCAGGATCTTCACTAGCGTGTGCGTCGAGTTGCGCACGCCGAGGATGCGGCGCAGCGACAGCATCCAGGCCAGGCGCGGCGCCAGCGTCTCGATCGGCATGAAGGCCGGCCGCGACATGGCAAACGCATCGAGCAGGTCGGCGCTGGTGGAGACCGGTGCCAGGCCCATTTCGGCCAGGATCTCGGAGGTGGTGACGCGGCCCGGATCGGCCTGCACGCCATGCACCAGGGTCGGCACGCCCTCGCGCGCCAGCAGCAGGGCCAGCAGTGGCGTCAGGTTGGCCAGCTTGCGCGCGCCGTTGTAGCTGGGGATGAGCACCGGCGCGAACTCGCCGGGCGGGCTGGGGAGTGGCGCGAACGAGGCTTCGGCCGCCTGCATGAAGCCGGCCAGTTCCTCGACGGCCTCGCCCTTGATGCGCATGGCCAGCAGGATCGCGCCCAGTTCGAGGTCGGATACGCGCCCGTCCAGCATGGCGGCGTAGAGCGCGGCCGCGTCTTCGCGCGACATGCTGCGCGCGCCTTTCACGCCGCGGCCGATCTCCTTGATGAAGCGGGCGGCCGGGAATGGCTGGGTGGCGGCTGGGGTAGCGTTTTCTTGATGAGCTTGGGTATCGGTATGCATGGCGTTAGCTTACACCGACATGCAAGCCACGTGCAGCCCGCGCATTTTTGACGGGACCGCTGCAAAGCAGCACGATTGGCGCTACACTCGTCGATCCGACCAGTCAATGGAACGCACGATGCAGATCACTCCAGATATCGAAAATAGCAACGTTACCTCGTTCGGCCGCATGCCGACCCCGAGCGAGCTGCACGCCAAGCTGCCGCTGTCCGAACGCGCCTTCACCACCGTCATGAACGGCCGCAGCGCCCTGCGCGACATCCTCGACCGCAAGGACAAGCGCCTGTTCGTGGTCGTCGGCCCCTGCTCGATCCACGATCCGGAGTCCGGCCTCGATTACGCGCGCCGCCTCAAGCAACTGCAGGAGGAAGTGGGCGAAACCATGCTGCTCGTGATGCGCGTCTACTTCGAGAAGCCGCGCACGACGACCGGCTGGAAGGGCTATATCAACGACCCGTTCATGGACGACTCGTTCCAGGTCGACGTCGGCATGGAGCGCGCGCGCCGTTTTCTCCTCGACGTGTGCGAACTGGGCCTGCCCACCGCCACCGAGGCGCTCGACCCGATCTCGCCGCAATACCTGGGCGATTTGATCGCCTGGACCGCGATCGGCGCAAGGACCACCGAATCGCAGACGCACCGCGAAATGTCCTCCGGCCTGTCGACCCCGGTCGGCTTCAAGAACGGCACCGACGGCGACGTCGGCATCGCGATCAACGCCGTGCTGTCCTCGGCCAATCCGCATGCCTTCCTGGGTATCAACGACAAGGGCGCGGTGTCGATCGTGCGCACGCGCGGCAACGCCTACGGCCACGTGGTGCTGCGCGGCGGCGGCGACCGACCGAACTACGATTCGGTGTCGGTGACGATCGCCGAACAGGCCCTGAAAAAGGCCGGGCTGCCGGCCAACCTGGTGGTGGACTGCTCGCACGCGAACAGCTACAAGAAGCCGGAACTGCAGCCGCTGGTCATGTCGGACGTGATCCAGCAGATCAAACACGGCAACAAGTCGCTGGTCGGCGTGATGATCGAGTCGAACCTGGTCGCGGGCAACCAGCCGATCCCGGCCGACCTGACGCAGCTGAAGTATGGCTGCTCTGTGACCGACGGGTGCATCGGCTGGGAAGACACGGTGACGATGCTCAAAAGCGCGCACAAGGAGCTGCTGCAGCGGTCGTGATAGCGGCTTGAGCCGGCAGCGGCTGCTCATTCGTGATGTAGGGTGGACACCTGTGTCCACGCGTTTCACCGGTTGATGTGCTGCGGCTCGGCCGTGGACCACTGTGCCTTGATTGTCCGAGGCTGTCGCCGTACCCGTGGTGGTACGCGACGGCCTGAACGCGTGGACACAGGTGTCCACCCTACGTCGCGAATGATCCACGGCTGGCAACCATGGCCCGGCAGCGCCCGCCCATGTGCTTTACAATATCCCCCTTCCGCTTTCCCCTTCCGCGTTTTCCCATGATTGTTCTCGGCGTCGAATCCTCCTGCGATGAAACCGGCCTGGCTCTGTACGATACCGAGCGCGGGCTGCTGTCCCACGCCCTGCACTCGCAGGTCGCCATGCACGAGGAGTACGGCGGCGTGGTGCCGGAACTCGCTTCGCGCGACCATATCCGGCGCGCCCTGCCCCTGCTCGAGCAGACCTTGCAGCGCGCCGGCATCGCCGCCTCGAGCATCGACGCCATCGCCTACACGCAGGGTCCGGGCCTGGCCGGTGCGCTGCTGGTCGGCTCCTCGGTCGCCTGCAGCCTGGCGCTCGCGCTCGACAAGCCGGTGCTCGGCGTGCACCACCTGGAGGGCCACCTCCTCTCCCCGCTGCTGGCGACCGAGCGTCCCGAATTCCCCTTCATCGCCCTGCTGGTCTCGGGCGGCCACACGCAGCTGATGCGGGTCGATGGCGTCGGCCGCTACACGCTGCTGGGCGAAACGCTGGACGATGCGGCCGGCGAAGCCTTCGACAAATCGGCCAAGCTGCTGGGTCTCGGCTACCCGGGCGGACCGGCGATCTCGCGCCTGGCGGAATTCGGCGACCCGGCGGCCTACACCCTGCCGCGCCCGATGCTGCATTCGAAGGATTTCAACTTCAGCTTCTCCGGCCTGAAGACGGCGGTGCTCACCGTGGTGAAGAACCACGAGGAGAAGGTGGTGGCCAACATCTGCGAACAGGACAAGGCGAATATCGCGCGCGGTTTCGTCGACGCGATCGTCGACGTGCTGACCGCGAAATGCGTCAACGCGCTGCGCCACACCGGCTTGAAGCGCCTGGTGATCGCCGGCGGCGTCGGCGCCAACGCGCAGCTGCGCGCCTCGCTGAACGCGGCGGCGGCCAAGCGCAAGTTCCGCGTGTTCTATCCGGAGCTGGAGTTTTGCACCGATAACGGCGCGATGATTGCGTTCGCCGGCGCCATGCGCCTGCAGAGGAATCCTGGCCTGGCGACCCGCAATTACGCCTTCAATGTGCGGCCGCGCTGGCCGCTGGATGAGCTGGAAGCGGCCTGAATGCCGGTAAACTGCGGGTGAACTTACAACTTTGACATCGATCCTACCGTGTGACCGCACCGCGCCAAACGATGGCAATATCGGGCGGTTCAGTTTTCGGAGGCCTACATGCGCGTTGTTAGTTGGAACATTCACTGGGGCTGTGGGAAGGACGGGCGCATCCGCATCCACGCAATCATCGACGTACTTCGCAAGCTCAACCCGGACGTCATCTGCCTGCAGGAAGTGGCGGCGAACCACCCGGAACTCGAAGGCAGCGCCACCGCCAACCAGTTCAAGCAACTGGCGGGCGCCTTTGGTGGCTACCACGCGATCGAACACGCTCCCAGCGAAATCTACCGCAACAACGTTCCCCGCCTGTTCGGCAACCTGATCCTCTCGAAATACCGCATCACCCAGGCGCACCGGCACCGGCTGCCCTGGCCGGCCGATCCCGGCCGCCCGCCGGGCATGCCGCGCGGCGCGGTCGAGGTCGTGCTCGATGCGCCGGGCTCCAAGCTGCGCCTGGTCACCACCCACCTCGAATACTATTCGCCGCTGCAGCGCATGGCGCAGGTGCACCGGCTGCGGGAACTGCATGCCGAGGCCTGCGCGCGTGCGCACAGCTTCGCGGTGCACCCGGAGATGGACGCCCCTTACCAGCTGGGCATGCGGCCGGCATCCGCCATCTACTGCGGCGATTTCAACATGGCGCCCGGCGCCGACGACTACCAGGCCCTGCTGGCGTCGGGTGCCGAGGGCACGCTGGGGCTGGTCGATGCCTGGGCGGTGCGCCATCCGGACCAGGGGCGCGCGCCGACCGCGGGCCTGCACGGTTTCCCGTGGCCCGAGAAGCCCGAGTGCTACGATTATTTTTTCGTCACCGAAGACCTGGTGCCGCGCATTACCTCGGTCGAGGTGCAGTCGGAGACGGCGGCGTCGGATCACCAGCCGATCGTGCTGGAGCTGATTCCGGGGTCGGGTGGGTGATCCAGCGCCGTTTGCAGGGTGGACGGCTCCACCTTAATGTTTAATCATCGCGACCGCGTGTGCCGTCCGCGCGTTCAAGCAGCCTTTGAAGCCCCGCGTTATTTCGCACGTTCGTTGAACGCGTAGGGGGAACCCGTCCCCCTACGCTGGCTTGCGGAGCACTGCCTTAACCCCGAGCCAGGCCGCGCCAGCCAACCATCACACCAGCGGCGCATCCGCCTGCGCCGCGATCTCCCGCAGCGCGCGCTCGAACACTTCCGGCGGCTGGCCGCCCGAAATCAGGTGGCGCTGGTTGATGACGATCGCCGGCACCGAGCGGATGCCGGCGCGCTGGAAGAACAGTTCGGCCTCGCGCACTTCGTCTGCATATTCCCCGCTGTCGAGGATGCGCTGCGCTTCGGCCGTGTCCAGGCCGACCTGGCCGGCGACGCGCACCAGCAGCTCGCGCGAGCTCGGGTCTTCGCAGTGGGTGAAATAGGCCTCGAACAGGGCCAGTTTCAGCGCATGCTGGCGCCCCTGCTCCTCGGCCCAGTGCAGCAGGCGATGCGCATCGAAGGTATTGTAGATACGGCCGCGGCGCGCCATGTCGAAGGTGAAGCCGACCGCTTCGCCGCGCTGGCGGATCATCTCGCGCGACTGGATCTGCTGCTCCAGCGGCGCACCGTATTTCTCGGTGATGTGCTCGACGATGTCCTGGCCTTCCGGGCCCATGTCCGGATTGAGCTCGAACGGCTGGAAATGCAGCTCGGCGACCACATCGGGGGCGACGCGCTCGAGCGCCTGCTCCAGCGACTTGAGGCCGATCGCGCACCACGGGCACGATACGTCCGACACGAAATCAATCCTCAATTGCTTGCTCACTCGACACCGCCTTCCTGGTAAAGATGCCGGCGCACAGCGCGCCGGCGTAAAGCAGGGATATGGGGATGCTTGCGAGGGAATCAACAGGTCGTGCGAATACTCGTAGGGTGGACGGCTGCACCGCCCAGGGAGCGTTGACGTGGCGGGTGCGCCGTCCACGCGTTCAACCGGCTGATGATCTGTCGCGAGGTTTCGGGTGATGTTTGAACGCGTGGACGGCGCCGCCGCTGGTACCTGCAGGGCAAAGGCGGAGCCGTCCACCCTACGGCGCTGCGCTGCGTCTTACTTCTTCTTCGCCCCGGCCGCCTTGCTGCCGATGCGCGACTCTTTACCCGCAATCAGGTTGCCGATGTTGCTGCTGTGACGGTACAGCAGGAGCGAGCTCATGGCGATGACGGCAAACAGGATCTCGTTCACGCCAAACAGCAGGCCGTAATAAAACGGTGCGAAGACCGCGGCGATCAGCGCGGCCAGCGAGGAATAGCGGAAGGCATAGGCGACGGCCAGCCAGGTCACCAGGGTTGCCAGGCCCAGCCAGACGTTCAGGCCGAGCAGCACGCCGAGTGCGGTGGCCACGCCCTTGCCGCCGACGAAACGGAAGAAGACCGGCCACAGGTGCCCCAGGAACACGGCAATGGCGACCAGCGCCACGCCGCCATCGTCGATGCCGTATTGCGGGCCGAATGTCACCGCCAGCCAGACCGCCAGCCAGCCCTTGACGGCGTCGCCGATCAGGGTAGCAATCGCCGCCTTCTTGCTGCCGCTGCGCAGCACATTGGTCGCGCCCGGGTTCTTCGAGCCATAGGTGCGCGGGTCGGACAGGCCGAAGACGCGGCTCATCACCACGGCGAAGGAAATCGAGCCGATCAGGTAGGCAGCGACGGTAGCGATCAGGGTATTCATGTTGTCTCTTTCATATGACCCGTTCAGCGGGCTCGTGAATATACACCAGAGCCGGGTGCGGCGGTAGTCAGTCGGCCAGGGCGCACTGCACCGGTTTGGCGCCAAGCACCTCGACCAGCACGGCCGGGGCAATGCCGACCAGGTAGCCGCGCCGGCCGCCGTTGATGTAGATCTTGCCGAGTCCGAGGATCGATTCCTCGACATACACCGGCATCGCCTTGCGCGTACCGAAGGGAGAGGTGCCGCCCACCAGGTAGCCCGAGTGGCGCTGCGCCACTTCCGGCTTGCACGGCTCGACCTTCTTGCAGCCGATCTGGCGCGCCAGTTCCTTGGTCGAGACCTTGCAGTCGCCGTGCATCAGCACGATCAGCGGGCGGGCCGCTTCGTCCTGCATCACCAGCGTCTTGACGACGTCGTGCTCCGGCACGCCCAGTGCGCGCGAGGAGACGGCGGTGCCGCCATGTTCTTCATAGGGATAGGGGTGCTCGGAAAAAGCGACTCCTTCCTTGCGCAGGAACCCGGTCGCGGGTGTCTCGGACACGTGCTCTTTCTTGGCCATGCGTGATACGCTAAACACTGGAATAAAGGGTTTCTATTATGCAGCAAGAAATACGCTTTGCCACCTTTAACGTGTGCAACCTGGCGCCACCCGGCGTGAAGCTGTACGACAACCTGCTGCCGACCACACAGGCCGAATACGAGGCCAAGCTGAACTGGACGGCGCGCCAGCTCGACCTGCTCGACGCCGACGTGATCGGCTTCCAGGAGATCTTCTCGCAGGCAACGTTAAAGGAAGTGCTGGCACGGACCACGCGCTACCGCGAAGCCTTCCACCTCGGCTTCGATCCCGACCCGGCCGCGATGCGCCTGACGCCGAGCGTGGCCCTGGTGTCGCGCCTGCCCCTGGGCGGCCAGGCGGAAGCGCTGGTCGAATTCCCGCGCGGCATCGAGCTGCCGATGGGCAGCCGCGACGCCGCCCGTTTTACGCGCGCGCCGCTGCATGCGGTGGTCACCGTCACGCCGGACGTGCTGGTCGATGTGGTGGTAGTGCACCTGAAATCGCGCCGCCCCGATTACCGCACCGGCGACACCGGAGAAGACCCTGCCCTGTATGCGCTGGCCTGCCTGCGCTCGCTGATCCGGCGCGGCACCGAGGCGGCCGCGCTGCGCGTGCTGCTGACCGAAATGGGACGCGCCAACCGGCGTCCGCGCGTGGTGCTGGGCGACTTCAACGACGTGGCCGATTCGGTCACCACCAGCATCGTGCTCGGCGCCGGCACGCCGCTCGGCGACCGCCTGTTCGACGCCAGCCAGGTGCAGCGCCGGGTCGACCATGCGCGCCACCTCGGCTTTTCGAGCGTGCACGAGGGTCACTACTCGACCATCGACCACATCCTGGTGTCCGAGGAATTCAATGCCGCCCTGCCCAACGCCATCGGCGAAGTGGTCGATGTGCTGTACCTGAACGACCACCTCGACCTCGAACTGCCCGAGGCCTCGGACCATGGCCAGGTGCTGGCGCGCATCCGCCTGTACGACGAAGGCCACGGCCTCATGGAGGCCGGGGTATAGCGCCGGGAGAGACGAGCGCCTGGCCCGGCGGCGGCATCCCCGCCCCACCCGCCCCCGTAAAAAAACCCTGGTATTCGTGGCAGCCGTGCCGCTCCAGGTAGCGCAGCTGCTCTTCCGTTTCCACGCCTTCGGCGGTCACGCGCAACTTCAGGCTGCGCGCCAGCGCGATGATGGCCGGGATCATCGACGCCTCCGGCGCGCTGGCGATGTCGTCGATGAAGCTGCGGTCGATTTTGAGTTTCGACAGCGGGAAGCGGCGCAGGCTGGACAAGCTGGAAAGGCCGGTGCCGAAATCGTCGATGGTCAGGCGTACCCCGCGCTGGCGCAGCGTGTTGATGGTGGCGAGCGTCGCGGCGTCGCCACGCATGATGGTTTTTTCCGTGATCTCCAGGTCGAGGAATTCCGGTTCCAGGTTCGATGCCGCCAGGGCCGCATCCACATAGCCGAGCAACTTGTTGTGGATGAACTGGACGTTCGACAGGTTCACCGCCACCACGACCGGAAAGCCGGCGTCGCGCCAGCGCCGCGCCTGCTGGCAGGCTTCGCGCAACACCCATTCGCCGATCGGCACGATCAGTCCGGACTCTTCGGCCGCGCCGATGAAGGCTTCCGGCAACAGCCGGCCCCGCTCCGGGTCGCGCCAGCGCAGCAGCGCCTCGAAGCCCACCGTGCGGCCGCTGCCAATGTCGACCTCGGGCTGGTATTCGAGTTCGAACTCGCCGTTTTCCAGCGCGCGGCGCAGCCGGTTTTCCATCTCGACCCGCTCCTGCACGCGCGCATTCATTTCCTGGCTGAAGAACTGGAAGGCGTTGCGGCCGCCTTCCTTGGCGTGGTACATCGCCACATCCGCATGGCGCAGCAGGGTTTTCGCCTCCATGCCGTCGCCCGGACACATGGCGACACCAATCGACACCGACAGGCGCGCCGGCTGGCCGCCCACCTCGATCGACCGCGCCACCAATTGCAGGATGGTCGCGGCCACGTGCGCCGCCTGGCCAGCACCGCCGGTGTCGGCCAGCAGCACGACGAATTCGTCGCCGCCCAGGCGGCTGACGGTATCGACCCGGCGCACGCAGCGCCGCAGGCGGGTGGCCACTTCCTTCAGCACCGCGTCGCCCGCCTCGTGGCCGTGCGTATCGTTGATGCTCTTGAAATGGTCGAGGTCGATGAAGATCAGGGCGAACTGGCGCTGCATGCGGGTTGCCATCGCCAGCGCCTGCTCCAGGCGGTCCATGAACAGGAGCCGGTTCGGCAAACCGGTCAGGGCGTCGTGCTCGGCCTGGTGGCGGGCCTGCTCGACGGCACGGTGGCGCTCGCTGATGTCGGTCAGCATGACCATGTAGCTGGTGACGGTGCCGTCCGGGCCGCGGATGGCGGACAGGGCCGCGCGCACCGGGAGCGTGCTGCCGTCGCGTCGCACGCCCCACAATTCGCCTTCCCAGTGCGGTTGACCGTCGAGTCCGTCGCGCAGGTGGTCGTAGAAGGCGCGGTCCTGCACGCCCAGCCGCAGGCTCGGCAAGGGAGCGCCGACGACTTCCTCGGCCGTGTAACCGCTCAGTTCGGCATAGGCGCGGTTGGCCGCCAGCACGCGGTGCTCGCGGTCGACCAGCAGGATGGCGTCGCGCGCATGTTCGAACACCTGGCCGGCCTGGCGCAGCGATGCCTCGAGCGCCTTGCGCGCAGTCACGTCGATTTCCATGCAAAACACCTGACGCGTATCGCCATCGCCCGGCACCGGAAAATGGCTCGATTGCAGCCACAGCCGGCGCCCGTCGCGCAATTGCACGTGCCATTCGCGGCCGACCGGCTGCCCCGTGCGCCATACCGAGGCGATCGTGTCTTCGAAGGCGGGGCTGCCAAGATGGGTGACCAGGCTCGTGATCGGCTGGCCGATGGCCTCTTCGGCGGGAATGCCGAGCAGTTCGGCGCAGGCGTGGTTCCAGAAGCGCACGACGCCGTCGCGGTCCTGGCTGTGCACGGCCACGGACGGGCTGAGCTCGATGGCGGCAACGACGCGGTACAGCCAGTCGAGCGCTTCGCGCGCCGGTCCGTTACCCAGCGCCGCCCACGGCAGCGTGGACACATCCTTGCCCCCATCGCCGCTCGGCGCGTTGCCCGGCGCGTTGCTCAAATCATTACTCACAAACAACGGTCCCTTTCTCGATGAATGTACGCGCCTGCGCGCCTGAACCGATCCATTCTTGTCTTGCGGGCTCCGATGGCGCTTGCGCACGCACAAAGGTATGAGGGATGAATAAGAGCGCCTCGGCCGAGCCGGCGTTCCGTCCGCCTTTTCTGCGTTTCAGCGTCCAGAAACGGCTGCTTGTCGCATTCCGATGGCAGCAAAGCTTGTCAATTTCTATAGTCCCCACCATGCGCACGGAGCTCCGACTCGTCCCAAGACGGAGCACGCGCGCGCTTCCTCCGCTCGCTTCCTGTGCTTTCAACAATTCGAACAACGGCCGCCATGAAAATCGAAACCTTGCCTCTTGCTTCCGCATCCCCCTTGATTACCCGGCGCCGCGGGCGCAAGCCGGTCATTGCGCTGGTGCTGGCGGCGCTCGCCGCCGGCGGCTGGTTCGCCTGGCAGGGCAAGGGCGCGCCACCACCCGCAAGCGCGGCTGCGGCGAAGAGCGACAAACCCATGGTATTCGAACTGGCGCAGAACGATGTCGTCACGGTCGAGTCGCGCGAGCTGGCGCTGCGCCTGCCGCTGTCGGGCTCGCTCGCGCCGCTGGCGCAAGCCACCGTCAAGTCGAAGGTCTCGGGCGTGGTGCTGGAGTCGGGCCTACGCGAAGGCATGCAGGTCGCCGCCGGCCAGGTCATCGCGCGCCTGGACGCCGCCGACGCCCGCGCCCGCGTGGCGCAGCAGACGGCCTTGCTGAAAGAGGCGAACGCGCGCCTGGCGCTGGCCACCAAGAACGAGGCCAACAGCCAGGCCCTGCTGAAGCAGAACTACATCTCGCAGAATTCCTTCGATACCACCCGCAACAGCGTCGAACTGGCGCAGGCGGCGGTGGACGCGGCGCGCGCCCAGCTCGACCTGGCGCGCATCGCGCTGAACGACACGGTCATCCGCGCACCGCTGTCCGGCGTGGTCAGCAAGCGCTTCGTGCAGGCCGGAGAGAAGCTGTCCCCGGACAGCCCGGTGATGGCGATCGTCGACCTGCAGCACCTGACCCTCGACGCCCAGGTGCCGGCCTCCGACATCCCGCGCGTACAGGTGGGCCAGGACGTGCGCTTCCGCGTCGACGGCTTCGATGCGCGCGAATTCGCCGGCAAGGTGGCGCGCATCAATCCGGCCACCGAGACCGGGTCGCGCTCGATGCTGGTGTATATCAGCGTGGCGAACACCGACAAGCTGCTGCGCGCCGGCATGTTCGCGAAGGGCGAGATCACGACCGATAAATCGAGCCCGCGCCCGATCGTGCCGCTGGCCGCGCTGCGCAAGGATGGCGCGCGCGACGTGGTCTACCGCGTCGACGGCGGCAAGGTGGTCGCGCAGCCGGTCCAGCTGGGCATGCGCAACGAGGACGAAGGCCTGGCCGAAGTGACGGGCGGCCTCGATGCCGGCGCCGTGCTGCTGGCGGTGCCGCTGGACGGCGTCAAGCCGGGCAGCCAGGTAAAGTTGCCCGGAGCGAAAACCGGCGCCACCGCGCCGGCTGTAGCGACAGGGTCTTCCTCTTTCGCGAAGAAAGGCTGACGCCATGTGGATCACCAAAGTCAGCATCCGCCACCCCGTCTTCGCCACCATGGTCATGGTCGGCCTGATGGTCCTGGGCCTGTTCTCCTACCGCTCCTTGGGCGTGGAGAGCATGCCGAACGTCGACATTCCGTATGCCTGGGTCGAGACCCAGTACCCGGGGGCCTCGCCCGAGCAGGTCGAGAACGACGTCACGCGGCCGATGGAAGAAACCATCAACACGGTCAGCGGCATCAAGAACATCCGCAGTAACTCCTGGGAAGGCCGCAGCGGCGTTTCGGTCGAATTCCATATCGCCACCAACATGGACAAGGCGATGCAGGAGCTGCGCGACAAGGTGGCACGGGTGCGTCCGGGCTTCCCGAAAGAGGTGAAGGAACCCTTCGTCATTCGCGCCGACGGCGAGAACCAGCAGCCGGTGGTGCGCCTGTCGGTGACCTCCACCGAGCGCGACCTGCGCGCCCTGTCGACGCTGGCCGAACAGATCATCGTGAAACGCCTGCAGAGCGTGGCCGGCGTGGGCGAGGTGCGCACCGGCGGCGTGGCCACGCGCCAGATCCTGGTGCACGTGAAGCCCGAGCAGCTGCGCAGCCAGAACATCGGCATCGACGAGGTGCTGCGCGCGATCCAGGCGACCAACGCGAACCTCCCGGCCGGTAACCTGCAGTACGGCGCGGCCGAGCGCCTGGTGCGGGTCGAAGGCAAGATGCGCGAAGCGCGCGAGTTCAACAACATCATCGTGGCGCGCCGCGCCAGCGGGCCGGTCTATCTGTCGCAGGTGGCCGACGTGGTCGATGGCGAACGCGAGGAGACCTCGATCTCGCGCGTGAACGGCGTGCGCGCCATCTCGCTCGACATCACCAAGGTGCAGGATGCGAACACGGTGCAGGTCGGCAGCGGCATCATGAAGATGGTGGAAGAGCTGCGCAAGACGATGCCGGCCGACGTGCACTTCCGCGTGATGGACGACCAGTCCACCACCGTCCAGCACCAGCTCGACAACGTGAAGCGCACCATCATCGAGGGCGCCATTTTGACCATGGTGATCGTGTTCCTGTTCCTGCACTCGTGGCGCAGCACGGTCATCACCGGCCTCACATTACCGATCTCGGTGCTGGCTTCCTTCATCGCGATGCGCTACTTCGGCTTCACGCTGAACTTCCTGACGCTGATGGCCCTCTCCCTGTGCATTGGGCTGCTGATCGACGACGCCATCGTGGTGCGCGAGAACATCGTGCGCCACCTTGGCATGGGCAAGAGCCACCTGCGCGCCGCCGAGGAAGGCACCAACGAAATCGGCCTGGCCGTGATGGC
>JBBWZO010000082.1:0-7660 GCA_039649125.1 Massilia sp. | reverse complement strand
ACTGCGCTGTGCCCGCATCCAGCGCGACGACGTGCTGAGCGTCGACATCGAGCGAGTCTGGCAAGCGAACCTGCAGGTCTATGGTGCCGACAAGGTCTGGCGCCAGTTGCGGCGTGAGGGAACGGACGTGGCTCGCTGCACGGTGGAACGCTTGATGCGCAAAGCCGGCCTGCGTGGTGTCATGCGTGGCAAGGTCGTACGCACGACGGTTGGCGATACGAAGGCGCCATGCCCGCTCGACCGGGTCAACCGCCAGTTCAAGGCCCAGCGGCCGAACCAGCTATGGGTCAGCGACTTCACCTATGTCTCGACCTGGCAGGGCTTCGTCTACGTGGCTTTCGTCATCGACGTCTTTGCCCGGCGCATCGTCGGCTGGCGGGTCAGCAGCTCAATGCGAACCGACTTCGTGCTCGACGCGCTGGAGCAGGCGCTGTACGCGCGCCAGCCCGAACCCAACGAGCTGGACCACCATAGCGACAGGGGTTCGCAATACGTGTCGATAAAGTACAGCGAACGGCTGGCCGAAGCCGGCATCGAGCCGTCCGTGGGTAGCAAGGGCGACAGCTACGACAATGCGCTGGCCGAGTCTATCAACGGGCTCTACAAGGCTGAACTGATCCACCGCCGCGCTCCGTGGAAAACGCGTGAGGCCGTCGAATTGGCCACGCTCGAGTGGGTTTCCTGGTTCAACCACCACCGCCTGTTGGAACCGCTCGGCTATATACCGCCGGCCGAAGCTGAGGCAAACTATTACAACCAACTGAGCAGTCAAGCCACCCCGGCCTGACTCACACTAACCGGCCTCCACGAAAGCCGGGGCGGTTCATTTTGCTTCTGCAGACGGTGAGTCATCGTACTGAACCTTCCTCACAGAAGGCTTATGGTAAAGCTTTCCAAGAGCCCGCATGTCGGATGACCTTAAGAACCGCGGTGAGCAGGATCAGCTTCGTATCGATGCATGAAGAACATGTGGTTCGCCAATGGACCAACGAGTGAAACATTACACTTGAGGAACTCGAACGCGCAGTCAAGGACGCCGGCGTACTGGCTGCCGACGTACAAAACACTCAGGTAAGTAAATTGCAATGCGGCGAACGCTCTCCGTTCTTACACCGAGCGCATGCTTATTTAAGAGGACCGCCTTCGGCCTATTGTGTTGAAAAACTCGGCTCTACTGTCGGGCGGAAACGAAAGATCGGTAACTCGACTGTTTAAAACGGCCTCCATGGCACGAGCGCAGCTCAGTTGGACTGTCGACGTCACCGAAAATTCGACATAAGAGTTGCCGTCCGACTTTTTCAACACAGTAGGCCAGAAGCGGCCCTTGGTAGCCGCCGGGCGCGTCGGGCAGCAATTAGCGATGAGCAGGCCAACGAAGCAATTGAGCCAACGAAGCAAACGAAGAAAGTGAGCCATTTTACCGTCGCGCCAAGGCGGCCCGGCACGAATGCAGACCACATGAGGACAATATGACCGCTACCGCTCAAGAAACGCATGAAGCCGAAACCCGCGTAGCTGCCGCCGAGTTGAGAACGAATGAGCAATTCAAAGTGTTCAAATCGAAGGCTTCAGACGTGCTTTCCTCTCCGTATGTCCGTGGCGCCGCTGTACTGGGAATCGCAGCGGCGGGCTATGCTCTCGTCAGGCGCAAAAAAACGCCTATATCTAGTAGGGCACCGGAACGCAGCGACGACACTGGCGATATTCTGAAAGCGGGTAGTTTTCTTGTACCTCTGGCAGCGTTTTTTGCCTCGGCCATGAAAAATGCCAGCGTCCCCGCATCCGCCGCGGTCCAGGAGTCAACCGAATATGCTCCAACGCGTTCAGAGGACTGCAAACCCGACGCAAAGGACGCGGAAACAGGCACAAGTAGCCCCCCGCATCCGAGGTTCGAGCAAACCTCAGCGAGCTGGATCGGCCGGCAGTGGCAAATAGTCTCGGCGGCAGCAAACGCATGGATGGATGATTACGCGCCGAGTATGGGGGCGGCGCTGTCGTATTACACGCTGTTTTCATTGGCACCGCTGCTGGTCCTCATCATCGCGATTGCCGGAATGGTATTTGGACAGGACGCTGCACAAGGAGCAATTATCGCGCAGCTTCAAGGCATTATGGGTCAGGAAGGAGCGACGGCTGTGCAGGGCTTGCTGCAAGCTGCACGTGAACCGTCCACCGGGATTGTCGCCAGCATCGTTGGCGGTTTTCTTCTGCTGCTAGGCGCAACTGCCATTTTCGCCGAGCTGCAGACTGATTTGGACCGCATTTGGCAGGTGCCAGCGAAAGAGAAACCGTCAGGCCTTTGGGGTTGGTTGCGCAGCCGCGTATTATCCTTCGGACTGGTTCTCGGACTCGCTTTCATGCTGATGATTTCACTCGTCGTCAGCGCTGCGCTCGCAGCGACGAGCGAATGGTTGGGCGGGGGGACTGCAGCGGAAAGCGTTTTGGCAAATGTATTGAATTTCATCGCGTCGTTCGCCCTCTTCACAGTTCTATTTGCGATGATCTACAAGCTCATGCCAACCGCGAAGATATCCTGGCACGATGTTTGGATGGGGGCCGCAGTAACAGCCTTGCTCTTCAACCTAGGCAAATCATTGATCGGGTTGTACCTTGCGAAATCGAGCGTGGCCTCGGGCTTTGGCGCAGCCGGCTCTTTCGTGATTCTTGTCGCTTGGTTCTACTATTCTGCGCAGATTTTCCTGTTTGGCGCTGAATACACGTGGGTGTACGCAAACAGCAAAGTACCGAACGGTAGCTCGGGCCGCCACTAGTTGCGAGGAGATTCCGGTGCTCACCGGAATCGGTGGAGTTGGATCATGCATCAGATGGAGCACGCATTCGTCCCGTCTGACAGCCGCAATAAAGTGTTGCTCGGGCGGAACGACCCCAGCGGTGACGACGTGCCATCTGAAGAGCGCGGTACCCTAATGTTGGAACGGCGCTATACTCTAATAACGTCAACAGTGCAAGCGCGCCGGTGGATAGCAGTAACGCTTTCCTGCAGGCGCTTATAAGAGTCGGTTTTCGAATGCCTGCTTTGGGTTGCGCATTCAATCGGTCGATAGCAGCCGTACCTGCCCCAGTCTGGGCAGAAGCTGCCGGCGACCTTGCTGGCTCCCGGACTGAGCCAATCGCCCGACCGACCAGCTCAAAAGCTGTGCCGCACCCCAGCAATGACCGAGCGGGGATCCTGCCCCGGCGCCACGGCCAGCGCCGCCCCGGTATTGCCATTGATGCCAAAACGCGCATTGGCCTTGTTCCGAATCCGCGCAACGCCGGCATAGAGCAAGGTGCGTTTCGACAGACTGTAGTCATAGCGCACGCTCAGCGACCTCGCATCCCCTTCGACCACGCTGCGGCTCCTGAACTGCCCGGCATCCACCAAAAGCGCCCCCGCCCCAAGTGGCACCTGAACGCTGACGCTGAACGCATTGTTGGCCGCTGCATCGACGTCGTCACGCCGCGCCTGCGCCAGCACGCCGACCTTGGCCAGGTGGAACTGCCAGCTGGCGCCGGCGGCGTAAAAGCGGTCGGTATTGGCCACGGTCGTCTTGCGGGCCTCGTAGGCCAGGTTGGCCGAGAGGCGGCCATGGTCGTACTGGAGGGAGGCGCTGTGGATGCTGCCGATGCGCGAGCCGCCCGGCTGGCTGCTGTTCTCGCCCGCGCCATACAGGGCGCGCAGCTTGAATCCCTTGAGCGACGGCGATGCATAGCTGACCGAGTTGTTCACCCGTAGCACCGAGTTGTCCGTGAAGTAGTTCGACGCGTTCCCCCACCCCATGCCACCACCGAGGCCATAGGTCACCAGCGTGAAGCAGTAGGGCGAATAATGGCGGCCGACCGTCACCTCGCCGGCGGCGCCGCCCACGCCAACCCATGCCTGGCGCCCGAACAGCACCCCGCCCTGCCCCGAACTGCCGTCGTCGGCATTGATGCCGGCCTCCAGCATGAAGACGGCACGGGTGCCGGGCCGAGTTCCTCGCTGCCGCGAAAGCCGAGCCGCGAGCCGGAAATGCCGCCGCTCTGGATGCGGGTCGCGCGGTTGCTGCCGGCGCTGCTGTGATCGAGATAGGTATCCAGCACCCCGAACACGGTGACATTGCTTTGCGCCGAAGATGGGGCCGGCACCAGCAGCGGCGCCAGCGCGCAGGCGGCGGTGACGATCCGCTTCATCGGGCGGCCCCGCTTCCCTGCCGCCTGGTCATGCTGCCTGACAGGACAAAGGCGCTCGCGACCAGCAGCGCGCTCAGGATGTACAGCGCCGTATCCATGCTGCCCGTGGCCGTCTTGATGTGGCCGATGAACCAGGGCGCGACGATGCCGCTCGTGATGCCGCAGCTGCTGATCATGGCGATGCCGCCCGCGCGGCTTTCCCGCGGCAGGTGTGCGGTCGGAGTGGCCCAGAAGATCGGCAAGGCCGCGAAGATCGGCGCGGCCGCCACCGACAGCAGCCCGAGCGCCAGCGCCAGGCTGTCCGGGTGGGTGGTCAGGGCCGCCAGGGCGACGGCGCCGCCGACCGTGCACATGGCGAAGAACCTGGCGTGCCGCGCCTCGCGGTCGGCAAGGCGTGCGATCACGATCACGCCCACGGCGCCGATCGCATTCGGGATGACGGAGTACAGGCTCACCAGCATGACGTCCTTGACGCCGAAGTCCCGGATCATCAGCGGCATCCAGAAGTTCAGGGTCAGCGAGCCGCACGTGAGGGCGAAATAGATGAACGCGAACAGGTAGACGCACGGATTGCGCAGCCAGGATGCAATCTTGTGCGCCGGGCGGCTGCGTGTCGCATCCGCGTCCTTGTCGAGGTTGGCTGCGAGCCGGGCTTTCTCGGCCTGGCTCAGCCACGTGGCGTCCTTCGGAGAGTCGTCCAGGTAGAACCAGGCGATCAGCGCCAGCAGCAGCGCGGGCGAGCCTTCGATCGCGAACATCCATTGCCAGCCCTTCATGCCCAGCACGCCGGCCATGTCGCGCATGATCCAGCCGACACCAGGCCACCCAGCACCCCGGCCACCGCGACGCCGGCAAAGAAGAAGGCCAGGACGGAAGCGCGCCGCAGCGGCGGATACCAGTAGGTCAGGTAGAGCACGATGCCGGGGAAGAAACCGGCCTCGAACACGCCGAGGGCAAAGCGCAGGATGTAGAACTGCGTCGGGGTGGAAACCCAGGCCATGCCCACGGAGGCGGCGCCCCATAGCAGCATGATGCGGACAAAGGTTTTGCGCGCGCCGTACTTCGCCAGCAGGAGGTTGCTCGGCACTTCGAACAGCACGTAGCCGATATAGAACACCGCCGCGCCCAGTCCGTACATCGCGTCGGAAAAGCCCAGGTCCTGTTTCATCTGCAGCTGGGCGAAGCCGATGTTGATGCGGTCGAGGAAGGATACGACGTAACAGATGAAGAGGAAGGGAATGATGTGGCGCGTTACCTTGCCGTAGAGCGCGTCGTCCGCGGCGTGATCGTGAGCGGCGGCGACGCCCGCCAGCGCGGGAGCCGCGCCGGTGCTTGCGTTATACATGGATTGTCTCCTGTCGATTCGTTCACCGCCGCCTCCAGGTCGAGGCAGGGTGTGCTGGCTTTTGCCCTCGCCAGCCTTGTGGCTTGACGAGCAGCCATCCTAGGATTCGCAGGAATCGTTGTGAATCGCAGGAATCGTTGTGAATCGCATCACCCTCATACCAGTTATGAACGCCGTTCATTTCACGGTGGGTGCGCCGGCGCTACTCCGCGAACAGCCCGGCGACCAGGCTGCGCAGCCAGCGGCCGGCTTCGTCCTGGTTGTAGCGCCGGTGCCAGAACATGTTCGTCTGCAGGGGCGGCAAGCCCAACGGCGAAGGCACTACCTGCAACTGGAACGGCTCGGCGGTGCGCTCGGCCAGTTTCCGAGGCACGGTCGCCACCAGGTCGGTCGTGCCGACGATGTACGGAACGGCGGCGAAGTGCGGCACGCTGAACGAGGCGTCGAGCGCGATCCCTGCTTTTGCAAGCGCGTCGTTGATGCAGTCGTAGGGGCTCTCCATCGAGGTGACGACCAGGTGCCGGGCCGCGCTGAAGCCCTCAAATGTCGAGAGTTCCCCCGCCAGCGGATGGCCCTTGCGCACCAGGCTGACGTAGTCCTGGCGGAACAGGCGGCGCTGGTAGAGGACCGCCGGGGCATCATCGAAGGCGCCGATCGCCAGGTCCACCCTGCCGGCCGCCATCTCGGCGCGCAGGTCGACCAGGCCGGCCCGCACCGACGCAATGTCCACCTGCGGCGCCTGCATGGCACAGGCCTCGATCAGCTTCGGCATGAAATAGGTCTCGCCGACGTCGGTCATGGCGATGCTGAAGCGGCGCCGGGTGGAAGGCGGGTCGAAGCCTTCGGCCGGCTTGAACGCCTCCTCCAGGTGGCTGAGCGCGGCCGCCACGGGTTCGGCCATGCGCTCGGCGTAGGGCGTGGGCTGCATGCCCTCCAGCGTGCGCACGAAGAGTTCGTCGCCCGTACTGCGGCGCAGGCGCGCCAGGGCATTGCTGACGGCCGACTGCGTCACCTTCAGGCGCCTGGCGGCGGCCGAGATCTGGCGTTCGCGGAACACTTCGTGGAAGACGAGCAGCAGGTTCAGGTCGAGTTCACGCAGGTTCATGGCGCACCCAATTTCCAATGTAAATAGACATAATTTTTCTATTTATACCGTAAACGTCATTAGACTTCATGCCATCCATCTTCATCCAACACGAGGAGACGCTGTGAAATCACCGACCGTCCATGCCGGCTACCAGTCCGGCTTCGGTAACGAATTCGCCACCGAAGCCCTGTCCGGCGCCCTGCCTGCCCATCAGAATTCGCCCCAGCGCGCACCCTATGGCCTGTACGCCGAACAGCTCTCCGGCACGGCCTTCACCGCGCCGCGCGCCTGCAACCGCCGCAGCTGGCTGTACCGCATCCGTCCGGCGGCGATGCACCAGCCATTTCGCCAGATCGGCAACGGCTGCATCGTCAGCCGCTTCGACGAAGTCGCCGTGCCGCCCAACCAGCTGCGCTGGGATCCGCTGCCGATGCCCCAGCAACCCACCGACTTCATCGACGGCTGGGTGACGATGGCCGGCAACGGCTCCCCGGCCGGCCAGAGCGGTTGCGCGATCCACCTCTACGCCGCGAACAAGCCGATGGACGGCCGTTATTTCTACAATGCCGACGGCGAGCTGCTGGTCGTGCCGCAGCAGGGACGCCTGCAGATCGCCACCGAACTGGGGTTGCTCGAACTCGAACCGCCGGAAATCGCCGTGATCCCGCGCGGCGTGCGCTTCCAGGTCAGCCTGCCGGACGGCGCGGCGCGCGGCTACATCTGCGAGAACTTCGGCGCCCTGCTGCGCCTGCCGGACATGGGCCCGATCGGCTCGAACGGCCTGGCCAATCCACGCGACTTCCTGACCCCGAGCGCACAGTACGAGGAGCGCGAGGGCGACTTCACCCTGGTCGCGAAATTCTGCGGCAGGCTGTGGGAAGCGACTATCGGACACTCGCCGCTCGACGTCGTCGCCTGGCACGGCAACTACGCGCCCTATAAATACGACCTGCGCCACTTCAACACCATCGGCTCGATCAGCTACGACCACCCGGACCCGTCGATCTTCCTGGTGCTGCAGGCGCCGAGCGACACGCCGGGCGTGGACACGCTCG
>JBBWZO010000354.1:0-49283 GCA_039649125.1 Massilia sp. | reverse complement strand
ACCGCCGTGCCCGGGCTGTCGGCGGGCGGGCCCTCGCATGTGCTCGACGGCGACCTGCCGCGCGCGGGCGTGTTCGACGGCGAGGTGTCCGAGCGCCTGTCCGCGCACGACGGCGAGATCCACACCGTGGTGCCCGGACGGCCGATCGGCCTGCATCCGCACACGATGGCGGAACTGGCGGCCGAGGGCGTGCACCTGCATTTCTACGGAGACTTCACCCAGGGCCAATGGCGCGGCTGGATACGCGATGCCTCGGCACTGGCGCCACGCCACCTGCACCTGCACGCCAACGTCGACCAGGCCGCATGGCGCCGCGAATTTTCCCGCTACGACGCTGGCTGGCTGCATGCCTTCGGCAGCACCAACGGGGGCGAGCTGCGCCGTGCGAACTGGGACGACCTGAACTATCCGGCGCGCCTGTCCACGCTGGCGGCGGCCGGCCTGCCGATGATCCAGCGCGACAATACCGGCGCGATCGTCGCCACACAAACGCTGGCCCGTGCGCTCGACATCGGCGTGTTTTATCGCAGTATCCCCGAGCTGGCGGAACAACTGCGCGACCGGCCCGTCCTCGACGGCATGCGCGCACGCGCGGAAGCGGCGCGCCGGCACTTCTGCTTCGAGACCCATGTTCCCGGATTGCTTGCCTTCTTCCGCGAGGTGATCGCGTCGGCCCGGGGCAGGGCGCGCCTCATGCCGGTAAAGTGAGCGGCGCCGGCGCAGCGTCACAGCACGACGAGGTTGCCGCAGCAAGCAGCACGTGCTGCACAAAAAAGTGGCACGGATACGAAGTCCAGGCGCCACCAAAGCTGGCGTGCGCCTCACCACGCGAGCCGGCGCAGGCCAGCCGCAACGCTGCTTCAGAACGACATCGGCACGCGCACCATCAGCGTCACGTCGGGCGTGTCGCGGGTCAGGCCGGCGCCCACGGCCACGCTGAGCGTCTTCTTGTGGCTGAGCCGGTACGAGTAGCCGATCAGGAGCGTACCGAGCTGGGTACGCACCGATCCCGGTACCGTGCGTCCGGCCTGCTTCGTGCGCGCCACCGAGTTGTGGTCGTAACCGACGCTGAACGAGGCCTTGTCGTTGAGCGCCAGGCCCATCCCGAAGTTGAAGCCGATGACGCCGCCCGGCGCCACCTCGCCGAGCGGCTCCTGCACGCCGCCGAGCACCGTGCGCGAGACCTCGCGCTTGAAGTTGTGCAAGTAGCTGAAGCTGCCGAAGAACACGGCCGGGTCCGACGGGAACAGCCAGGTCAGGCTCGGTTGCAGCGAGTAGAAGCCGGAGCCGGTCGGCAGTTCCAGCGGCAGGCCGCTGCCGGTGATGTTCTCGCCGATGCAGCGGCGCTGGCAGTCGGTGGTGACCTCGAACGGGTCCTTGCCGGTGCGCGATTTGAAACGCAGGCCGCCGATGAAGTAGGGCTTGTCCACGCCGCCATCGTTGAGCTGGTAGCGCGCCGCCAGTTCGACGTCGCCGACGGCCCTGCCGCTGGTTTCGAAAGCGCGCTCGACCGCGGTGCCGGTGAACACTTCGCGGCTGACGGTGGCGTCGTTCCGGTACACGTAGGGCAGCTTGGCCTCGAGCTCCAGCCGGTTGGTCAGGCCGCGGCGCAGCGTGAGGGTGGCGGTCGTCGTGTTGCGCTTGACCTCGCGCACATCGACCAGGCCGATCAGCAGTGCCGGGATCACCGTGTAGCCGACCAGGGCCACGCGGTTGCTCGACGAGTAGCCGTACTGGATGGCGGGCTCGAACACGTACTTGCCGCGCGGGGTCAGCACGCCGGGCTGCTCGAAGATCGGTGCGACTTCGGGGACACGGCTGTCGCGCGCGGGTGCGCGTCCGACGGCGGCGGTGTTGGTCCCCGCGGCCAGCGCCTGCGGCGCGCCGCCCTGCGCCGCGCCCGTGCCGCGTGCCTGTTCCAGCTGTGTGCCCGGGGCCGGTACGGCAAGGCCAGCGGCCAGCGGGGAGGCCGACGCCGGGTTGACGACGGCGGCACGGGCGCCGGCACCGGCGCCGCGCGTGGCAGCCAGTTCACTGGCCGTCGCAGCCTGCGCCGATGTTCCGGCCAATGCGGGCGGGGTTGCGGCGGCAGCGGCGGCGGGCGCGGCGGGCGGCGCGGCGCTGCGCACGTCCCGCTCGAGTTCGTCGATACGGGCGCGCTGCGATTCGAGCTGCTGGCGCATCGCCTTGACCTGTTCCACCAGTTCCTCGACCGATTGCGCCTGCGCGGGCAGCGCGCACAGCGCCGCGCTGACGGCCAGGGCGCCGACACTGAGCGCCGGGATTTTCTGCATACATCGCTCCATGGTTGAAAGCCGTCAGCGGGGACCGACGGCTGTTGACAAAGCATTGTTCAGGTTCGTGCCGAAGTTCAGGGCACGTAGCATACCGGCCGTGTTGACGGTGGCGTTGATCGAAGTCCGGTTGTTGATCAGCTGGTCGTTCAGGGTATTCTGGATGACGGTGCCGCCGAGCAGGGTGGCGGCGTCCGGTGTCACCGCGCGCACGTCGCCGTTCTGGATCAGGCGCAACTGGCCCAGCGCTTCGCTCGAGATGCCGCCCTGGCCGCTGGCCAGCTTGCCGAGGTCGCCCAGCTGCATTTCGGTGCGTTCGACCACGTTGCCGTTGATCGTGACCAGGCGCTCCAGGCCCAGTCTGACGACCAGGCCGTCGGCCGTGACGAAGCCGCCGCGCGCCGCGTCGAGCGTGGCGCCGTCGACCGCATGGACGGGGTCGAACGGGTCCGGCTGCATATCGGCAGCGGGGGCGCCCGGGTCGGCCATGGCCAGCCCGGCGAGCGCAAGCAGGGCCGGCAAAAAGAGAAGACACCGCATGGTCGCTTCCTTCAAAAATCGCCCGGCCCGAATTTCGGCAGGCCGTAGGTGGACTCGTGCGCGCGGCTGACGCCTTCGCCGAGCGGCGCGCGCGGCGCATTGCGCCAGTCGGCGGCCTGGTTGAAGCCGGGCTGGACCGGCCCCTCATGGACCACGAACAGGATCCGGTTGGCCCAGATCGACTCGAAGCGCTCGCGCGCCATCACGCGAGTGCCGCGCGACGGGTCGCCGAGCAGGATGCGTCCGTCTTCGAAGCCCTTGATGACGACGAAGTGGTGGTAGCCGTTGTCGGAAATGAGCACGATCGCCGGAAGCTTTGCTTCGAACAGCTTGTCGAGCGGTAGCAGGAAGCCGTTGCCGGTGAAGCCGCGGCTTTTCAGGAAGCGCTGCATGTCGAGCAGCGAAAAGCCCTCACGCCGGATCTTCTGCTGGTCGCCGCTGGCGTACATGTGCTGGAACGCTTCCTGTTCGCTCGTTGGCGTGGCGTAGTGATGGGTCAGCAGCGTGGCCAGCGCGGCCGAGCCGCAGCTGAAGTCGAACTGCTGGCGCAGCGTCGCCTGGAAGCGCAGGTCCTTCATGCTCTTGACCGGCATGGCGACGCGCATGCCGCTGGGCAGCGACAGCTCGGCGGCGCCGCCGGCGGCAGGTGCCAGCAGGAGTGCCGCGCAACAGAAAAGGGTGCGCGGTTTCATTGGAACTGCAGGTTGATGACGGTGGCGTTCTGGATCAGGACGTTGGCGCCGCTGTTCTGGATGACCACCGGGATGCCCGACATGTTGGCGAACGAGCCGGCGTCGATGCTGTTCGAGCCGGTATTCACGTTGACCGCACTGTTGTTCGCGACGTCGCCGTTGAGCCGGGTGTCGTTGAGCACCGTGTCCGCGCGGCCGCGTTCGCGCTCGAGCCGTTCGAGGTCGACCGCCTCGACGGACTCGCCGCCGATGGCAAGTGTCGCGGTGCCAGATATCGCGGTGCCAGGTGTCGCTTTGGGGGGCGGCACGGCCGGCATTGCCTGCAGCTCCCGGGTAAAGTCCACCTTGCGCGCACCGTCCAGTTCGTCGGCGCCGAGCAGCGCGGGTTCGCCGGCCGCTGCCGGCAGGGCCAGGCCGGCGGCCAGCGCCAGGACGCAGGCCTGGCCCGCATGGGCGAATGCAAGAGTCTTGTTCATCGTCTCTCCCTGAATCCGGGTACCGCAATGCCGGAGGCACGGCGGTACCCGGGGTTGGTCCATCTACATCACGTCATCCATGGTCTACCTGGCGGCCGGCTCTTACTGACCGACGGACAGGTTGCTCTGGACGTTGACGCTCTGCTGGATCAGGGACGAGAAGCCGTTGTTCTGGCTGAACACCATCACGCCGGCGGCCGACTGGCCGACGCTGGTCATGGCGTTGGACATGTCGAATGCGCCCGCGCTGACGGAGTTGGTGCCGCCGGCGCCCGCGGTCGCCGAGCCGCCCGCGCCGCCGGTACCGGTGCCGGCGGTGTTGGAGCCGGATGCGCCGCCCGCGCCGCCGGTGCCGGTGCCGCCGGTGCCGCCTGCACCGCCATCGCCGGCGGTGGCCGCGCCCGAGGTGGTCGAGCCGTTGGTGGCCGAGCCGCTGGTGCCCGAACCGCCTGCGGCACCTGCGCCGCCGGTGTTCGATGCCAGGCCGGTCGAGCCGCCGGCGCCGCCTGCGCCGGCTGCCGCGCCCGCGCCGCCGGTGCTGGTGCCGGCCGTGGCCGAGCCGCCTGCGCCGCCCGTGCCGCTGGTGCCGCTACCGGCCGCGCCGCCCGTGCTCGACAGCCCCGCGCCCGCGCCGCCGGTGCCGCCGGTGGCGGTGCCGCCCGCCGCGCCCGAACCCGCGGTGTTCGAGGCCGTGGCGCCCGAACCCGCGGTGCCGCCCGCGCCGCCCGCCGCGCCCGCGCCGCCCGCACCGCCGGCCGCGCCGGCGCCGCCGCCGCCGCCGGTGCCGGTGCCGGCCGTCGCGGTATTGGTGGCGCCGGTCACGGTGCCGCCGGTGCTGGTCGAGGTGCCGCCGTCAGCCGCACCGCTGCCACCGCCGGGCGCGTCCGGGGTGCTCGTCCCGCCGTCGCCGCTCGACGCCATGTTGCCGCTGCCGGTCGCGCCCGCGCCGCTGGCGTCGCCATACGACGACGCGCCGCCCACCGTGGCCGAACCGCCCGCCGCGCCACGGCCGCCGGATCCGCCCGCCCCGCCCATGCCGCCGGCGGCGCCGTCCGCGCCGTTGCCGCCGTTCCCGCCCGTGGCCGAGCCGGTCGAGCCGCCCATGCCGCCGCTGCCGGCCGCCACACGGCCGGCGTTGCCGCCGTTGCCGCCGTCGTTGCCGCCTGCGGTGCCGCCCGCGCCGCCGGTGCCGGCGCCGCTCATGCCGCCGGCGCCGCCCGTGCCGCCGCCGGCGTTACCGCTCGAACCGCCCGAACCGCCCTCGCCGCCGGCGCCGCCGGAGGCGCCGGAACCGCTCGCCGCGTTCGATGCCAGGCCGCCCGCGCCGCCGGCGCCGCCGCTCCCCGTGCCTGAGATCGCGTTGCCGGTGCTGGCGGTGCCGCTGGCGGCGTTGCCGCCGGTCGAGCCGGAAGCCGCCTGGCCGCCGAAGCCGCTGGCGCCGTTGCCGCCGTCGCCCTGGGCGCTGCCGCCCGCGCCGGTGCCGCCATGGCCGCCGGCCGCAGCACCGCCGTTGGCGTGGCCGGCGTTGTTGGCGACGTTGCCGATGTTGCTGATCGAGTTGCCGCTGACGGTGCCCTGCAGCGAACTGGTGGCCGTGGCGCTCGAGGTGTTGAAGGAATTGGCGAAGTTCGAGGTCGCGGTGCCGCCGTTGTTGGCGGCGGCCGATGCCGTCTCGCTGGCGCTGGCCGAGCCGGTGCTGCGGTTCTGGCCCGAGTTGTTACGCATGGACGAATCGTTGTTCTGATTCGAGTTGTCACGCATGGACGAATCGTTGTTCTGGTTCGAGTTGTCACGCGTGGACGAATCGTTGTTCTGGTTCGAGTTGTCGCGGCTCGACGAATCGTTGTACATGTTCGAACGGGTCGAGGAATCGTTACCCTGGTTCGAGTTGTCGGTAGTCACCGTGGAATTGTCGTCCATGCTGGCCGTGGCGCCGTCGTTGGCGTTCACGGCAGGGCCGGCCTGGGTGATGGTGATCGAGGAGTCGGTGGCCGGATCCGTCGTCTGGGCCTGGGCATTCAGGCCGAAAGCGAGCGACAGTGCGGTAACGAGCAAGGTCTTGTTCATGCAAATTCCCCCTAGGGTGTGGTTGAGTTGCGACTGGCGGTCGTACCAGCTGAACCGCTTGAAGCAAGCTTGGTGCCAGCGGCGAAGGCGCATGCTTAAATCCTTGAGCGGGAAGCATAAGTCCACCAGGAAATGGCAAATTTGCGTATGAGAATTGCGCGGAAGAAAATAGCAGAGGTGGGATGTGCCGGAAGCGCTACAAATGTGTGCCTTTGTGCAGAGCCGGATGCGGACACTGTGCCAGGCGTGGCCAGCTCGCTGGGCGCAGGCCGGGGACGGCTGCAAGCCGTTTGTGCCTGAGCTGGCCTGTCACCCGGCCGGGCAGTGCGCGCGCGAACACCGGCGGGGGAGGCGAATGCGTAGCGCATGGCATGCAAGGTGGCGAGGGAACCGGCGCGGCCCGGCCGGCGGGCGCGACGGCCGCTGTGCGCACGGCGCCGCAAAGGGGAGGTGACGGGACGGACGGCGCCCGGCCGCGGGCGCGGCCGGGAAGGACTCAGGGCCGCATGCCGTGCTTGGCCAGCAGCCGGTACATGGTGGTGCGCGAGACGCCGAGGTCGCGCGCGGCGCGGCTGACGTTCTGGCCGCTGCGGTCGAGGCAGGTACGAATGGCGAGGCGTTCCGAACTGCAGCGCGCATCGTCGAGCGCCGCTTCGATCGGTGGCGAGGGCATTGCCAGATCGAGATCGTCGGGCTCGATCCATTTACCGTCGGCCATGACCAGCGCCCGCCGCACACGGTTGATGAGTTCGCGCACATTGCCCGGCCAGCTGTGGGCCGCCATGGCAGCCAGCGCCTTGCTGCTGAAACCTTTCAGGCGCGGGGACTTGTCGGCCGCATGCAGGTGGAAGAAATGCTCGGACAGCTCGACCAGGTCGTCGCGCCGCTCGCGCAGCGAGGGCACCGTGACCGGCAGCACCGACAGCCGGTAGTACAGGTCTTCGCGGAAGTCGCCGCGCGCCACCGCCTGCTGCAGGTTGACGTGCGAGGCCGAAATCACGCGCACGTCGACCGGGGTGGCGCGGGTGGCGCCGAGGCGGATGATGGTTTTGTCCTGCAGGAAGCGCAGCAGATTGGCCTGCAGGTCTTTCGGCAGATCGGCGATTTCGTCCAGGAACAGGGTGCCGCCGTTGGCCGATTCGATCAGGCCCATCTTGTCGCGCGCGGCTCCCGTGAAGGCACCGCGTTCGTAGCCGAACAGCTCCGAATGGATCAGGTTCGGTGCGATCGCGCCGCAGTTGATCGGCACCAGCGGCCCGGTTGCGCGCAGCGACTGGCGGTGGATCGCCTGGGCCGTGAGCTCCTTGCCGCTGCCGCTTTCGCCCCAGATCAGCACCGGGGCGTCCACCTTGGCGACCCGCTCGACCTGGCTGCGCAGGCGCTGCATCGCCTCGCAACTGCCGATCAGGGAGGAATGCACCGCGCCGGGGCGCGGACGCGGACGGCGCAGCAGCGCATGCCCATGGACGTGGCCGAGCGTGTGGACGAGGCGGCGGGTGTCGAGCGGCAGCGTATGGTAATCGCACAGGTAGTCGGCGGCGAGGTCGCGGCAGGCCGGCGCGGCGAGCGCATCCTTGCCGAACACACCGACCCACTGGACCTGGCTGTGCTGGCGCAGGAAGCGGTCGACCTCGGCATGGGGGCGCGCGTCGATCACCTGCATCAGCAGCCCGACCAGGTAAGCGTCCTGGCGCAGCGCGCTGCGGGCCTCATCGAGGCTGCGTACGGCGTGGATCTGCCATTCCGGCATCTCCCGGCGCAACAGCTCGACGGCGCCGCCGCCGTCGGCTTCAATGCAGAGTAAGCGTTTCGGAGCCATCCATTCTCCTCGCCGGTGCGGCCGCGGACAGCCACGCTTGCCTGCTGGCATCGCTCCCCGGCACTGTAACTTTGGGTAAGCATACTGCATTATGCGTGTTGCATGTCAGGCAAGTGCGGCTGGCGTCTTACGTTACCAACTCAGCCATAAATGGGGCTTGACCGCCGCCCGCGACTAGTGCAGGCCGAGGAGATCAGCGCGTGGATACCCCCAGCGCGGCAGCGGGGCAGGACAGGGCGCCGCCGCCTGCGCGTCGAGCGGCAGCGTCGAAAAATTCGGCGCGCCGGGCGGGCCGAAGCGCACGTCGGTGGCGGCGCCGTTCGCCAGCGACGGGGCACGCGCGAAGCGCAGCCAGGCGTCGAAGCGGCAGTTGCGTATGCGCAGGGCGCGCAGGTTGGCGCGCGTGCCGCGTTCTTCCCAGGCCCAGGCGAGCGCCGGCCCCTGGGGCACGCGCACACCGGCAATGGCCGCGGGGCATGCCGCCGCCGCCATCCCGGGCGCCAGGCTGAGCACGCCACGGCGCAACCGGTAGTTTCCGGCACCATCCTCGGTGATCGCGATCGCGCCCCAGCACACCGGATTGGCCGGGAAGGCCGACAGCGGCAGGTCGAGGATGCGCACCCCCGGCGCTTCGCGGCGCAGGGCGGCCGTCAGTTCTTCCCGGGCCAGCTGCGCCATCGCCCCCTGCAGCAGCACGAAGGCGCCGGCGATGCCGACCCCGGCCAGCAGGGCCGCGCGTTCCCCGACGCGGCGCGTCAGCAGCTGCGACAACGCCCACAAGGCCGCCAGGCCCACGAACGACCCCCACTGCAGGTGGCCGCTGAACACGAACAGCAGGGGCACGCCAAGCAGCAGGCCCAGCACCAGGCGGCGCCAGCGCGGCGCCGCCACATGCGCCGCCAGCGGCGTGCCGAGCGCCAGCCAGAACACCGGCTCGACGATGAAGACCATGTCGCCGTAATACCAGCGCGGATCGAAGGGCGCGAACGGGTGCACCCCGTAGACGTTGAGCGAATCCATGCCCAGGTGCAGCAGCAGCCCGAGGACGGTCGCGGCCAGCAAGCCGTGGCGCGCGGTCGCGCGCGTGCGCAGCAGCGTGCGTGCATGCGGCCAGAAGGTCCAGAGCGCGGCCAGCAGCAGCAGCGCCTGCGGCAGCGCATACAGCAGCGTATGCGTGTGGCCGCGGTGGTGCATCAGGTAGCCGAGCGGCTGCGGCAGGAGCGGGGTCAGCACCAGATCGAGGTCGGGGAAATTGCTGGCGAGGGCGCCGCAGGCCAGCAGGAGGCGGCGCCGGGTGCGCGTCGCCGGGGCATCCGGCTCGGCAGGCAACACGCGGTGTACCAGTTCGCCCAGCGCCAGCCCGACGAGTGAATGGGTCAGATTGTCCATAATGCAATGTTACCACTGCAAACGACCGCTGTCGTGCTGAGCACATACTCCCGGTTTTGAACAGTCAAGCATACATTTTTGATCTGGATCAAGAATTCTCGCTATCCCAGCGGGGTAAAATCGGCGTTTGAATTTTGCCTTATGGCAACTTGGGAGGCCCAGTGCGTAGCAATTTGCCGGTGACCGGCATCGAATACCGGATGGAAGAAGGCCAGTCGATCGTCTCGAAGACCGACACCAAGGGTCGCATCACCTATGTCAACCAGAGCTTCATCGAAGTCAGCGGTTTTTCCGAAGAGGAATTGATCGGTAAAGCCCACAACATCGTGCGCCATCCCGACATGCCGCCAGAAGCGTTTGCCGACCTGTGGCAGACACTGCAGGCAGGCGAGCCCTGGACCGGAATGGTCAAGAACCGCCGCAAGAACGGCGACTTCTACTGGGTGATGGCGAATGTCGTGCCGGTCAAGGAAAACGGCAGCACGATCGGCTATATGTCGGTGCGCACCGCACCCACGCGCGCACAGGTCGCTGCGGCAAGTGAGCTGTACCGCAAATTCCGCGAAGGCAGCCAGGGCAAGCTGGCGATCAGCAAGGGGCGCGCCGTGCGCACCGGCCTGCTCGCCCGGATCAAAGGCTTGCGTAACCTGCCCCTCGGCCGCCGCCTGGGCCTGTTGATGGGCAGCCAGGCCGCCTTGCTGGCCGCACTCGCGCTCGCCGTCGACGGCCCGGGCTGGCGCCTGCTTGCCGGACTCGGCACCCTCGCCACGCTGGCTGCCTGGTTCGAGCTGCGCCGGGCGATTGTCCTGCCGCTGCGTCAGGCCACCGACACCGTCCATGCGCTGGCCGGCGGCGACCTCTCGCATCCCTGCGAGACCGATCGCCGGGACGAGATGGGCCGCTTGCTGCTGGCGCTGCGCCAGCTCAACATCAACCTGCGCTCGGTCGTCGGCGACGTGCGCGGGAACGTGCGCTCGATCGAGGGCGCCACGCGCGAGATCGCCGCCGGCAATGCCGACCTGGCCGGACGCACCGAAGCCCAGGCCGCCAGCCTGGAGCAGACCGTCGCCAGCCTCGCCCAGATCGCCACCGCGGCCGAGCAGAACACCGCCGGCGCCGTGCGTGCCGACGAACTGGTCGATGCCGCAGCCGCGGTCGCCGGCCGCGGCGGGCGGGCGGTCGACAGCGTCGGCGCGACGATGGGGCAGATCAGTGCATCGGCCACGCGCATCGTCGACATCATCGGCCTGATCGACGGCATCGCCTTCCAGACGAATATCCTGGCGCTGAACGCGGCCGTCGAGGCGGCCCGGGCGGGCGAACAAGGCCGCGGCTTCGCGGTCGTGGCGGGAGAAGTGCGCAGCCTGGCCCAGCGTTCGGCCGGCGCCGCGAAGGAAATCAAGGCCTTGATCGAGGATTCGGTGCGCCAGGTCGGCGCCGGCGAGGCGCTGGTGGGCGAGGCCGGCCAGACGATGCAGCAGGTGGTGGGTTCGGTACAGGGCGCGGCGGCGATCATGCACGACATCAGCCTCGCCAGCCGCGAGCAGGGCAGTGGCATTGCCCAGGTGAATGCGGCGATGGCCGACCTGGATGCGATCACCCGGCAAAATGCCGCGCTGGTCGAGCAGTCGGCCGCGGCATCGCGCAGCGTCGCCGAACAGGCGGCGCACCTGGCGCAGGCGCTGGAGGTGTTCAAGTTCGGCGGACGCGGCTGACGCGGGCCTGCGCCGCTGGCTTCAGACCGTCGTCGCGGCTCACATCGTCGGCCCGCGCCCCCCACCTTCTTCCTTCTCGATGCGTTCCTGGCAGGCGATGCAGGTCTGCACCGTCGGCGTGGCCAGCAGGCGCTCTTCGGGAATGTCGCAGCCGCAGGACACGCAGATGCCGTAGCCGCCCGATTCCAGGCGGCCGATGGCGGCGTCGATCTCGTGCAGCAGCGCCGTTTCGTGGTCGGCGAAATGCTGTTCGTCGTGGGCGGTCATCTCGGCTTCGGGCGAGTCGTCGCCGAGTACCATGTGGGCGCCGGGGCCGATCTGCGGCGGCGCGGTGCCGTCGGTGTCAAGACGGGCGCGTACCGTGGCCAGCGTCGCTTCGCGGCTTTGCTGCAGGCGCTTGGCGACTTCATCGTGGAGGGATTGCGAGATGGGCATGCGATTTCCTGTTGTCAGATGAAGAATGTTTTCAAAAAAGCAGTTGTAAATACTCTAGCCGATAACGCGGACAGCCCGCGCCAGCTTGCGGGCGCCGGCATGCGGGCATGGAGCCCCGTGCACGCAAGCCGTAAAGATTGTCCGGCTACCTCTTCCATGTTAGATTTTCGGCGCGGCAATTTGCCGAAAATCAAACTATAGAAAAGACATCCATGCCCGTTTTCAGCCAGCGCCCCCTGCGCGCCGTCATCGCTTCCCTGTTCGTCCCGCTCGCGCTGGCCAGCGCCGTGCTCCCGGAAACCGCACTGGCCGGACCCGCCGCCGCCGGCAGCGCCGCCGTCAAACCGAACGCCGCCTTCGATGCCTGGGCCGAGAAGTTCGCCAACAACTGGGTGCGCGCCAACCCGCAGCTGGCCACCAGCACCCAATACTTCAGCGGCGCGGAACAGGCTGCGCTCGACCGCCAGCTGACCCCGCAGACGCCGGCCCAGCGCAAGAAGATGATTGCCCTGGCGAAGAGCGGCATCGCGCGCCTGGACAAATGGCTGGCCGGCCCGCTGGACGAGACCCAGCGCATTTCGGCCTCGGTGATGCGCTGGTCGCTGTCGAACACGGTCGCCAACGAGCCCTTCGAAGACCATAACTTCGTGTTCTCGCAGTTCAGCGGCGTGCAGGTCAGCCTGGTCAACTTCCTGACCCAGACCCACCCGATGCGCCGCGCGGCCGACGTCGACAGCTACCTGGCGCGCCTGGACCAGGTAGCCGCGCGCATGGACGAGGCGCTGGCGCGAGCCCGCTCGGCCACCGAACGCAAGCTGATCCCGCCGCGCTTCATCCTCGAGCGCGCCCAGTTCCAGGTCGATACCTTCCTCAAGCCGGCGCCGCCGCAGAACGTGCTGGTCACCTCGCTCGAGCAGCGTACCGCCTCCCTGACCGACCTGGCGCCGGAAGCGCGCACCGCCGCCCTCGCGCGCGCGACAAACATCGTCGAAGACAAGATCCGCCCGGCCTACGCGCGCGTGCAGGCCTTCATGGCCGAGCTGCATCCGAAGACGAACGACACGGCCGGCATCTCGCGCCTCCCGGACGGCGCCGCGGCCTATGCCCGCGCGCTCGCCAACTACACCAGCACCACGCTGGGCGCCGAGGAGATCCACGCGATCGGCCTGCGCGAGGTGGCGCGCATCGAAGGCGAGATGGACAAGCACCTGCGTTCGCTCGGCTACAGCGAGGGCAGCATCGAGGCGCGCATGAAGCAGCTGGATGCGACCTTCCAGCCGAAGGGCGAGGCGAATGGTGAAAGCGATCCGCGCCCGGCCATCCTGGCGAAGTACGTCGAGATGGTGAAGGATGCCGAGCGACGCAGCGCGCCGCTGTTCAACCTGAAGCCGCGCGCGCCCGTCGAAGTACGCCGCGAGCCGGCGCTGACCGAGGCCTCGGCCGCGGCCCACTATTCCCTGCCGGCGCCGGACGGCAGCCGCCCCGGCGTGTTCTGGGTGCCGATGCGCGGCCCGACCTTCGACATGATCCGCATGCGCAGCCTGTCCTACCACGAGGCGGTGCCGGGCCACCACTTCCAGCTGGCGATCCAGCAGGAACTGACCGGCATCCCGAAATACCGCAGCCAGCGCATCTTCAGCGGCGGCAGCGCGCACAGCGAAGGCTGGGCGCTGTACACCGAGCGCCTGGCGGTGGAGCAGGGCTGGTACGAGGGCGACGTGCCTGGCCTGTTGGGCGCGCTCGGCTCCGAGCTGTTCCGTGCCCGCCGCCTGGTGGTCGACACCGGCCTGCACATGAAGGGCTGGACCCGCCAGCAGGCGGTCGACTACGGCATCAACGTCCAGGAAGTGGACCGCTACGTCGCCTGGCCCGGCCAGGCCACGGCCTACATGATCGGCATGCTGCGCATCCTCGAACTGCGCGAGAAGGCCAAGGCCGAGCTGGGTCCGAAGTTCTCGCTGCCGGCCTTCCACGACATGGTGCTCGGCGCCGGCTCGGTCCCGCTGGACGTGCTGGGGCAGCTGGTGGATGGCTGGACCGCGAAGGAAAAGGCGAAGGCATAAACTGACCCGTAGGGTGGACGGTCCGGTGGTTGGAATCCGGCCGACCCGACGAGCTGTTCGTTTCCACGCCCGGCAGCAAGGCGGCGCAAGGGCAATTGACGGGCCGCCAGCACCTGGCTTTCCAGGCGGCTAGCCGTAAGATGGTGGACGCGTTCCATAAGGCGGCGCTGGTTGCGGGCGGCAAGGACAACGGCGCTCCCGGCGAACGCGGCTATCACCCGGGCTCACGCAGCCTTCGTGCTCGATCCCGACGGCAACAACATCGAAGCGGTGTACCACGGCGAGGCCATGCGCAGCGCCGCCTCCCTCATGGTGAGCTTCCAGGGTCTCAGCTCATCGGGCTGCACTGGTCGGTGCCGGCCGCGATCGCCTTCAGCCTGGCCGGCTCCAGCAGGCGCACTTCGCGCTTGTCGACCTCGATCCAGCCCTGCTTCCTGAAGCGCGACAGGAGGCGGCTGACGCTCTCGATCGTCAGCCCCAGGTAATTGCCGATGTCCTCGCGCGACATGCGCAGCCCGAAGCTGGTCGACGAGTAGCCGCGCGCCGCATAACGCGCCGACAGGTTCACCAGGAAAACCGCGAAGCGCTGTTCGGCGCGCATATTGCCCAGCAAGAGCATCACGTTCTGCTCGCGCGTGATTTCCTGGCTCATGATCCGGTGGAAGTGGCGCAACAGGGCCGGCACATGGCCGAACAGCTCTTCCAGGCGTGCGAAGGGGATTTCGCACACTTCGCTGTCTTCGAGCGCCACCGCGTCGCAGTGGTGGCGCTCGCCGCTGATGGCGTCCATGCCGAGCAGTTCGCCGGCCATCTGGAAGCCCGTGATCTGCTGCTCGCCCGCGGCATTGATCTGGTAGGTCTTGAAGTGGCCGAGGCGCACGGCGAAGAGGTTCTGGAACGGCTCGCCCATGGCATACAGGCGCTCGTCGCGCGCCAGGCGCCGGCGGCGGCCGATGATCTGGTCGAGGCGGTTGATGTCGGCATCGTCGAGCCCCATCGGCAGGCACAGCTGGTGCATGCTGCAGGCGCTGCAACTGGCCTTGAGCATGCCGACACTGATCGGCGCCGTTGCAGGAGGTGGGGTGCCTTGGCTCATCTGTACAGGGAGAAATGGTGGTCAGCCGGATTATAGACCGGCCTGCGGCCGCCTTTGCCATTTCGGACCAGGATAGCCCAGCCGGAACTGTCCAGCCTGGCGACCCGCGACGCGTGAACGCAACAGTGACGCGGCTTGGCCGGCTGCCTGGCGGGGATGAATAAGTTTGCAACTGTGCGCGCCGGAAGCCGTGCTAGATTCTGCATACCTCACTCCGGGGAGTGCTCATGTTCGGCTTATCGGCATTGGACCTGGCGCGCATCCAGTTCGCGTTCACTATGTCCTTCCACATCCTGTTCCCGGCGGTGACCATCGGCCTGGCCAGCTACCTCGCCGTGGTCGAGTTCCTCTGGCTGCGCACCAAACGCCAGGTGTATGTCGACCTGTACCACTTCTGGCTGAAGATCTTCGCCGTCATGTTCGGCATGGGCGTGGTCTCGGGCATCGTGATGGCCTACCAGATCGGCACCAACTGGAGCTACCTGTCCGAATTCGCCGGCTCCATCATGGGGCCGGTGCTGGCCTACGAGGTGCTGACCGCTTTCTTCCTGGAGGCGGGCTTCCTCGGCGTGATGCTGTTCGGCTGGACCCGCGTCGGCCCCCAGCTGCACTTCGGGGCCACCTGCATGGTGGCGGTCGGCACGCTCATTTCCGCCACCTGGATCCTGGCCGCCAACAGCTGGATGCAGACCCCGCAGGGCTATGCCATCGAAGGCGGGCGCATGGTGCCGGCCGACTGGCTGGCGATCGTGTTCAATCCCTCGTTCCCGTACCGGCTGCTGCACATGGTGGTGGCCGCCTACCTCACGACGGCGCTGATCGTCGGCGCCACCGGTGCCTGGCAATTACTCCGAAACAGGGACAACCCGGCGGTGCGCAAGATGCTGTCGATGGCAATGTGGATGATCCTGCTGGTCGCCCCGGTCCAGGCCGTGATCGGCGACTTCCACGGCCTGAATACGCTCGAGCACCAGCCGGCGAAACTGGCGGCGATGGAAGGGCACTGGCAGAACGAGCCGGGAGAGGCCGTGCCGCTGCTGCTGTTCGGCATTCCCGACATGGAAGCCGAGCAGACCCGTTATGCGGTCGGCATACCGCACCTGGGCAGCCTGATCCTCACCCATACCTGGTCCGGCCAGATCCCCGGCCTGAAGGAGTTCGCGCCCGAGGACAGGCCGAATTCCCTGATCGTGTTCTGGAGCTTCCGCCTGATGGTCGGCCTGGGCCTGCTGATGATCGCGCTCGGCGCCTGGAGCCTGCTGCTGCGCCGGCGCGGGCGGATATTCACCTCGCGCCCCTTCCTGCGTGCGGCGCTCTGGATGGGGCCGACCGGGCTGGTGGCCATCCTCGCCGGCTGGACCACGACCGAAGTCGGGCGCCAGCCCTGGGTCGTGTACGGCGTGCTCAGGACGGCCGACGCGGTTTCGCCGCACGGCGCCGGGGCGCTCGCGCTCACCCTGGGACTGTTTGTGATCACCTACATCTTCGTCTTCGGCGCCGGCACCGCCTACGTGCTGCGCCTGATGCGCAAGGGCCCGCAGAAGTTCGAGCTGCACCGGGCAACCGAAGGCGGGCCGGGAGAAATCCGCACGCCGATGCGGCCGCTCTCGGCCGCGGACGTGCGCAACGACGACGACATCGGCGATGGCGGAAGCGGCGACGGCAGGGATACCACCCACAAGGGAAGCTGAACCATGGGCATCGACACCTCGGTCATCTGGGCCGTCATCATCTATTTTTCCGTCTTCATGTACGTGCTGCTCGACGGCTTCGATCTCGGCATCGGCATGCTGTTTCCGTTCGCAAAAGACAAGCGCGACCGCGACACCATGATGAACACCGTCGCCCCGGTCTGGGACGGCAACGAGACCTGGCTGGTGCTGGGCGGGGAAGGACTGCTGGCGGCCTTTCCGGTGGCCTATTCGATCATCCTGTCCGGGCTCTATCTGCCCCTGATCTTCATGCTGATCGGGCTGGTGTTTCGCGGCGTGGCCTTCGAATTCCGCTTCAAGGCCAAGGAGCACGAGCGCCACCTGTGGGACAAGGCCTTCATCGGCGGCTCGGTGACGGCCGCCTTCTTCCAGGGCGTGTCGCTCGGCGCCTTCCTCGACGGCATCGCGGTGTCGGGGCGCAGCTATGCCGGCGGACCGCTCGACTGGGTCGCGCCGTTCCCGCTGCTCGCCGGCTTCGGCGTGATGATCGCCTATACGCTGCTTGGCAGCACCTGGCTGATCATGAAGACCGAAGGCGACCTGCACAGGCGCATGGTGCAGGTGGCGCGCCCGTTCGCGCTGATGCTGCTCGGTGCCATCGTCGTGGTCAGCATCTGGACGCCGGTGCGCGACCCCTTCGTCGCCGACCGCTGGTTCACCTTCCCGAACATCGTGTTCCTGGCGCCGGTGCCGGTGCTGGTGCTGCTGTTCATGGCGGTGCTGTTGCGTTCGCTCAAGCGCGACCCGCACCGCTGGCCCTTCGTGGCCTCGCTGGCGCTGATCTTCCTCGGCTACTCCGGGATGGCGATCAGCATCTGGCCGCACATCGTCCCGCCCCACATCTCGATCTGGGAGGCCTCCTCACCGCCAGCCAGCCAGGGTTTCGCCCTGGTCGGCACCCTCTTTATCTTGCCCATAATTATGATGTATACTATGTGGTCCTACTGGGTCTTCCGCGGCAAGGTCAAGGCCGACGCGGGGTATCACTGATGCGTCCGCCATCAAAGACGCTGCGCAGGCCGCCGCCTCTCTGGCTGCGGCGCCTGGGCTGGATGCTCGTCCTGTGGGCGGGAGGCGTGGCGACGCTCTTCCTTGTTGCCGGCCTGATCCGCGCAATCATGCATGGGGCGGGCATGCGCTAGGCGCCGCGCAAGCGCCCGGTGCAACCGTGCGCGCCTTTGGAGGGCGGACGAATACACTTTTGATGAAGATTTATTAACGGAGCGCTACCAGTGTCCATGCAGTTTGCATCAAGCGTTTTACCTTCTCCGGCGTCCGCCGACGGCGCCGGCGCCGGCGCCACCTCAGCCGCCGGCGCCGGCATTGCAGTGGCGCTGCCGCTGCCGGCCGAAGACCAGGCCCGGGCCGACCTGTACGCACTGGCCGCGCGCCTGCTGCTGGCCCCGCCCGACGCGGCCCTGCTGGCCGCCCTCGCCGGCGCTGACCCGATCCTGGCGGCAGGCGGCGACCATGCCCTGGCCGATGCCTGGGAACAGCTGGTGCTGGGCGCGAGCGTGATGGACCCGCACGCGGTGGCCGAGGAATTCGATGCGCTGTTCATCAGCAGCGGCACCCCCGCCGTGAATCCGTATGGTTCGCTTTACCTGTCGGGCTACATGAACGACACGCCGCTGGCCGAGCTGCGCGCCGACCTCGCGCGCTTCGGCATCGGCCGGGTGCGCGGCGCGTTCGAATCCGAAGACCACCTGGGCGCCCTGTGCGAGACGATGCGCGTCCTGATCGTCGGCGGCCCCGGCATCCGGCGCCAGCCCCTGGGCGTCCAGAAGACCTTTTTCGAGGCGCGCATCGCGCCCTGGCATGCACGCTGCCTGGCCGACATGGACAAGGCCGAAGGCGCCAATTTCTACCGCCTGATCGCCGCCTTCGTCGGCGCGCTGCTGGCAATCGAGGCCGAAGCCTTCGCGGTGGAGGACGGCCGTGACAACTAACCGAACCGAGAGGAATGCGATGGAACCGAAACAGCACGAGGCCCCAACGCCCCATGCGGCGATTGGCAAAGCGCCCGATCCTGCCCGCCGCAGCTTCCTGAAAGTCGCGCCGCTGGGCGCACTGGCGGTCGTTGCCGGCGGCGCCGAAGCCAAGCCGGCACTGGCGCCTGTCGAGGCCGCCAAGCCCGAGGTCAAGCGTGGCTACCACGAGACCGAACATATTCGTACTTACTACAAAACCGCCGCCTACTGGTGAGCGTACCCGGAGACCAGCCATGTCTTTAATGAAGAGTTCCAGCGACAAGGGCGTCAGGAGGCGCAAATTCCTGGTAGGCGCGGGCGTCGCGGCCGGTGCCGGCGCACTGGCCCGTTCCTTGCCCCTGAACGTCATCGAACCGGTACAGGCCGCCGACCCGGCGGCCGAACCGGTCAAAACCGAGCTCAAACGCACCGTCTGCACCCACTGTTCGGTCGGCTGCTCGGTCAATGCCATCGTCAGCAACGGCGTCTGGACCCGCCAGGAGGCGGCCTTCGATTCGCCGATCAACATGGGCGCACACTGCGCCAAGGGCGCGTCGGTGCGCGAGCACGGCTTCGGCGAGCACCGCCTGCGCTACCCGATGAAGCTGGTGAACGGCAAGTACACCCGCATCTCCTGGGACCAGGCCATCAACGAAATCGGCGACAAGCTGCTGCAGCTGCGCCAGCAGTCCGGCCCCGACGCGCTGATGGTGATCGGCAGCTCCAAGCACAACAACGAGCAGGCCTACCTGCTGCGCAAGTTCGTGTCCTTCTGGGGCTCGAACAACTGCGACCACCAGGCCCGCATCTGCCACTCGACGACGGTTGCGGGCGTGGCCCAGACCTTCGGCTACGGCGCGATGACGAACTCGTTCAACGACCTGCACTACAGCAAGGCCGTGATGTTCATCGGCTCGAATCCGGCCGAGGCGCATCCGATCTCGATGCTGCACTTCCTGCACGCCAAGGAACTGGGCGCCAAGATGGTCGTGGTCGACCCGCGCTTCACCCGCACCGCGCGCTTCGCCCACCACTACGTGCGCGTGCGTCCCGGCACCGACATCCCGCTGGTCTGGGGCATGCTCTGGCATATCTTCAACAACGGCTGGGAAGACAAGGAATACATCGCCACGCGCACCTATGGCATGGACGACGTGCGCAAGGAAGTCGCCAAGTGGACGCCGGACAAGGTGTCCGACATCACCGGCGTGCCGGAAGCCTCGGTGCGCATGGCGGCCGAAATGCTGGCCAAGAACAAGCCCTCGTCGGTGGTCTGGTGCATGGGCATCACCCAGCACCACGTCGGCACCGCCAACGTGCGTGCGCTCGCGATCCTCCAGTTGGCGCTGGGCAACATCGGCATTCCCGGCGGCGGCGCCAACATCTACCGCGGCCACGACAACGTGCAGGGCGCCACCGACGTCGGCCCGAACGGCGACTCGCTGCCCGGCTACTATGGCCTGGCCGAGGGTTCGTGGAAGCACTTCGCGAACGTCTGGGGCGTTGACTACAACTGGATCCTGTCGCGCTTCGGCTCGAAGGAACTGATGGAAAAGCCCGGTATCACCGTGTCGCGCTGGTTCGACGCCGTGAATGAACAAAACCAATATGTCGACCAGCCGTCGAATCTGAAGGCCGTATTCTACTGGGGCCACGCGCCGAACAGCCAGACCCGCCTGCCGGACATGAAGGCGGCCATGCAGAAGCTCGACATGCTGGTCGTGATCGACCCTTACCCGAGCATGACGGCCTCCATGCACGGCCGCACCGACGGCGTCTACCTGCTGCCGGCGGCCTCGCAGTTCGAAACCCAGGGCTCGTGCACCTCCTCGAACCGCTCGATCCAGTGGCGCGAGCGCGTCATCGCACCGCTGTTCGAATGCAAGACCGATCATGAAATCATGTACCTGTTCGCCAAGAAGCTCGGCTTCCACAACGAACTGTGCAAGAACATCAAGGTCGTGCAGAACGAGCCGGTCATCGAGGACATCCTGCGCGAGATCAACCGTTCGTGCTGGACCATCGGCTACAGCGGCGTCTCGCCGGAGCGCCTGAAGCTGCACATGGAGAACAAGCACACCTTCAACCCGACCACCCTGCGTGCCGAGTCCGGTCCCTGCAAGGGCGACTATTACGGCCTGCCGTGGCCCTGCTGGGGCACGCCGGAAATGAAGCACCCCGGCACCCCCATCCTCTACGACCTGAACAAGTCGGTGGCCGAAGGCGGCCTGCCGTTCCGCGCCAACTGGGGCGTCGAGCACAACGGCGAAACGCTGCTGGCGGCCGACGGCTCCACCAACAAGGCGTCGGAACTCGACACCGGTTATCCGGAATTCGACCACGTCTTCCTGAAAAAGCTGGGCTGGTGGGCCGAACTCACGCCCCAGGAACAGGCCATGGCCGAGGGCAAGAACTGGAAGACGGACCTGTCCGGCGGCATCATCCGCGTGGTGATTGCCCACGGCTGCGCACCGTTCGGAAATGCGCGCGCACGCTGCAACGTCTGGAACTTCCCCGACCCGGTGCCGACCCACCGCGAACCGCTCGCCTCGCCGCGGCGCGACCTGGTCGCGCAATACCCGACCTACGACGACAAGGCGAATTTCATGCGCCTGCCGACCCTGTACAAGTCGGTGCAGGACATCGACTTCTCGAAGGACTTCCCGCTGATCATGACGTCGGGACGCCTGGTCGAGTACGAGGGCGGCGGCGAGGAGACCCGCTCGAATCCGTGGCTGGCCGAGCTGCAGCAGAATATGTTCGTCGAGATCAATCCGCAGGACGCGGTCCAGATCAACGCCCGCCTGGGCGACTACGTCTGGGTCGAGACGCCGACCGGCGCCCGCCTGAAGATGATGGCAATGGTGACCGAGCGTGTTCCCGTGGGCCTGGTCTGGGCGCCGTTCCACTTCGGCGGCTGGTGGATGGGCGAGGATCTCGAGAAGCACTATCCCGAAGACGGCGCCCCGAAGGTGCGCGGCGAAGCCATCAACACCGGCTGGACCTATGGCTACGACGCCGTCACGATGATGCAGGAAACCAAGGTATCGCTGTGCCGCGTTGTGCGTGCTTAGTGCTCCCATAGCGAACTGAACAGGAGAACACCATGTCCGCAAGGATGAAATTCATCTGCGATACCGAGCGTTGCATCGACTGCAACGGCTGCGTTACCGCATGCAAGAACGAACACGAAACACCCTGGGGCGTGAGCCGGCGCCGCGTCGTCACGATCAATGACGGCGTGCCGGGCGAGCGCTCGGTATCGGTCGCCTGCATGCACTGCACCGACGCCCCCTGCCTGGCGGTGTGTCCGACCAACTGCATCTACCACACCGAGGACGGCATCGTCCTGCACAGCAAGGACCAGTGCATCGGCTGCGGCTACTGCCACTTTGCCTGCCCGTTCGGCGCGCCGCAGTTCCCGGAGACGGGCCTGTTCGCCCACCGCGGCAAGATGGACAAGTGCACCTTCTGTGCCGGCGGCCCGGAACCGGATACCTCGGAAGCCGAGTTCAAGAAATACGGCCGCAACCGCATCGCCGAGGGCAAGCTGCCGGCCTGCGCCGAGATGTGCGGCACCAAGGCGTTGCTGGGCGGCGAGGCCAATCTGATCGCCGACATCTACCGCCAGCGTGTGGAAACGCGCGGCTACGGCCCCGAACTGTGGGGCTGGAAGATCGCCTACGGGCCAAACAAGCGCGGCGGCCAGCGCAAGGCGCTGGGCGACCTGCCGCGCGTCAATCACGCGCCCAACGAAAGCCAGAATGATCCTGGGAAGCTGCCGACATGAAAAAATTCAAACTCATCGCGGCGCTCGTGCTGCCGCTGGCACTCGCGGGGTGCCTGGAAGTGGACCAGTATCCGGCCTGGGTCAAGGGCGAATACGCGGGCAAGAAGGATCCGCGCCACTTCCAGACGTTGTTCCATAACGACAAGCTCTCCTGGCATGCGGCGATCGTCAACCGCAACAGCCATCAGAACGAGTACAACCGGGCCAACCCTTAGGAGCGAGCCATGCGAGCCAACCTGAATGCCCTGCGCGCCATCCTGGCCCTGTTCTGTGCGCTGGTCTTTTCCGCCAGCTGGGCGGCGGTGCCGAACAAGGACGCCAAGCCCGCCTACGCGGAAGAGCAGACCATGCTGCAGATCGAAGGCGACTCGAACGTGCGCGAACCCGGCTACGGCGACGCGGCCTCGGGCCGCGTCCACGTCGACCGTCACTACCTCGGCCAGTACGGCGAAAACGAGGCCACCGTCATCGTCCAGCGCGGCGGCAATACCTGGCGGCTGCTGCGCAACGGGCCGGTCGCCACCATCACCGGCACCATCCTGCTGGCGGTGCCGCTGCTGATTTTCCTGTTCTACCGCGCCGTCAGGCCGCCTCCGCTGCACGAATCGGGCCGCCGCATCCACCGCTTCAACAGCTGGGAGCGCAGCCTGCACTGGGCCGTGGCCTACTCCTTCATCGCGCTGGCGATCACCGGCATCATCATCATGTTCGGCAAGGTGATCATGCTGCCGTGGATGGGGCACAACCTGTTCTCCTGGGTTGCGATCATCTCGAAGTACGTGCACAACGTCGTCGGGCCGGTGTTCATCGTGGGCTCGGTCCTGATGTTCTTCACTTTCCTGCGCCGCAACTTCTTCAACCGCATCGACTGGCAGTGGGTGAAGCAGGGCGGGGGCCTGGTCTCGCACAAGCATCCGCCGGCCGGCTTTTTCAACGCGGGCGAAAAGACCTGGTTCTGGGGCGGCGTCGTAATGCTGGGCCTGGTCATGTCGATTACCGGCCTGATCCTCGACTTCGTCAACTTCGGCCAGACCCGTTACGTCATGCAGGTGGCGAACGTCCTGCACATCGTGGGCGCCACCCTGTACATGGCTGCGGCCATGGGCCACATCTACATCGGTACCTGGGGCACGCCGGGCGCCTACGATTCGATGCGCCAGGGGCACGTCGACGAAAACTGGGCCAAGGCGCACCATGCGCTCTGGTACGACGAGGTACAGGCCAGCGGACAGGCCGGCACGCCCTCGGTGCGCCCGGGACATGTCCCCCCAACCGTACCCCCAACCGCACCGAGCCCAGGGCCGGTACACTGAGGTCCGCCTTGAGGTAAATATGAAAGCACCGAAACTTCTTCTTTGTGGTCTGGCAACCGGCGCGGCGTTGTTGGCGGCAGGCTGCGACCGCGGCCACACGAATGCCACTGACGGCGTGATCCAGACCAAGTTCCCGGGCCAGGTAACGGCCGGCGGCGGTTCCAGCGGCCAGGTCCTCGCGCGCAGCCCGAAACCGGAAACGAATGCCGCCTATTCCGGCGGTACGCCGGGCATCGCCGGTGGCGCCGGCGGCACCACCGGTGGCGCGGCGCTCGGCGGCACGGTAGTCGAGTCCGGACACGGCCCCAACCAGGGCGCGACGACACCCGCCAGCGCCGGCCAGGGCGGCAACCGCCCCCAGGGCGACTACGGCGGACCGCCGGCGAATGCGCCGGCCGCCGGCGTCACCGACGTCGGCGCGGGCGCCGCGACCAACCAGCAAAAGACGGCGCCGGCGCCCAATGCGGGCGGCGCGACCGGACAGCAACAGGGAGGCCAGCAGCCAGCCAGCCCGCCTGCGGCGCCGGGCACACTGACAGGGGACAAATAATGCGTACCCGATCAATCCTCCTCCACATGCTGGCCGTCGCCGGTTTGGCTTCCAGCTCGCTGGCGCTGGCCGCCCTGCCTGCGCCGACCCCGGCCCAGCTGCAGGTTGCGGCGGCGAAGAAAGCCGCGGCCGATGCCGAAGCGGCCAGGTCGAAAGAATCACTCGCCAAGTCCATGGACGCGATCAGCGCGCGCTGGCGCGGGCGCGCCGCGTCGCAGGGCTGGACCACCCATGCGCCGGTCGCCATCGCGGCCGCTCCTGCTCCCGGCACCCCGCCGGGCGCCACGGGCGCCCCCACTGGCGCCCCATCGGCAGGCTCGCCGGCGCCGAATGCCGCCAATGCGGCACCTGTCGTGCCGGCTTCCGGCGCCGTGCCGCAGGCGGTGCAGACCACCGGCGTGGCCATCACCGGCAAGCCGATGCCGGGCGTGGCGCCGGGCGTGACCGGGGTGTCCGCGAATACGATCACCGGCACGCCGGCCGGCCGGTCCGCCGCCTCGCCGGGCGGTGGCGCCGCGCCGCGCAGCCCGCAGGCGCTGCAGTCGGCGAACGTGCCGATCAAGAGCGAGAAGCACGGTACCGCCGCCCCGAGTCCCGACGTCAAGAAGACGCCGACGAAATCGGTGCCTGCCGGCGCGTCGCCCGGGAACGACAAGAGCATCGCGGAATCGAAAAAAGAATGAAGATGTCCAGCATGCCGATCGCGGTGATCATGCAGCGCCGCGCGGTACAACACCCTTGGGCAGATGAAGCCTGGGCCGCCGTCGGCGTCGTGCCCGACCGCGGCAACCTGCCGCCGCTGCAGGTGCTCAGCGAAAGTCCCGAGCGTGACTACTATCTGGTTTCCGGGCTGGAGCTCGAGCTGTATACCGACGAGAACGAGGGTTATTACGAGAACTGCATGGCGCCGGAATCGAAGGTGTTCGTCCTGTGGCGCATGATCGACGGCCGCGCGATGCCGGTGCGCGCCTCGGTCAGCTACGTGGAGGGCACGCGCATGTTCGATTCGGGCGAAGCGGCCGACGGCGTCACCATGCCGGCCGACATCTACGCCTGGGTGGCCGGCTACCTGCGCGAGCACTACACGCCGCGTCCGCGCCGCGGGCGCCAGCACGGCTAAGGAGCGGCCATGCCCGAAGAAGGATTCCTGCGCCGCTGGGCGCGCGTGAAGGCGAGCGGCGGCGAGGCGACTGCCGAGGCACCGTCGCGCCCTGCGGCTGCGGTGCCAGCGGCGCCCTCCGTCACGACTCCGTCACCCGCGGCACCGGCCTCGCGCGCCGGCACGCCAGCCGCGACATCCGCGGGAGCGGCAGCAGGAGGGGCTACGCCTGCCGCGGCGCAGGACGGCGCGGCGCCTGCACGCCCGTTGCCGACGCTCGAGGACGTCGCCCGATTGACCTCGGATTCCGATTTCTCGGCCTTTGTCACACCCGGCGTCGACAAATCCGTGCAGCGCCTGGCGCTGAAAAAACTGTTCGCAGATCCGCATTTCAATGTGCTGGACCGGCTGGACATGTACATGGACGACTACAACAAGCCGAGCCCGGTGTCGGCTGCCATGCTCGCTTCCTTCGACCATGCGCGCAGCGCGCTGCGCCGGATGGTCGAGGACGAGCCGACTCCTGACGCACGCGTGGCGGCCGGCGCGAAACAGGAGGACACTGAGGGGGAGACGGCGCGGCCTGGCGAGACCGCGCTGGACAATGCCGCGTGCGAACCGACCGAGGCCGGAGCGGCGCCGGCTGCGCCACTCCCGCACGAAGAGGGGGGCCAGCAGCCAGCCCGCGAACAAGTCCACCAGCAAGTCCCACCCAACGAAGCCGCGCATGCGGGCGTCGCGCACGAGCCATCCTTGCACGGGGAAGCCACGTAGCAGGCGCCGCATGACGACGGTCCGTCGAGCCGTCCAAACCGTATTTGTCCCAAGGTAGAGCATGAACATCCGATTTCCAGAAGGGCAGGCAGGCGATCCGCTGCAGGAACGCCGCAATGCCCTCGCCAAGACCGCCGCCATCCTGGCGGCCGAAGCTATCGCGCCGATCGAGGCCGCTTCCTCGGTCACCTACCGCTCCGGCGGGCATACCCTCGTCGTCGGCAGCGCGGCCCAGGCCCTGTCCTGGGCCGACCATCTGGCGACCGCGTTGCCGGTGACGCTGCTCCTGCTGGACAACGTCGACGTCGGCGCGCGTCCCTATCCGGTGTTCAATGCGCGCACAGTCGCCGTGGCCGGCTGGCTGGGCGCCTTCGAGGCGCGCTGGCAGACGCCGGGCCAGCCGGCGGGGCAGGGCAAGTTCGACCTCGTCCTTGACCTCTGCCCGAGCCCGCTCATCGCCAGCCACCAGCCGCCGCACGGCTACTACGCACCGGGCTTTGACGACGCCGCGCGCCGCGCCGCTGTCGCCGAACTGGTGGAGATGGTTGGCGACTTCGAAAAGCCGAAGTATTTCGCCTACAAGGAACGCCTCTGCGCCCACAGCCGCAACGGACTCACCGGCTGCACGGCCTGCGTCGAGATCTGCTCGGCCAAGGCCATCTCCAGCGCCGGCGACCGCATCAAGGTCAATCCCTACCTGTGCGCCGGCTGCGGCGCCTGCACCACCGTCTGCCCGTCGGGCGCGCTCGGCTATGCGTTCCCGACGGCCGCGCACACCGGCAGCCGCATCAAGGCGGCGCTGCGCGCCTACCGGGACGCCGGCGGCCAGGACCCGGTGCTGCTGTTCCACAGCGAAGGCGGCGCGCCGCTGATCGAAGCGGTCGGCGCCGATGCAGGGGCGGGCGCAGCTTCCGGCATACCCGGGCGCGTGATCCCGATGGCCCTGCACCATACGGCCTCGACCGGCATCGACGTCTGGCTCTCTGCGGTTGCTTATGGCGCCAGCGGCATCACGGTGCTGACCACGGGCGCCGAAGCGCCGCAGTACGCGGCAGCGCTCGACACCCAGATGCGCATCGCCGAAACCGTGCTCGAAGGGCTTGGCTACACCGGCCCCCATTTCCAGCTGCTGCGGGTGAATGCGCCGGAAGAGCTCGGCGTCGCCCTCGGGCACGCCCCGCGCGGCGAGGCGCCGGGCGAGATGGCCGGTTTCAATCTCGCCGCGGACAAACGCAATACGCTCGACTACGCGCTCGACCACCTGCTGCGCCACGCGCCGCAGCCGCAGCAGGAAGTGGCGCTGCCTCCGGGCGCGCCGTTCGGGGCGATCGCGGTCAACAAGCAGTCCTGCAGCCTGTGCATGGCCTGCGTCGGCGCCTGCCCCTCGTCGGCCATCATGGACACGCCGACCGCGCCGCAGTTGCGCTTCGTCGAGCAGAACTGCGTGCAGTGCGGCCTGTGCGCCAACACCTGCCCGGAAAACGCGATCACGCTGGTGCCGCGCATGGTCTTCGGCGAGGTCCGCAAGCAGACCGTGGTGCTCAACGAGTCCCAGCCTTTCCACTGCATCCGCTGCAGCAAGCCCTTCGGCACCGTGCACATGATCGAGAACATGCTGTCGCGCCTGTCGCAGCACAGCGCCTTCGCCGGCAACCTCGACCGCCTGCGCATGTGCGGCGACTGCCGCGTGATCGACATGATGCAGCCCGAGGGCGAGTTCGCCGTGCCCCTGCGCCGCCCGAACCCGGCCCGGCGCGGCTGATAAGGCAGCATCTTTCGGGCGCAGGCGCGCGTTACACCGCATGGTCGTAACGCCTCGCTCGTCCGAGCCGTGGCACAATGTACGCAAACAGACAATGCAAGGCCGGGCCCACCCGGCCGATCCATCACAGCGTACAGGAGACATGATGACCCCTTACCAGCGTTTCGCGCAGGCGCGCGACTTCCTGCAACAGCACCGCCTCGACTACGACACGGCCTACCGCGGCTACCAGGCGCCCCAGCTCGACGCCTTTAACTGGGGCATCGATTTCTTCGACGTGGAAGCGAAGGACAACCACGCCCCGGCGCTGTGGGTGGTGGAAGAGGATGGCAGCGAACAGAAGATCTCGTTCGCCGACATGGCGGCGCGCTCGAACCAGGTCGCGCAGTACCTGCAGCAATGCGGCGTCGAACGGGGCGACCGGGTGCTGCTGATGCTGCCGAACCGGGTCGAGCTGTGGGAGATCATGCTGGCCGGGATCAAGCTCGGCGCCGTGCTGGTGCCGACCACGATGCTGGTGTCCACCGCCGACCTGCAGGACCGTATGGACCGGGGCCGCGTGCGCCACGTGATCGCGCAGGTGTCCGAGGCGCACAAGTTCGAGGGGGTGCACGGCAACTTCACGCGTATCGCCGTCGGTGGCAAGCTCGACGGCTGGCACGGCTTCGACGACTGCCGCCGCGTGCTGAGCGTGTTCACCCCCAAGGGTGAGACCCGCGCCACCGACCCGCTGCTGCTGTACTTCACCTCGGGCACGACGGCACAGCCGAAGCTGGTGCTGCACAGCCAGCAAAGCTATCCGGTCGGCCACCTGTCGACCATGTACTGGATCGGCCTGCAGCGCGGGGACGTGCACTGGAACATCAGCTCGCCGGGCTGGGCCAAGCACGCCTGGAGCTGCTTCTTCGCGCCCTGGAACGCGGGCGCGACCGTGTTCGTCTACAACTACGAACGCTTCAGCGCGAAAGCCGCGCTGGAAACCGTGCAGCGCTGCGGCGTGACCTCGCTGTGCGCGCCGCCGACCGTCTGGCGCATGCTGATCAAGGAAGACCTGACGCAGTGGAAGCCGCCGCTGCGCGAACTGGTCGGCGCCGGCGAGCCGCTCAATCCGGAGGTGATCGGGCAGGTCGAGCGGGCCTGGGGCATCCGCATCCGCGACGGCTTCGGCCAGTCCGAAACCACGGCCCAGATCGGCAATCCGCCCGGGCAGCTCGTAAAACCGGGTTCGATGGGCCGTCCGCTGCCGGGCTACCACATCGCATTGCTCGATATCGACGACCAGCCGGCGCAGGAGGGCGAAATCTCGGTGAAGCTCCACCCGCGTCCGCTCGGCCTGATGATGTGCTACGAAGGCGACGAGGCGAAGACGGCGGACGTCATGCGCGCCGGCTACTACCACACCGGCGACACCGCGACGGTGGACGAGGACGGCTATTATTTCTATGTCGGCCGCAACGACGACGTGTTCAAGTCCTCCGATTACCGCATCAGCCCCTTCGAGCTGGAAAGCGTGCTGGTCGAGCACGAGATGGTGCTGGAGGCCGCGATCGTCCCGAGTCCGGACCCGCTGCGCCTGTCGGTGCCGAAAGCCTTCATCACGCTGCGCCAGGGTGTCGAGCCGAGCGGCGAGCTGGCACGCGAGATCTTTGCCTTCGCGCGCGAGCGCCTGGCGCCGTATAAACGGATCCGCCGCATCGAATTCCGCGAACTGCCGAAGACCATCTCGGGCAAGATCCGCCGCGTCGAGCTGCGCAAGCAGGAAGCCACGCGTGACACAGTGCCGTCTACGGGTATCGAGTTCCGCGAAGAAGACCTCGGCAACTGAGCGGCGCCGGCATGGTCGAACCGGAACCGAACCCTTTCGACACGGAGCGACCATGCCCAGCCTGACCAGAATCAACCCCTGCCTGTGGTTCGACAGCCAGGCCGAGGAGGCGGCCAACTACTACGTAGGCACCTTCCCGAATGCGCGCATCAGCGCCATTTCGCGCTACGGCCAGGCCGGGCGCGACATCCACGCTATGGCGCCGGGCACCGTCATGTCCGTGGCTTTCGAGCTCGACGGCCAGCCCTTCACGGCCCTGAATGGCGGCCCGGCCTTCCAGTTCAGCGAGGCGATTTCCTTCCAGGTCAGGTGCGACACCCAGGAAGAGATCGACTTCTACTGGGACCGGCTGGGCGCTGGCGGTGACGAGCTGGCCCGCCAGTGCGGCTGGCTGAAGGACCGTTACGGCGTCTCGTGGCAGATCGTCCCGCGCCAGCTGGACAGCCTGCTCACCGGCCCCGACCCGGCGCGTACCGACCGCGTGATGGAGGCGCTGCTGAAGATGAAAAAGCTCGATATCGACGCGCTGGTGCATGCGGCGGGATAAGTCGATCACTTGCCTGGCCGCGCTACTTTGCATGAGAAATTACTTGCTGTAGACGCCCCCGAGGCGCATGTCCACGTCGTCGACGACGAGTCCGTTGGCCTGCTGACGTAGTTTCAGGGTCGTGAACGCGGGAGGTGAGATTGCCTCCGGGTTCGTTATCGCGAACAGGGCGATACGTGTTTCCGCAGATGCAGGGTGCAGGTCAAACCATTGCCAATCATCGGTGGTGCGCGCGCGTCGTAAGCCAGCACGCACCCACTTTTCGCTCGCTGGCATGGTAACGATCGCATCGCCGTTATCAGCGCTCACAGCTGAGGCAGTCTTCCCTGACTTTGCCTTGAACTGTACCTCGACATTTCCGACCGGCCCCATCATGGGTACGCCAGTCGGGATTACCCAGATGCCTGCTTTCGGCAAGCGGCTCGGCGACCTCTCTTCCAAGCGGAAGCGTAACGAGGCCTGGGTGCTTGCAGTCAACACGATCTGTTGTCCCGTTTGTTTCCACCCGCCTTGAGCGTATCGGTCCGAATTTTCATACATCAGCGCCCACTGGAATTTGCCGGACGGTGCCAATACAAGTTTGGAACCAACGTTGGCGACGCCGTTCAGGTAGTATTGTCCAGTAAGCTCGTGCTTCTTGACGACGTCTTTTGCCAGTACGCACGGCGAATGCATAGCGACGACTGCGATGAGAACTGCCAATCCTTTAGCTATAGTCATATACGACTCCTTAGGTAAAACACAAAATGTTTCACGAAAGAATCACATTGGAATCGATAGAATTGAAGTTGCTAGTACGCAAGGCTTCCGGCAGTCGCAATACTGCGGAGCTTTCCGCCTTGGGGGCTTCAATTCAAGGAAGCAGTGGCTCAGGTGCGGCGCAAAGCCGGAAAAACCTATAATAATGGTAACGATTTAATTGGCGCACTGCGCCCGTCCGTTACCCGAACCCATACATGCCAACCAAACCAGCAGCCAAGGCCGACCCGGCCTACGAAGTGAAGCAGTCCCTGATCCACGGCAACGGTGTCTTCGCCCGGCGCCACATCGAACCCGGCGAGCGCATCATCGAATACCGGGGCGAGCGCATCAGCTGGGACGAAGCGACCCAGCGCGCGCTTGAGCGTGGCGGCCCCATCAACCATACCTTCTATTTCAGCCTGCACGACGGGCGCGTGATCGACGGCGGCCGGCGCGGCAACGAGGCGCGCTGGATCAACCATGCCTGCTCGCCCAACTGCGAAGCCTACGAGGAGGACGGCCGGGTCTACATCCACGCGCTGCATCCGATCGAAGCCGGCGAGGAACTGAACTACAACTACGCGCTCATCTACGACGAGCGCCATACACCGGCGCTGAAAAAACTGTTTGCCTGCCGCTGCGGTACGCCCGGCTGCACCGGCACCATGCTGGCGCCGAAAAAGCGGCAGCGCAAAAAGGCCTGAGGCCAGGGAGAATACGCATGAAGCCCATCGTCCGCAGCCTGCTCGAAACCGACCTCTACAAGTTCACGATGTGGCAGGCGCTGCTGCACCGCCATCCGAATGCCCATGGCGAATACGAATTCCGCTGCCGTAACGAGCCTGCCTATCCGCTGGCCGAGCTGAAGGAAGAAGTCGAGCGCGAACTCGACCACCTGTGCGAGATGCTGTTCACCGACGAAGAAGTCGAGTACCTGCGCAGCCTGCGTTTCATCAAAAGCGATTTCGCCGACTTCCTGACCGTGTTCCGCTTCCAGCGCAAGTTCATCACGGTGGAAACCGACGGGCCGCACCTGCGCATCCGCGCCTGCGGTCCGGTCGTGCACGTGATGGGTTTCGAGATCTACGTGCTCTACATCGTCAACGAACTGTACTTCCGCCGCTTCGACCAGCAAAAGGCGCTGGAGGTGGCCAGGGAGCGCCTGGCGCTGAAGATCGCGCAGTTCCGCGCATTCGACAAGGAACCGAAACGCGCCAACCCCTTCGAGTTCTTCGACTTCGGCGTGCGCCGCCGCTTCTCGGGCGAGTGGCAGGACGAAGTCGTCTCGACGCTGGCGCGCGAGCTGCCGCAGTTCTTCAAGGGCACCTCGAACGTCTACCTGGCGCGCAAGCACAACCTGGTGCCGATCGGGACCATGGCCCACGAATATTTTTATCTAAGATGGAACTGTTCACCAAAATCCCGAGGTATGGCGGAAGACGGCGGTGGAGCAGGGAATATGCGCGCAGTTAGAGCCTCTGTCTCCACGACTGTTCAACTGCGCTAACGGTACCCGAAAGAGAGTTTGTTCATGAACAGTCCTACCTTTGTTCCCGTCGTTTCGTCCCTTCTCGAGAACGACCTCTATAAATTCACGATGTGGCAGGCGCTCCTTCACAGCCATCCTGCTGCACACGCGGAGTACGAGTTCACCTGTCGTAACAAGCCGCAGTACCCGCTGTCAGAGATTGCGGATGAACTTAATCGTCAGTTAGACCACCTGTGTACGCTTCGGTTCAGCGAGGATGAGCTGGACTACTTACGCGGCCTCCGCTTTATCAAGCCGGACTTCGTAGACTTCCTTTCACTGTTCCACCTCCAGCGGAAGTTCATCACTGTGAGCACCGAGGGCGAGCATCTTCGCGTTCACGCGGTCGGGCCAATGGTGCACACAATGCCGTTCGAAATTTTCGTGCTGCAGATAGTCAATGAGCTTTACTTCCGGCGGTTTGACAGCGCGTTGGTGAGAGAAGAGGGGATTACTCGCCTGCTTCAGAAGATTGACCTTATCAAGGCGCGTGTGAAGCAAGTAGCGACCAACCGTGCGCACCCGTTCGAGTTCTTTGATTTCGGACTTCGTCGCCGTTTCTCGGCCAGAATGCAAAGCACTGTCGTGGAGACGCTGGCTAAAGAACTCCCAGAACACTTCAAGGGGACGTCGAACGTTTACCTCGCCCGCAAATACAACCTGGTCCCGATTGGGACGCATGCACACGAGTGGTTTGGTTTGTTCCAGGCGCAGGAGACAGTAAGGCTTCGCAACTTCCAAAGGGCTGCGCTGCAGGCGTGGGTCGATGAGTACCGCGGTGACCTTGGCACTGCCCTGACCGACATGGTCGGTATGGACGCTTTCCTAAGCGACTTCGACCTCTATTTCGCGAAGCTGTTCGACTCTCTTCGTCACGACAGCGGTGACCCTGTGGTCTGGGGCGAGAAGGCGTTAGCGCATTACGCCAAGCTGAAAATCGACGCTCACACTAAGCGGCTTGTGTTCTCGGACGGACTGAACGTAGATAAAGCTTTCGAGCTATACGACCACTTTGTCGACAGAACGATGACCGGCTTTGGCATCGGGACGAACCTGACGAATGACATGGGTATTCCTACGCTTAGCATCGTGATGAAGCTCGTGCGGTGCAACGGGCAGCCAGTGTGCAAGATATCTGACAACCCGGAGAAGACAAACTGCAGCGACCCAACTTTCGTTGCTTATCTCCGTCAGATTTTCGATAAGCCGGCGTAACGAGTTCACCGCATCTGAAGGCTCCTTGAGCTCTTCTCGGTAGGCACCTGGCCGACGCCGCGACGTCGTCGAGTTAGGTGTGGCCGCAACTGATGTGCTACCGGGAAAAACCTGCAAAACAATATAAATTTGCTTGCTAGACTGACTTTAAACCAGTCTAGGAGCACAAGAATGCGAACCTTAGCCAACCTTCCACTCGTAACGTGTCAATTCAATTTTTCAGATGGCACGGCGGACGTTGAAACGTTCCGGGCAGCTGCGGCTGCAGCTGATTGGACGCGTGACGAAATTAACGTCGCGGTCATACGGGCGGTGTACGAAAGCTCATACTTCGACGATGTTGGGCAGGTGCTCTACCGATACTACACAAGCGAGCGCACTAGTTCCAGGTCTGCTGCTATACGGGCGGACACCAGCTTTCTATGGGCCGCTACAGCTTAAATCTTGGTAGCGCGTAGCAAAGGCAAAAGTCGTACCGTCTGGTTACCTGTGGCTGAGCTGTAAGTTCCGATTGCCATTCAGATTGTGCAACAGGCTGTTGCACAATTTTCCACAGCCAATTCCTGGGGAAATTTCAAGGAGTTCGGCGAAGCCACGCTGATTCTTGCTCACGCACTAGCTAGTATTTCAGTTAGCTTTTACGACTCTAAGTTCGGCCAGTGAGCCAAGTTTCGCTGTATGGTCCACGGGCTCTGTCCAAGCATCTTTGCTAGCTCCTGGATATCTAGGTACTTCCACGTTGCGACCTGACTATGGGACAACCTAGCAGCACTGCTAGGTTGTCGTAAGCTATACCGGCTCGTAGTAGCCTTTCGCTGTAGCCGCTTGGCTAGTTCGCCAACCAAGCTATCGTCATGCTACCCTCCACCGTTAGTCCCTTCTCATCAATAGTTGCAAACTTAACCTCTTCCGTATATCGTCCTTGAGTACTCGTTCAGACAGCCGAATCGATTGCTAATGTCGTCGCTACCGGCACCTACCTTCCGCCCGATGTTACGACAGCAAAATTTTCTCTTCATCTTCTTTAGCTTCTTGCTACTTTTGCCTGCCCTGGCCTTCGGGTATGGTTCTAAGGGAGGTGGCGATGTTCCGGTTCGTGGGTACTACAGAAGTAACGGCACCTATGTCCAACCCCACATGCGTTCAGCACCTGACGGCAATTTTTCCAACAACTGGAGTACCGTCGGGAACGTGAATCCGTACACAGGGGCTCCCGGTACGAAGTCACGCCCGTCTGACGAGTATTCAAGTTCTACATCACTAGAGACGACTACCCCAAATTCGCCATCAATCCCAACTAGCAAAGCAGACAACGCATACGAAAGAGGTGGCACAACTGCTGCTACCTCATCGAGAACCGCAAAACGGCGGCGTCAGAGCAACCTTGGTAACCCGCTTCATAGCAAGGTAAATTACCTGGGAAACGGATGGGAGTGTCAAGGGGGTTACCGTCAGGCTGGGCATGAGTGCTTGGCTGTTGAATTGCCAAAGAATGGCAAGCTGGACTACTTCGGCAACGGATGGGAGTGTCGACGGGGTTACCGTCAGGCTGGGCAAGAGTGCTTAGCTGTCGAAGTGCCAAAGAACGGCAAGCTGGACTACTTTGGCAACGGATGGGAGTGTCGACGGGGTTACCGTCAGGCTGGACAGGAGTGCTTGGCTGTCGAAGTGCCGAAGAACGGCAAGCTCGACTACTTTGGCAACGGATGGGAGTGTCAACGCGGCTACCATCAAGCTGGGCAGGAGTGTATAGCTGTACAAAGCCGGAAGTCAGTAAGAGGTGGTACCTCGCAATAAATGGAAATGTCAACGGCGCCGCCGGCGAAGCCGCAAGGAGACCTTCAACGCCAGCATGAGGCGTTCCAGGGAATTATCGGACTTCCTCCCACCTTCGCAAACGGTCCACCACTTTCAGGCACGACGCGGTCCTGCGGCATCAACGCGGCGAGCTTGCGGCCATTGGCGGACTCGAGCATGGCAGGACCTACACTGAATCAGCATCCCATATCGCTAGCTCTTCGAAGAAGTGCAGGAGTCGGTGAACCACAGAAGCTCCTCAAACAACTGAGCCGACTGCTGTTCATTGGGCTCTGAAAGCGATTTTCCGAGCATATAATGCGCTTGTGTCGCAAGCGCACCAGTGACTCGCGGGGAGTACTTGATTTCGGGATAGTCTGAGGTACCGAGCAGTATATTCTCGACATTACCAACCGCTTCCGAATGGATTATTTTCCGCTACAGCGTCAACTTCGGGCCAAGGTGCTTTTACGAGCGGGTCAAGCCAGTCTGCCATTAGTGCCATCAACTCCAAAGCGCGGACGAGTTCCGCTGGCGCCCCTTTGCTCGTGGCAATCTCATCAATGAAACGACGAAGTGACCGAGCACGGTCCAAGTCCTTCGACAGTTTCTCGAACGCCGCGAGCTGCGCTAACAATGCTTCTTTGTTCTTCTTAGCAACTTCCCAATCTTGGGCTTTCTTTCGGCGGATGAGTGCGCGCTCCTCTCGCAACGCACTCTCGACGTTGCGACGAATGGCGGTGTCCCCAACTGAGCAAACGGCTTTTTTCACTTTTGTCTCAATATTTCCGCGAGCAGTGTCTTCGAGTTTGCAGCTTTCATAATATGTTGCCGCGTCAACGATAGATGCATAGACCTTCCCGGTCGGGATATAGCGATACTCTGGCGGACGATACTCCCACGGGGGTTGGATTCCCGTACGCGGCGTTTTCTGAGGTTTTAGTGGCGGCGGGGGAACCAGCTCTTGGACAATGCGTTCGCGTATCTGAAGGAAAAAGCGTTGACCATGCAAGACAAAACAGTTCCGATTGCTACCAGATGCGCGGCGAGCGCCGCGGCGCAATGGAGGCGAAGGCGGGCAAGAGTTCTCAAATTTTGCCCCCAAAGCTTCAAGCTCATGTGCAAATCTATCAACTAGCAGAAGCGCACGCTCTTTCAAATCAGGGGAGACCGAGACATCAGTCCAAGTCACGCCGCTTATACTAAGCGCGCCGGCAACTACCTTCGTGCCTTTCATCGCGCGCCCAACCATCTTCGCTTCCTTGGAAAATGACGTCGAGTCAGCGGGAGGGAAGTAGACGTTGGTATCCTCCTCCACGTTGATACACAGCTCGTCTCTAGCATGCACAATGCGTTCTTCTAATACTTGGTCCACATGAGCTATATACGTCGCGCGCGTATACGAAGTCGCAACAGTGGTCTCTCTCAGAGGCGGCTTCGGGATGGTCTTTCCGGCAGCGAGCTTCTGCCAATAACCTCTGGGTGGCAGGGGTATGTCCAGAGTTACGCAAATTTTTCGAAGGCCGACGTCTGATAGCTCGTACTCTTTGGCCAACTTCGATATTGGCGTAGACCAGACCTCATCAAAGAGTTTCTGGCGCTCGAAAGTTGTCGTTTTCCAGGTCATCGGTTTTTCCTTGTCAAATCGTGCTCCTATAACGAGCACGTTCGATGTGTCTATAGAAGAGTTCGAGTTCCTCAAAGGGCGAGCAAGAATTGCTTAATGGACATTACTTCTCCCGGCGATTAGACTTGCAACAATACACATAGATTTGCCTAATTCTTCACCTAGATTGGAATTTATGAAAAGCACTTTTTCAGAGTTCGTGAAAAGCATGGGCGAAGCGGTTGCGTCTGCTGCTGATGTTGCTTCTACGGCTGCCAATGCGTCTCTTGCTGCAGCCAAGGACTCGGCAAAAAAGGCGGGTAATGCTGCGTTCAAATTCGGAACGTCTGCGGGGGAGGTCTAGGTGACGCGGTCCAAGCGACGTCGGAATTCGCATCCAAGGCCGGCGATGCGGTTTTGGAAAGCAGCGCGAAATCTTTGGAAGCGGTTAAGCAGGGTGCCGCAGTCGCTGGTAACGCAGCCTCTTCAGGCGTGAAGAGCGCAGGAGCAGCTCTTGGCGCCGCGGCCGATTCCGCAGGGAACGCCTTTGGCGCGGTTGGCGTGTTGGTGGGCGATTTGAATGGCGACGGTAAAGTTGACTTCGAAGACGCGAAAATTGCTGCTGCAAAGGCGAGGGAGGTTGCAGGTGCCGCTGCGTCGGAGCTCGGTCAACTGGGCAAGAGCGCTCTGCAGTCTAAGCTAGTTCAAGACGCCGCAGCGGGTGCGGTTGTTGGTGGGGTATTGGCTTCGATGATTCCGATTCCGGTTATCAGTACCGTCACTGGCGCGACCGCCGGTGCAGCATTCGGCGCATATAAGAGCATCGGGAAAAAGTGACTCTAGTGCGCGAGTCGACTCGACACACCGCCGGCAGAGACGCAGGTTTAGAAGCCCTGCAGCATGAGGTCCAGCGTAAGCTGGGCCGTTGCATGCTACGCCTGCAGCAATACGAGCGCTTGTTGAAGGCTTTAGTTGCGAGGACGGCACTCGAAGGCCCAATTGAAGAACTGTCGGCCGTTCGAGCTCGACAGATAGCGGGCGCGAGCGATAAAAGTTTAGGCACCTGGTGCGCAGGTTTACTGCCAGCCACTTGACGTCTGAGGCGCCGTCAACGGGTGAGGCTGACGCAAGCGGAGCCAGCAATGGCGATAAATCTCCTGATGCCGCCTGGGCTAGCATTCGCTTCAGTATCTGCATGCCACCTCAGCGCTACGAGCAAACGAAGGTGGGACTGGCCGAGCTGGTCGCTTTGCGTAATGACCTGGTCCACCACCTCATCGAGCGTTTCGATATATCCAATGACAGCGGCTGTAGCGCTGCATCCAACCATCTCGATAGCTGCTACAAGCAGATTGACGGCCACTGCATAGTTCTGACGACGTGGGCCATGAGCTTAACTGAGTCGCAGGCGGTGGTGTACTCATACTTGGCCTCGAAAGCATTCGAAGATGCATTCGTCCACGGCATCAATCCTGACGGCTCAGTGTGCTGGTCGCGGAGTACCATTGTCGAATGCTTGCATCGAGCAGAGACGGCGTGCCAAGTAGGCGGCTGGGCTCCCCTTGACGTTGCAATAAGGTTAATTTCGAAGGAATACCCAGACTAGATACCCAGCAGGTATGGCTGCAGGACATGGCGGCAGGTCCTAAAGAAATCCGAGCAGTTCGAGTTACGAAGTGCCCCTGGTTCGGATGGGACATCTGGCCATACCTGGTATCGCAGTCGTTAATGCCAAGCTGATAGGCGTCGGTGCTTCCTCTGAACTCCCGTTAAGCTAGTAAATTGTCACGTCTAAGCGTGTAGTGTCTCAATTCCGTTCCCGGCGCGCACGATTCTTCAATCCGAGCCTTGCTTACCTCGGTCCCTACCCGGACCGCATAAGCGATAGTCCAAGGAGATGGGCGGTCTGACGTAAATGGGGCTGCTATACCCGTATGGACAATAGCAGGGCACCGCAGGTTGTCGATAGTTCGCGTATTGAGGTCTGTAGATTACGCAGCAGGCAACATAGAATTTGCAGCTAGCGAAAGCATCAGAGTTTCGCCACACCGTTTTTGTGAGTTTTCATGGAACTCACTTGGTGTGCTTTCCCTCGAGCATTTCAGGCGGAGCGCCGCCGTTTGCAACTCCCCCCAGATAGAGGAAGATGCTGCGAATGCAAGGTTGCCTTGTTGACCTCGAGCATCTTGACAACCTTGTTACTTTGTAGCTGGAACCTCCGTTAACTGGTCCAAAACAGGTCATTTTAAGGCGTCGACTGCGCGGTAATCCGTTAAAATTAGGAAACATTACGATAAACATGGATGGGCGTCGGTACAAGGCATAACGCCGACACCAGACTGAAGTGGAGTGAAGCATGGATGTCTTCGAGTTCCGGGAAAAGCTTGTATCTGACTATGCGGCATTCACCCGTAGTTTTACCCGTATCCGCGCCGAGGACATCAAGCGCTTTGTGGACGAGGCCTACAATTCGGGACGTTACTGGCCTGCGCCGCTCGTCCAGGTAAATCCTAACTTCAAGACGGGTGGTACGGTCGAGGCGCTGGTCGCTGCGGGCGCACTCCACCCGGAGTGCGGGCGTATCTTCCGTGCCGCCAAGTCGGCTTCCAGCACAGGCGTGTCCCTAACCCTCTTCAAACACCAGGAAGAGGCTATTGGATTCGCACAGAGCGGCGAGAGCTACGTCCTGACCACCGGCACGGGTTCCGGCAAGTCGCTGGCCTATTTCATCCCGGTCGTCGATGCCATCCTTAAGGCCAAGGCAGCCGACCCTACTCCGCGCACGCGGGCCATCGTTATCTATCCGATGAACGCGCTTGCCAACAGTCAACTTGAGGAACTTGGCAAATTCCTGGGGGACTACGGCGACCATTCACCAGTAACCTACGGCCGTTACACCGGCCAAGAGAGCAACGAAGAGCGCCAACGCCTGGCAGCAAATCCGCCTGACATCCTGCTTACCAACTTTATGATGCTCGAACTGCTCATGACTCGGCAGGACGACAAGGACAAGGCGGTCATTCGCAACGCCAAAGGGCTGAAATTCCTGGTGTTGGACGAGCTCCACACTTACCGTGGCCGACAAGGAGCCGACGTTGCGCTCCTCGTTCGCCGGGTGCGTGAGGCGCTGTCCGATAGCCTCCAATGCATTGGGACTTCTGCCACGATGGCCACCGAAGGCACCGAGCAGGCCAAGAACGGAAAGGTGGCCGAGGTAGCCAGCCGCCTCTTTGGCACCCGTATCACGGCCGCAAGTGTAATCACCGAAACCCTGCAGCGTGTCACGCCCGAACATCTCCTGGTCGAACACATTCGTCATCAACTTGCAGAGGCCATCTGTGCTGGGGTGCCGGAATCCACCAGATACACGGAGCTCGCCCAACACCCACTTGCAGTCTGGGTGGAATTGACCCTAGGACTCACCCGTGACGAGGGCAGATGGCGTCGTGCTCGCCCCATTACTCTCGACGCAGCTGCCGAACAATTGGCTGCGGATGCAGGAGTTGGTATCGACCATGCTAAGACAGTCTTGGCAGACTTCCTATTGCTCGCCTACCGCACGACCGATAAACCGGCCTCCGAGGGAGGCCGCAGTCTCTTCGCCTTCAAGCTGCACCAGTTCATCTCTGGTGGCAGCAAGGTGTACGGCACCCTTGAACCCGCAGGGCAGCGTTACCTCACGCTCGAAGGCAGTCAGTTCGTCCCGGGCGACCGTGCCCGTCGGCTTTTCGCGCTGCACTTCTGCCGCGAATGCGGACAAGAATACGTTCCGGTCTGGGACGAGAACAGCTCAAGCGGCCGGGTGTTCAACCCGCGCAACATCGAAGAGCGCAGCCACGACGATGAAGACGTCAAGAACGGCTACTTCATGCCGGATACCACGGGCGTCTGGAGCGACACGCTCGACCGCTATCCGGAGACTTGGCTGGAACCTCAGAAAGACGGCGACCTGAAACTGCGCTCGAACTACAAGAAGCGCCAACCACATCATGTCCGGGTCGATGCCGAAGGGCGCCATACCAGCGACGGCACAACCGGATGGTATATCCCGGGCAACTTCAGCTTCTGCCTGCGCTGCGGTGTTGTGCATCTAACTGCGGGCAAGGAATCCCTGCGGCTTACCGGCTTGTCGGGGGAGGGGCGAAGCTCGGCGACAACCATGCTGACCCTGTCTGCACTACGCTACCTCTACGAGGAAGACGACCAACTCAAGGAGGAGGCCAAGAAGGTGCTCGGCTTCACCGACAACCGTCAGGATGCTGCACTTCAGGTCGGGCACTTCAATGACTTCTTGCAGGTACTGCTGCAGCGCGCCGCGCTATTTGCAGCTGTCCAGAAAGCAGGCGGCAGACTGACAGAAGGTGAAGTCGCCGAGGCTGTCTTTAAAGGGCTCGGCTTCGACCGCGACGACCCAGGTGTTCGTGCCGAGTACATGCAGGAGCCCGACATCAAGGGTAACGCGAGGCGTCACGTGCAGGACATCATGCGCGCCATTCTTGGCTATCGGGTGTATTTCGACCTGCGCCGTGGTTGGCGGTTCAATAACCCCAACCTCGAACAGCTGGGCTTGGTGCATATCGAATATCAGGACCTCGACGACCTGGCCGCTGACGCGGAGGTATGGTCGGAAGCACCCATTGTGCTGCAGGCGGCTTCGCCCGCAGTCCGAAAACGGCTCCTGGTTATGCTCTTCGATGCAATGCGTCAGGGCCTGTGCCTTACATCGCGTTATCTCGACCGCAGCGAACTGGACCGTCTCAAGACCTCAAGCTATGCCAACTTGCGTGAGCCCTGGGGCTTCTCCGAGGACGACGTCCCCATTTCCTCAAACTGGTTCATCGTTGGCGCCAAGCCTCGGGACGAAGACCGGAGAAACGTGGAGTATCTCGTTTCCGGTAGTGCCCGCTCCAAACTCGGTCGGGAGCTGAAGCGTCCCAGCAATTGGCGCGAAGCTGACGAAAGCGACAATCTGCATGCTGCCAAGCTCAAGGACGAGCAGTGCGAGGGCGTGCTCAAAGCGCTGCTGAAGGCAGCCAAGGCCTATGGGCTCGTGGTGTCCGAAGAGACCGAGTTTGGTATAACTGGCTATCAGCTCAATGGCACGGGTCTGCTGTGGACGCTCGGCGAGGGCAAGAGCAAGAAGGGCGCGGACGATAATGTCTTCTTCCGCAGTCTGTACGCTAATATCGCCGGCATGCTCGCCGACCCCGTGCATCGCATGTTCGACTTCGAAGCGCGCGAGCACACCGCCCAGGTGGAGCAGGACGAACGGCTGGAGCGCGAGGCCCGCTTCCGCTTCACTCAAAAGGACCGTGATGATTGGCAAGCCTCGAATGGCAAGCCGCTGGAATGGCTGCCGGTGCTGTTCTGCTCGCCGACTATGGAACTGGGCGTCGATATCTCGTCGCTCAACACCGTATATATGCGCAACGTCCCGCCCACGCCTGCGAACTATGCACAGCGCAGCGGCCGGGCAGGGCGCGCAGGGCAGCCGGCGTTGGTCATTACTTATTGCGCCGCCCAGTCGCCGCACGACCAGTATTTCTTCCGCAATCCGGTTCGAATGGTTCATGGTCAGGTCAACCCACCCACGCTCGACTTGGCTAATCGCGAACTCATCCAAAGCCATCTGCATGCCATCTGGCTCGCCGAAACCGGCAAGAAGCTCGACAACAGCGTGCGCGGTCTTCTCGACATGAACGACCCCGCTGCACCGCTGACCGACGACTACCGGCAGCAAATGGATGCAGATGCCCCGCAAAAGCGTGCGCATGAGCGTGGACTTCGCGTCCTGGGCATGCTCAAGGACGAGCTCACCGAGGAGAAAGCCCCTTGGCACACGCCGACCTTTGCCGATGAAGTTTTCCGCCGTGCCTTCCAATCCTTCGACCGGGCACTCGACCGCTGGCGTGACCTCTTTGCAGCCACTAAGCGGCAGATGGAAATCAACCAGAGGGTGATGAACAACCCGGCGGCTAGCGAACGCGACCGGCGAGATGCAAAGCAACGGCATGATGAGGCATTCCGTCAACAGACTCTGTTGCTGCAGGAGTCAGGTTCGGCCAACTCCGACTTCTACACCTACCGCTATCTCGCCAGCCAGGGGTTTCTGCCGGGCTACAATTTTCCGCGCCTGCCTTTGATGGCCTACATCCCGGCGCGAAAAGGGAGGATTGGGCGGGAAAACTTCCTCTCGCGTCCTCGCTTCCTGGCCCTGTCCGAGTTTGGCCCCTATAGCCTCATCTACCACGAGGGAAGCCAGTACCGCGTGGTGCGTGCCATGCTCTCGGTTAGTGCGGAGGACCAGGTTTCAGTCGGTGCCAAGCTCAGTACCGAGGTGGCCCGTATTTGCCCTGCCTGCGGCTACGGCCACTTCCGCACCCAGCGCGACGCCGACCGCTGCGTGTCATGCAATGCCCCGTTGGCCGATTCGGTGGCAGTGCAGAATCTGTACCGCATCGAGAACGTCTCGACCAAACGTGTTGAGCGTATCACCGCCAACGAAGAGGAACGTACCCGCCAGGGCTACGAGATGCAAACTACTATCCAATTTGGTGAACAGGATGCACGCTTGCAGGTGATGCATGCAGTCATGAAGGACGGGGACACGCCTGTGCTAGAGCTCCAGTACGGCCCGGCAGCGACCGTTTGGCGCATGAACCTCGGCTGGCGACGTCGTAAGGAAAAAAGCACAAATGGTTTCTGGATAAATCCAGTAACCGGACATTGGGTTGGAGGAGTGGACGAAAACGGGGACGGAGAGCCGGAAACGCCGCCCGACAAGACACCGCCGCAGCGAATTGTTCCTTACGTGGAAGACCGACGCAACGTGCTTATCGTCCGGCCGCCGGAAGAGCTTGATATCAAAACGATGGCGACGTTGCAGTACGCGCTGAAGCGCGGCATCGAGTCGGTCTATCAACTCGAAGAAAGTGAGCTGATGGCCGAACCCCTGCCCAAGGCTGACTTGCGTCGCTCCATATTGTTCTACGAGTCTGCCGAAGGTGGAGCGGGTGTGCTAACCCGCCTAGCCACCGAGCCAAATGCGTTGGCCAGAGTCGCAGGCGAAGCGCTCGCCATCATGCACTTCCAACAGCCGAAGTCGGGCGTTTGGAACCGCGAGCAGTTAGAAGAAGAGTTCGACGCCGATGGTAGGCCCATCTGTGAGGCGGGCTGCTACCGTTGCCTGCTTTCCTACTACAACCAGCCAGACCACGTGAATATCGACCGGCAAGACGCGGACAATGAGGGAAAGGTGCTCGATATCCTTTGTCAGCTGTCGCGCGCGCGAGGCGAGGCTGGGAGCTTCGGACGCACCGCCGAGGAACAGCGGGGGGAGCTTGAACGGGTATCGGGCAGCGCTTTGGAGCAAGTCTGGTTGGCCTATATGCGCAAGCATGGCTATCGGCTACCCGACAAAGGGCAGCACACTATCGAGCGTTGCCAGGCCTCAGCGGATTACTTCTACGAGGACTGGAAAGCCACAATTTTTATCGACGGGCCGCATCATGAAGCCGAGTCTCAGGCCGAAAGGGATGCGACCATCAATGCATGCCTGGAAGCCGCGGGCTACTACGTAATTCGCTTTACCCGAGATACCCACCTTTGGCCGGAGGTCTTCAAGACTCATGCCGGCCTTTTTGGAACTGGAAACACCTGACCATGACGGTTCAAGCTTTTTTTCAACCCGGCTCGCTGGTCTCTGCCCGTGGCCGCGATTGGATAGTCCTCCCGCAGTCCTCGGGCGAAACGCTGCATCTTCGTCCGCTCGGCGCCACCGATGATGGCGCTGCCCTCATCTATTTGCCTATCGAGCCGGGCCCGGTAGGGCCGGCAACCTTTCCTTGGCCAACGGCAGAGCAGGCATCCAACTTCGCCGCCGGCCAACTGCTGCGTGATTCCCTTCAACTTAAGCTGCGCACAGGCGCTGGCCCATTCCGCAGCTTCGGTAACATTGCGGTCGAGCCGCGCGCCTATCAGCTGGTCCCTTTGCTGATGGCGCTCAAGCAGGAAGTTGTGCGGCTGCTGATTGCTGACGACGTGGGTATCGGAAAGACAATCGAAGCCGCCCTCATTGTTCGTGAGCTCCTGGACCGCGGCGAAATCAGTCGCATGGCCGTGCTATGCCCGCCGCACCTATGCGAGCAGTGGCAGCGCGAACTCAAGGAGCGCTTCCACATTAACGCCGTGGTCGTTCGAAACACCACTGCCAACCGCCTTGAACGCGGCTTGCCCGCCAATCAGTCGGTTTTCGAGGCTTATCCCTTCACGGTCGTTAGTCTGGATTACATCAAGTCCGACCGGCGCCGTGATGAATTTCAGCGTGCCTGCCCCGAGTGTGTCATTGTGGATGAAGCCCACACCTGCACCTTCAGCGGCCAGGGCAAGCAGAAGCGCTACACCCTGCTCAAGGGACTGGCGGAAGACGCCTCGCGCCACATGGTATTGCTCACAGCCACGCCTCATTCGGGGGATGAGGACGCCTTCTACAACCTGCTCGGTCTCCTGCATCCGCAGTTCCGCGAGCTGAAGGACATCCCCCTGGATGCTCGTCGTCCACTTCGGGAGCAACTCGCAAACCATTTCGTGCAACGTCGTCGCCCGGACATCGACGAATGGCAAGACCGCAACGTCTTCCCCGAACGGCTCTCGGCAGAAATTACTTACAAGCTCACGGGCGAGTGGGGGCTGCTTTTCGATGAAGTGCTGGATTACGCCCGTGACCTCGTCGAACGTGCCGAAGGAAAGGGACTGCTGCAACAACGCATGAGTTGGTGGGCGGCCCTCGCCCTGCTGCGATGCATCTCGTCTTCGCCAGCCGCAGCCGTTAATGCCCTGCGAACGCGCCTGCAAGGTGCCGCTCCGAATGACGAAGTGAACGCTGCTGAAGTCGAGCTGACGTTGGAGGAGGCGGAGCAGCAAGGCAGAGAGCGGGTGCTCGACGGCGTGGAAGACGACCTCTCGACCCAAGACATCGAACCGGGTGCCCACACTGAAGATAGCACCCGTCTCACCGAGTTGATTGAGCGTGCCCAGGGTTTGGCCGGCCCGTCCAAGGACCCCAAGCTTAAAAAGCTTATCGACCACGTCAAGGAACTCACCGATGCTGGATTCCAGCCGGTCGTGTTCTGCCGCTACATTGCCACTGCGCATTACGTGGCCGAGAACCTACGCACTGCCTTCCGAAAATATCAGGTAACCCCGGTAACAGGCCAGTTTGCATCTGCCGAACGCGAAGCCGCTATTGAAGCTATGGGTGAAGCCGAGCAGCGCATTCTCGTCGCCACCGACTGTTTGTCCGAAGGTGTGAACCTGCAGAACCTCTTCACTGCCGTGGTGCACTACGACCTGTCGTGGAACCCAACCCGTCATGAGCAACGAGAAGGCCGTGTTGACCGCTTCGGCCAGAAGGCGCGCGAAGTGCGCACTACCATGCTCTACGGCCAAGATAACCCGGTGGACGGCGCCGTGCTACAAGTCATCCTGCGCAAGGCCGAGAGCATCCGCAAGGAGCTGGGCGTGCTGGTACCCATGCCTGACGACGAAGGCAAACTCACTCAGGCCTTGGTCGGCGCGGTGCTGCTCCGCAAAGGTACAACGGCCTCTCGCGTACCACAGCTGGGGCTCGACTTCGGCGAGCCGGAGCAGTCCATTGATACCGCGTGGACCTCGGCCCGCGAAAAGGCTGCCAAGAACCGCACGTTGTTTGCCCAGCGCCGCCTTAAGCCCGAGGATGTGCTGCCCGAGTGGCAGAAGACTCTAGCCGTGCTGGGTGGTGAGGCGGACGTGGAGCGTTTCGTAAAACGTGCTGCCCAGCAGCTTGGTGCCCCGCTGGAGGAAGCGACCAAGGGAGGTGCAACTCACTGGAAACTTCACGCTTCTAGCCTACCCTCAGCAGTGCGTGAACGCCTCGAAGGCGAAGGTTTAGCTGGCACGTTACGCATCGGTTTCCATCAGCCGCCGGCATCTGGCACGCAGTTTATCCATCGCACGCATATGCTCGTCTCCGTATTAGCGGACTTTCTGCTCGAGACCGCCTTGGATGGCGCGTCCGTCGACGCCGACGTTGCACAAGACGCGGTTGCTCGTGCGGGAGCCATCTTCACCTCTGCAGTCGAAACACGTACCACTATTCTCCTGGTGCGCCTACGTCATCAGCTCACCGTTAGCCACCGGGGGCAATCTCGTCTGCTGTTGTGCGAGGAAACACTCACAGTCGGGCTTGAAGCAGGTAGCGAGTCTACCCCGCTCACAGAGACGGTGGCCCGCGCGCTGATGACGGCTGAGCCTGCTCGCAACATACCACCGCCGCTGCGTGACCAGCAAATTCAGCGTGCGCTGGCACAATTACCTGAGTTTCAGCCCATGCTGGAAGCGCTCGCTCTTACCCGTGCCCAGCAGCTGCTCGAGGACCACCGCCGCGTGCGGGCTGCATCTGATGCACGCGGTGAATACCGCGTCACGCCCAGTCTGCCAGTGGACATCATGGGTGTCTTCGTCCTCATCCCGGCGTGATGCCACCGAACAGGAATTGAAAAGAACATGGCTCGCCGTACTAACCACGAACTCGCCTTTGCCGCTCTGTCCATCGAAGGGGCGCTGCTGGCACCGGATTTCCTCAACAAGGTCGCGCATCTTGACGCCGCCGAGCAGTCCGAAACTGATTACGACATCCCCCGCGGCCTTAAGCTGCGCGACGAAATCGGCCGCTACTGGAAGATTGCCCAGAATCTCTGGCAGGACTTCTCAGTCAAGCGGAAGCGTACCGACGTCGACAGCCATGCGGTGACAGTACGCGATTTCCTCGAACCCTTCTGTCGCCAAGTGTTGGGTTTCACGGACATGCGTTCAGTAGGGCAGGTAACTCTGGATGAGCGTATCTTTCCGATAGGCTTTGCTGCGGGCGAGGCCAGGGTGCCGCTAGTCTTTGCAGCGCACGACCAAAGGCTAGACAAGCCCAGCCGTCATCATGGGGATGGGGTGCGCCGCCGGTCTCCTTTTCTGCTAACGCAGGAATATCTCAACGCCAGCAGTAACTGCCTGTGGGCATTGGTCAGCAACGGCCTCAAGCTACGCATCCTGCGCGACAATCCAAGCCTTACCCGTCCGGCCTATATCGAGGCTGACTTGGAAGCCATCTTCAACGAAGGCCTGTACCCGGACTTTACGGTGCTGTGGCTGCTTGCCCATGCTAGCCGATTCGACAAGAATGGTGCCGAATCGGTTGATTGCCCACTGGAGCGCTGGCGTAACACCGCACAGGAAGAGGGCATTAGGGCTCGCGCCCGGCTCCGGGTGGGGGTGACCAAAGCGCTGCGTGCACTCGGCACTGGTTTTCTCGTCCACAAGGACAATATCGAATTGCGTCGACGCATTGAGGCAGGTGAACTCAGTACTCAGGCCTATTTCGAGCAGTTGCTGCGCCTCATCTACCGCTTCATCTTCCTCGCCACCATCGAAGACCGTGAACTTGTGTTCGCCCCCGATGCCTCGCCAGAAGCACGCGAGCGATATCTCGCCGGCTACAGCCTCGCCCGCTTACGTCAGCTTGCCGCCCGCCGCCGCAGCTACGACCGTCACACTGACCTGTGGCAGGTGCTCACCATTTCCTTCGGCGGTCTTGGTCGTGGCCAACCTGCGCTTGGCCTGCCGGCTCTCGGTGGCTTGTTCGATTCTGGCCATTGCCCGGACCTCGACGCTAGTACCTTAGAAAACCAAGACCTGTTGTCTGCTCTTTTCAGTCTATGCTTCTTTCGCGATGGCGCAGCGCTCTCGCGCGTAAACTACCGCGACATGGATTCTGAAGAACTTGGCAGCGTGTACGAGAGCCTGCTGGAACTCGTACCCCAAGTAACGTTGACCGACGGTGCGCGCAAGTTCGGCTTCATCGGTGACGAGAAGGCCGGCGATACTAAGGGCAATGCCCGCAAGCTGACTGGCTCGTATTACACCCCGGACGGCCTGGTGCAGGAACTCATCAAAAGTGCCTTAGAGCCGGTTATCGCCCGTGCCTTGATGGACAACCCGCAGGAGCCGGTCAAGGCGCTGCTTGAGCTGACGGTGTGCGACCCGGCCTGCGGTTCCGGCCATTTCCTGCTCGCTGCCGCCCGCCGCATTGCCGACGAGGTGGCACTGCTGCGCGCGCGTGAAGGCAATCCTACCGAAGACGACTTCCGGCACGCCCTACGCGACGTTGTGGCGCATTGCATCTACGGCGTGGACAAGAATCCTATGGCGTTGGAGCTCGCGCGCACGGCGCTCTGGCTGGAAGCTTACACGCCTGACCGGCCGCTTACTTTCCTCGACGCTCACCTGCGTTGCGGTGATGCCCTGCTAGGGGTGCTAGGGTGTGTCTGACTGAACGAAATTGAGTCCAGAAGGTCAGAAGGCGATGAGCCGAACTGACCTGACTGAAAAGCAGTGGCGGCAGCTTGCACCTCACCTGCCGTCCAATCCACATCACGGCCA
>JBBWZO010000353.1:0-24206 GCA_039649125.1 Massilia sp. | reverse complement strand
CAGGCTCGTCAGCAGGGCGTGCGCCACTGCCGGCGGCGCGGCCGTCGTGTAGATGTAGGGGCGGGCGCGCTGGATCATCAGTTCGATCACGCTGGCGTGGGCGGCGATGAAGGCGCCGCTGACGCCGGCCGCCTTGCCCAGGGTGCCGACATACACCAGGTTGGGCGAGCGCAGGCCGAAATGTTCGAGCGCGCCGCGGCCCTGGGCGCCGAGCACGCCGAAGCCGTGGGCGTCGTCCACCACCAGCCAGGCGCCATGGCGCTCGCACAGCGCGAGCAGGCCGGGCAGGGGCGCCAGGTCGCCGTCCATGCTGAACACGGAATCGGTGGCGACGATTTTGGTTGCGGCGCTGCTCGCCGCCAGCTGCGCTTCCAGCGCGGACAGGTCGCCGTGCGGGTAGATGCTCACGCCGGCTTTCGCCAGGCGGGCGCCGTCGATCAGCGAGGCGTGGTTCAGCGCCTCGGAAAAGATCATCGCGTCGCTGTCGCCGCCGAGCGCCGTGAGTACGGCCAGGTTGGCCATGTAGCCGGTGCTCAGGTACAGGGCGCGCGCGTCCTCGATATGGGGCGCCGCGAATTCGGCCAGGCGTTCCTCGAGGATCGCGTGGGCGCGGCTGTGGCCGCTGATCAGGTGCGAGGCGCCGCTGCCGGCGCCGTACAGCTGCGCCCCTTCGCGCAGGGCGGCCACCACGCGCGGGTGCGCCGACAGGCCCAGGTAGTCGTTGCTGCAAAAGGCGAGCACCGCGCGCCCGTCGACCACCTGCAGCGGCGCGCACCGGGTGTCGGCCACGCGCCGGCGGCGGATCAGGCTTTGCGCATCCAGGGCGGCCAGCTTTGCGTTGATGCTGTCGATCAGGTTCATGCTCAGCCTGCGATCACGGAATCGAACACGGTTTTGACGCGCACGCCGAGCAGGGCTATCGTTTCCTCGTCCAGCACGTACGGGGGCATGACATACACGGTGCGACCGATCGGGCGCAGCAGCAGCTCGTTCTCGACGGCCTCGGTGAAGAAGCGGCGCGCGAAGGTGGCGGCGCGCGCCGGATCCGGTTCGATGGCGTCGAACGCGAAGATCATGCCGCGCTGGCGGAAGTGGTGCGTGCGCTCGTGCTCGGCCAGCGGGGCGAGCGCGATGGTGAGTTTGGTCGCCAGGTCGCGGTTGCGGTTCAACACGTCGTCGTCGCGGAAAATCTGCAGGGTCGCCAGCGCCGCGCGGCAGGCCAGCGCGTTGCCCGTGTAGGAGTGCGAATGCAGGAAGCCGCGCGTGATGTCCTCGCTGTAGAAGGACTGGTAGATCTCGTCGGTGGTCAGCACCAGAGACAAGGGCAGGTAGCCGCCGCTGATGCCCTTCGACAGGCACAGGAAGTCGGGCCAGATGGCGGCCTGCTCGCAGGCGAAGAAGGTGCCGGTGCGCCCGCAGCCGACCGCGATCTCGTCGGCGATCAGGTGCACGTGGTGGCGGTCGCACAGCTCGCGCAGCATTTCCAGGTAAAACGGGTCGTACATGGCCATGCCGGTCGCGCACTGCACCAGCGGTTCCACAATGATCGCGGCAATCTGATTGCCTCGATCGTTGAATAAGCGCTCGACGTCCAGCAGCGCGCGGCGCGCCACGTCCTGGCTCGATTCACCCTCGACCGCATTCCTCGCATCGGGCGAGGCCACCACGTGGGCGGCGCGCAGCAGCGGGCCGTAGGCATCCTTGAACAGCGGGACGTCGGTGACGGCCAGCGCCCCGATGGTCTCGCCGTGGTAGCTGCCCTGCAGGCAGACGAATTCCTGCTTGTTCGAAAAACCCGCGTTGCGCCAGGCGTGAAAACTCATCTTCATCGCGATCTCGACGGCCGAGGCGCCGTCGGAAGCGTAGAAGGCGTGACCGAGCGCGTGGCCGGTGAGGGCCGCCAGCTGTTCCGACAGTTCGACCACCGGCTCGTGGGTAAAGCCGGCCAGCATCGCGTGCTCGAGTTTATCGAGCTGGTCTTTCAGGGCCGCGTTGATGCGCGGGTTCGCATGCCCGAACAGGTTCACCCACCACGAGCTGATGCCGTCGAGGTAGCGCCGCCCTTCGTGGTCGTACAGCCACGGCCCCTTGGCATGGCTGACCGCGATCAGCGGCACCTCTTCGTGGTGCTGCATCTGCGTGCAGGGGTGCCACACGCTGCGCAGGCTGCGTGCGATCCAGTCGGACGATGTGTGTTGCTTCAAAATGAATCCTATTTCGTTGTTGGTTCAGCCGTCAGTCCAGCCCTCAGTTCCGCCCTCAGTTCAGCCAGCCTGGCTTGCGCTTCTCCAGGAAGGATGCCACGCCTTCGCGGCCCTCGCTCGATGCGCGGATGGCCGCAATGCGCTGCGCGGTGTCGAGCAGCAGGTCGTCGCTGACCGGCTGGCCGACCACCTCGCGCACCAGCTTTTTCGCTTCGCCGACCGCGTGCGGGCTGTTCGAGACCAGGGCTTTTACGACCCCGGCCACCGTGGCGTCCAGGGCCTCCGGCGCCACCACCTCGTGCGCAAAACCCATGCGCAGCGCCGCGGCGGCGTCGAAACGTTCGGCCGTCAAAAAGTAGCGGCGCGCGGCCTGCTCGCCCATGGCCTTGATCACGTAGGGCGAAATGGTGGCCGGGATCAGCCCCAGCTTCACTTCGGACAGGCAGAAGTTTACTCCTTCGGCGGCGATGACGATGTCGCAGGCTGCCACCAGTCCCATGCCGCCGGCATAACAGTCGCCCTGCACCTTGGCCACCGTGGGCTTTGGGCACAGGTAAATCGTGCGCAGCATGTCGGCCAGGCGCGCGGCGTCTTCCTGGTTCTCGGCGTGCGAGTAGCCGGCCATCTTCTTCATCCAGTTCAGGTCCGCGCCGGCGCAGAACGCGGGGCCGTTCGCAGCCAGCACGATCGCGCGCACCAGTTCGTTGCCGCCCAGTTCATCGAAGGCCAGGCCCAGCTCGGCGATGGCATGCTCGTTGAAGGCGTTGCGCAGGTCGGGGCGGTTCAGGGTGACGGTGGCGACCTTGTCGGCGACGGAAATGGTGAGGGTCTGGTAGTCCATGTTTTTCTATTTCCTTACATGCGGAAGACGCCGAACTTCGTCTCTTCGATCGGCTTGTTGAGGGCGGCGGACAATCCCAGGCCCAGCACCATGCGGGTATCGGCCGGATCGATCACGCCGTCGTCCCACAGGCGCGCCGACGCATAATAGGGGTGGCCCTGGTGCTCGTACTGCTCCTTGATCGGCTGTTTGAAAGCCGCTTCCTCTTCAGGACTCCACTGCCCGCCCCTGGCTTCGATGCCGTCGCGCTTCACGGTGGCCAGCACCGACGCCGCCTGGTCGCCGCCCATGACGGAAATGCGCGCGTTCGGCCACATCCACAGGAAGCGCGGGGAAAAGGCGCGGCCGCACATGCCGTAGTTGCCGGCGCCGAAGCTGCCGCCGATGATGACGGTGAACTTCGGCACCGAGGCTGTGGCGACAGCCGTGACCATCTTGGCGCCGTTGCGGGCGATGCCCTCGTTCTCGTACTTGCGCCCGACCATGAAGCCCGTAATATTTTGCAGGAATACCAGCGGGATCTTGCGCTGGCAGCACAGCTCGATGAAGTGGGTACCTTTCAAGGCCGATTCCGAGAACAGGATGCCGTTGTTCGCGATGATCCCGACCTTCACGCCGTAGATGTGGGCGAAGCCGCACACCAGCGTGGTGCCGTATCTCGCCTTGAACTCGTCGAATTCGCTGCCGTCGACCACGCGCGCGATCACTTCGCGCACATCGAAAGGCTTGCGGGTGTCGACGGGAATCACGCCGTACAGTTCTTCCGGTGCATATTTCGGCTCGATGACTTCGCGGGTTGCCCCTTGCACCATTTTGGTGCGGTTGAGGTTCGAGACGATGGTACGCGCCAGAGACAAGGCGTGTAAATCGTTCTGGGCCAGGTGGTCGACCACGCCCGACAGACGGGTGTGGACGTCGCCGCCGCCCAGGTCTTCGGCGGTGACGACTTCGCCGGTCGCAGCCTTCACCAGCGGCGGGCCGCCGAGGAAGATGGTGCCCTGTTCCTTGACGATGATGGACTCGTCGCTCATGGCCGGGACATAGGCGCCGCCGGCCGTGCAGGACCCCATGACGACCGCGATCTGCGGAATGCCTTTGGCAGATAAATTCGCCTGGTTATAAAAGATGCGGCCAAAATGGTCGCGGTCGGGGAACACGTCGTCCTGGTTCGGCAGGTTGGCGCCGCCCGAGTCGACCAGGTAGATGCAGGGCAGGTTGTTTTGCTCGGCGATTTCCTGGGCGCGCAGGTGTTTTTTGACCGTCATCGGGTAATAGGTCCCGCCTTTCACCGTGGCGTCGTTACAGACGATGACGCACTCCTGGCCGGCGACGCGGCCGATGCCGGTGATGATGCCGGCCGAGGGGGCAGCCCCGTCATACATGTCGTAGGCGGCCAATTGCGAAAACTCGAGGAAAGGGGTGCCGGGGTCGAGCAGCATCTGGACGCGGTCGCGCGGCAGCAGCTTGCCGCGGGCGACGTGCTTGGCGCGCGCCGTTTCGCCGCCGCCTTCCGCGATCGCTGCCACTTTTACCCGCAGGTCGTCGACGATGGTTTGCATGGCCGCGGCGTTGGCCTTGAAGTCTTCACCGCGCGGGTTGAGTTTGCTCTCGATATGGGGCATTGCCATCCTCTGTTCTCTTTTGTGCGCCTCATAAAGCTCATGGCCTGCCCCGAGCTTTGCCAGGCGCCCTTTCATTTGGGGAATGTGCCGTCCAGATAGAACCAGCGCGGCGTGCCGCCCAGGTCCGGGTCGGGTTCGCGCAGGAACCGGCTGGTTTCGTGCAGCCGGTGCGCGCGTCCGCCGACCTTGAAGCGGGCGACGAACTCGACCGTGTCGCTATCTGGATGCTCCGGCAATTCTGCTTTACGTTGACGTAAACGTAAAGCAGATTTTATCTCAAGGCCGAGCCAGCGCAGGTTCTCGTCAGGGTCGAGGATGGCGTCGTGCGGGCGGGTGCGCGGATGCCAGGTGGCGCGCAGGTAGGCTTCGTTGCCTTGGGTATAGGCGGTGTAGCGCGAGCGCATCAGGGCTTCCGCCGTCGGTGGCAGAGCCTCGCCGGCGATATATGGCCCGCAGCAGGTGGCGAGCGACGGGCCGCCGCAGGGGCAGGCGCCGGCAGTGTTGTTCGGAGTAGGCATCCGGGGATTATCCGCGATTTTCGCCGGGCAGCGAATCACGGGGGCTATCCGTTAACAATGCGTGGGTTGCTTCAGAGGATGCTAGCTCAACCATGTTTGGAAAAGTTTGTCCATAAAGTGATGATGTCCACGTAACGTGGACATTGACTTTTTTGGGACGCCTACAAGGTGGGCAGCGTCACCGTGAACGTACTACCGGTGCCCGGTCCGTCGCTGTGCGCCGTGACCGTCCCGCCGTGCAGGGTCACCACGTTCTTCACCAGCGCCAGCCCGATGCCGAGTCCCCCCTGGGAACGGTCCGGCGTGCGTTCGGCCTGGGTGAACAGGTCAAACACCTGGGGCAGCTGGGCGCTGCCGATGCCGATGCCGTTGTCGCGGATACGGATGCCCACCGTGCCCGCGCCCGGCTCCACCGAGAGCACGATGGTACCGGCGCGCGGCGTGTATTTGGCCGCGTTGTTGAGCAGGTTCGCCAGCACCTGGACCAGGCGGTTCGGGTCGCCCAGCACCCTGCTGGCACCCGAGCCGCCATGGACGACCAGCGCATGTTCGCGCGCCTCGAACAAGGGCCGGACCTGTTCGACGGCGGCGTTGACGATCGCCGCCACCTCGACCGGCACGCGCTCGAGCTGGATCAGGCCGCGCGTGATGCGCGAAATATCGAGCAGGTCGTCTACCAGCGAGGTCATGTGTTTTACCTGCCGGTCAATGACTTCGCTCGACTTGCGCACGCGTTCTTCGGTGGCCGTCCCGATCTTCAGCAGTTCGGCGGCCGAGGAGAGCGGTGCCAGCGGATTGCGCAGTTCGTGCGCCAGCATGGCGAGGAATTCGTCCTTGCGCCGGTCCTGTTCCTGGAGAGAACTGTACAGGCGCGCGTTCTCGAAGCCGTTCGCCGCGATCGAAGCCAGCTGCACCAGGATCGCCTCGTCCTCTTCGGTGAAATCGCCTTCGATCTTGTCCGATACCTGGATCAGGCCGATATTCTTGCCCATGCGGTCGACCAGCGGCACGGCCAGCCAGCCGCGCATCGGCGGGTGGCCTGCCGCATGGGCGCCAAACCCCTTCCACGCCGGATGGGCAAGCAGCTCGTCCTGCGTCAGCCGCATCGGCCGGTTGCTGGCGACCACCTGCGCGTAGATGCCGCTGCCGTCGGGCGGGGTGTCGAAACTGCGGTAGCCGGCGTACTTGTCCGACAGCCACACCGCATTGACTTGCAGGCTGCCGTCCACGTTCACGGAAGCGACCGCCTGGTGCACCTCGAGGATGCCGCGCACTTCGTTCACCAGCGCCTCGGCGATGTCCTGGTTCGACATGGCGCCGTGCAGCGTGCGCGAGGCCTGCGCCACCTTGGCCAGCAGGGCCGAATGGCGTTTCTCGCGCTCGAGCCGCTGCGACAGTTCGGCCTGCGCCATGACGATCTCGTGGATGTCCTTGTTGGCGCCGATCCATTCGCGTACCGAACCATCCGCCTCCTCGATCGGCACACCTTTCACCGCCGTCCAGCGGTAGCTGCCGTCGGCCTGGCGCAGGCGATAGGTGTTTTCATACACGCGGCGTGTCGCGGCGCAGTCGAGCCAGGTCCGCCTGGCATGGTCGCGGTCGTCGGGGTGGACGGCGCCGAGCCAGCCGTGCTCTTTGAGTTCATCGAAGCTCTGGCCGGTCACCGCGCGCCAGGAAGGCGAATCCTCGAGCACGCGGCCATCGGGGCCCGTGCTCCAGACGGCCTGCGAGGTGGCCATCACCAGCGAACGAAAACGCTGTTCGCGGGCGCGCAGGGCCGTTTCGGCCGCGACGCGGTCGGTGATGTCCTCATGCATCAGCATGACTTCAAGGACGGCGCCCCGATCGTCCTTGATCGGATGGGCGCGTGCGGTCACCCAGCGCGCGCGCCCGGCGCCGCCCAGTTCGACCACGTCGTAATGGATGGCGGGAATTTCGATGGATTCACCGGCCAGCGCACGCTGCAGGTAAGGGACGATACCCTTGGCCAGCAGCTGCGGATCGGTCAGCAGGCTGTAGTCGGCGCTGAGGACAAAGGTTTTCAGGGCCGAGCCTTCGCCGATCTGCCAGAGCGCTTCCCATGCGCGGTTGACGCGCAGGGTCCTGCCGTCAGGGGCCAGGATCTGGATGCTGATCGGCGCCTGCTCGAACAGTTCCTGGTAACGGGTTTCCAGACTGGCGTAGGGATCAGATCCTGGCAGTGGCATGATGGGGGCGAGCGACGTGGATCCCGGGATGGGGAAGTGGTGGCCAGAACGATAGGCTAGTGCTTGCGCTGCGGCATGATGTCATGATTCTACCCTTGTCGCCTCCGTGTCCTTGCATATTTATTGCGGATGAAATTCTTCGGCGGCGACGAACAAATCCCAGGAGGCGATGAACAGGGCCGCGATCAGCGGGCCGATCACGAAACCGTTCAGGCCGAACAGCGCCATGCCGCCGATGGTCGACAGCAGCACCAGGTAATCCGGCATCTTCGTGTCCTTGCCCACCAGCAGCGGGCGCAGGATGTTGTCGACCAGGCCGATCACGACCACGCCGAAGGCGATCAGGACGACGCCTTGCCAGATCGCGCCCGTGGCCAGGAAATAGATCGCCACCGGCGCCCAGACGATGGCCGCGCCCACGGCCGGCAGCAGCGACAGGAAGGCCATCACCACGGCCCACAGCAGCGGCGCCTGGACGCCGAGGAACCAGAAGATCAATCCGCCCAGGGCACCCTGGGCGATGGCGACCAGCACGTTGCCCTTGACGGTGGCGCGGATCACGGTCGTGAAATTATTGAACAGGCGCGTCTTGTATTTCGGGCTCAGCGGGAAGGCGCCCTTGATCCGTTGCGCCAGCGACTGCCCGTCGCGCAGCAGGAAAAACAGCAAATACAGCATCACCGTCAGGCTGACCAGGAAATCGAAGGTGTTGCGCCCGACCAGGATGGCCTGGCGTGCCACCGTCTGGCTGACCTGGGCCGCGCCCTCCTGCAATTTGACTTGCAGCGAAGCGAAATCGGTCAGGTCGAAGCGCTCGAGGATGGTGATCATCCAGCGCGGCAGCGAGGCCAGGATGCGCTGGAAATACATGCCGAAATCGATATTCCCGGAACTGATCAGCGCATAGATCGTGGCGGCCTGGTCGATCAGCGAGGCGGTAATCAGCGACAGCGGCAGGATCACCATGACCACGATCGAGGCCAGCGTGATCAGGGCGGCCAGCGTCGGCTTGCGCTTGGTGGCGACGAACAGGCGCCGGTACAGCGGAGCAAACAGGATGGCGAGCACGATGCCCCAGAACACCGCCCCCGAGTACGGCAGCAGGATCCAGCCGAAGGCGAGGCTGACGACCGCCAGGAGAAACAGGAAGAATTTTTGTTCGAGGGTGTACTGGTTCATGGGCTCGTTGTTGTTTTCATTGCGATTTTTGTAATTGCGCGCCCCCATCATAGTCGATCCGGTAGCGTTGGCATACGTTGCTGCGCCACCGTGCGCCGCCTCCTGTTTCCCACTGCCCAACCACGCGAGGGATTGCCATGTTCAGCTTCGAAGACTTTGCTCAGCTACACTTTCTGGAGGGACGCTGGCGGGGCGTCAGCGCCGACGGCAAGGAATTTTATGAAGAATACGTCCGCCCCGAGCCCACCGTCTTCCACTCGCGCCGCTATCCGGACGCCAGCTTCGACCAGCACACCGAAGGCAGCACCATCCGCTTCCGCGATGGCGAAGTCGTGTCGGAATGGGGAGAGTTGACCTGGCGCGCATCCGAGATCGGCCCCGACAGCGCCCGCTTCGCGCCGGTGAGCGCACCGAGCGAATTCAACTGGCACCGGGTCGACGCCGACACCCTCGATGCCACCCAATTCTGGAACGCCGACGGCAAGCCCCAGCAATACACGATGCGGCTGACGCGGGTGCCGGCGCACAGCCCGTCCTGACAGACCGAACCGACCGCCCCGGCGCGACACCGCGCTCTTCCGAGCCGGGGGCGCGGCCGGATGGGCACGCCATCTGGATGCGTTGCGACAGCGCAGATGCCGGCTACGCGCCACGGAAACGCTCGACATCCTGAGTGTTAACTTTTGAAACATTTCTTGCATAGGTTACATGCGACAATTGCGCTCGCTCATAATTTACTAGCGCCAACCCGTCCATGTCCCCGAATCACCGCCCCGACCTCCTTTCCTCCCTCCTGCAGCGCCACCGTTCCCTCGTCATGTGCCCGGTCCTCGCCGGCGCCTTGTTCGGCCCGGCAGTCGCCGCTGCCCAGCAGGCGGCGGCCGCCGTGGCAGTCCCGGAACAGCAGGCAGCACCGGCACCGCAGGCAGCGTTTGCGCCCGCCCAGGAGGCAACCCAGGCCACGCCGGCCGGGATCGCCACCGTGTCCGTCAGCGGCACCCGCTCGTCGAACCGGATCGACCGCCAGGTCTACGACGTCAAGGCCGATCCCGCGACCTCGACCGACTCCGTCGGCGACGCCCTGAACAAGGTGCCGTCGGTGGCCGTCGATCCCGACGGCACGGTGACGCTGCGCGGCCGCAGCAACGTGCAGATCCTGATCGACGGCAAGCCGTCGGCGATGATGCAGGGAGAAAACCGGGCGGCCGCCATCAGTGCGCTGCCGGCGGCCGACCTCGAATCGGTGGAAGTGCTGAACAACCCGGGCGCGCAGTTCGGCAACGAAGGCGGCGGCGGACCGATCATCAACCTGGTGATGCGGCGCGAACGCCGTCCGGGCGGCTTTGCCTCGGTGAACGCCAACGTCGGCACCGAAGGCCGTTTCAACGCCAACACCTTCGGCAGCTATACGACCGGCCGCTTCAGCCTGCAGGGCGGGGTGTTCGGCCGGCGCGACAAGCGCAGCGCCGAGCGCGAAACCACCCGCGAACGGATCGACGCGGCCGGCGGCGTGGCCCCGAGCAGCCAGGTCGCGGCCAGCGAGACCCGGAACGATACCGCCGGCTTCACCAGCATGCTGAGCTATAACCTGGGCGACAAGGATGTGATCGCGGTCAACGCGATGGCCAGCGGCACCGACAGCAGCGGCGACGGCTTCGAGCGCTACCGCGGCGCAAACGCGGCCGGCACGGTCGACAGCGAATACCTGCGCAGCACCGAGCGCGAAGACAGCCGGCGCAATTACGCCTTCGGCGCGCGCCTCGACCACAAAGGGGACAAGCAGGGCGAAACCCTGAAGGTGGACCTGCGCCTGTCCGGTACCGATGCCGACAACGACACCCGCTATGCCAGCGACTATACGGTACGCCCCGTCAACGCCAGTCCCGACCGCAGCCGCCAGCACAGCGACACCGGAACGCGCGTGCAGGACTTCACCGTCGATTACGATCTTCCGGGAGAGCGCGGCATCCTGAAAATCGGCGCCAAGGCGGCGCGCAACAGCAATACTTTCGACAACGCGTACATCAACATCGCCAACGGCACCCTGCTCGAAACCATCAATACCGGGCGCACCAACCGGTTCGAGATCGACGAGACCACGTTCGCCCTGTACGGCACCTACCAGCTGCGCCTGGCCGGCAAGTGGGGCGTGCTCGGCGGCCTGCGCGCCGAATACACGGACATGGACATGCACCAGGTCACGACTAACCAGCGCGCCGGCAACCACTACCTGGAAGCCATTCCGAGCGCCTTCCTCAGCTACGACTGGTCGGAAGACACCTCCCTGCGCCTGAGCTACGCGCATCGCATCCGCCGCCCCGGCGCGGGCGACCTGAACCCGTTCGTCGTCTACCGCGACGAGTTCAATGTTTCCTCGGGCAACCCGAACCTGCGGCCGAGCGAATCGGATTCGCTGGAACTGGGCATGGAAACCAAGCTCGGCAAGGTGGACACGAACGTGCGCCTGTACGCGCGCCGCGACACCGACCTGATTTCGGAACGCCGTTTCTTCATCGGCGACAACGTGCTGCTGACCACGCGCGACAACGAAGGGACCAGCCGCTCGGGCGGCATCGAGTTCACCTTCAGCGGCCGCGCCACCGACAAGCTCACGCTGAACGCCAGCGGCAACTTCGGCTACACCGAGCAGACCGTGCTGGGCAACGTAGCGGGAAGCGCGGGCGGCGGCAAGCGCGACGCGACCTCGCTCAGCGGCCGCGCCCGCATCAGCTACCAGGTCAATCCGAACAACCAGCTGCAACTGGTGCTCAACGCCCAGGGCAAGGTGCTGTTCGGCGAAGGCTACCGCCAGCCGACCCGCACCGCCGACCTCACTTACCGGCGCAACCTGACCCCGGCACTGAGCCTGGTGGTCAACGTGAACGACCTGTTCGATTCGCAGAAGACGGAATCGATCACCGAAACCGACCGCCTGCGCGAACACAGCCTGCAGCGCTTCGACGGCCGCACGTTTACGGTGGGCCTGTCGTATCGCTTCGGTTCGTTCAGCGGCGTGCGCCCGGGCGGGCCGGGCATGATGCGCGGTCCGGGTGGTCCTGGCGGTTTTGGTCCGGGCGGCGGCGGGATGGGCCGTTAACACCGGAAGGCTGTCCAGCCGGGCAATCCGAAGGAGCCGCTCCCCTTATCGGGAGCGGCTTTGTTTTTTGGAAGAGTCAGCAAAGATGCGGCTCCCACTGTCGAGCCGGGCAGGGCGGGTGCCCGGATCGCCGGCTCAGCCCTTGAACGCCAGCATGTCCAGCGCGAAGGGCGGCGCCTTGCCCAGCATCAGGTCGGTCAGCACGCGCGCGGTGCCGGCGGCAAAGGTGAATCCGAGCGGGCCGTGGCCGACGTTCAGCCACAGGTTCGATAGGGGGGAGGCGCCGATGATGGGCGCGCTGTTGGGTGTGGCCGGGCGCAGGCCGGCCCAGGCGGACAGGCGCTCGTAGTCGGCCGCGTGCGGCATCGTCTCGCGCACTTGCCGCGTCAGGCTGTCGATGCGTTTTGGATTCAGGCTCAGGTCTTCGCCCACCATGTCGACCATCGCCGCGACGCGCAGCTTGTCGCCGATGCGCGCATATAAAACCTTGCGTTCGAAATCGGTGACGCTGATCGCGGGCGCGGTGTCGGTCGGGCGGATCGGCGCGCTCAGGCTATAGCCCTTCAACGGATACAGCGGCAGCGAGATGCCGACGTGGGCGGCCAGGTTGCGGCTCTGGATGCCGGCCGCCAGCACGAAGGCGTCGGCGCTGAGGGCGCCGGCCGTCGTGTCCAGGCCGGCGACGCGCCCGCCGGCGGCGACGATGCGCGTGACCTCGGCCTGTACAAAACCGTTAAAGCGCGGATGCGCGCGCACGCGCTCGGCCAGCGCCAGGCAGAACGCGTGGCAGTCGGCCACCGCCTCACCCTTGTTGTAGATGCCGCCGGCCAGCAGGTGGCGCGCCGCCGCCAGTGCCGGTTCGCGCGCCGCGCATTCGGCGCCGGTCCAGATCTCGCCGGCGGTGGCCTTGCCGGCCGCCTGTTCGAAGATTTTCGAGGAACGGTAGACCACCAGCTTGCCGGCGTCGCGCCAGGCGAAATCGCTTGGTGACACGATCGCCCCGAGTTCGGCCATGCCGGCGCGCGAGCATTCTCCCAGTTCGAGCAGTTTGGCGGTGGTGCGGCGGTTCGAGCGCGCCGTGCACTGGCCGAGGAAGCTGGCCAGCCAGGTCCATTGGCGCATGTCGAGCTCGGGCCTGAAGCGCAGCGGGCCGTGTTCCTGGAACAGCCATTGGATGGCTTTCAGCGGCACGCCGGCGTCGGCCAACGGCGAGACGTAGCGGTAGCTCAGCTGGCCGCCATTGCCGTAGCTGGCGCCGCCGGCGAGCGGCCCGCGCTCGACCAGGGTCACCCTGAAACCGGCCTCGAGCAGCCACCAGGCCGAGGTCAGGCCGACGACGCCGCCGCCAATGACGATTACCTGCTGCATCCCGATATCTGTTTGTTAGCTGACATAAAGAAGAGCTTAGGCCGGGTGGACGTTCAGGGCCAATGAAAGTGGAAGGTCACGCCATAACCGGCAGTCATGCGCATGTCCGTGACCGTCATGCTTCCTGGCCGGCGATGGCGTGCGCGAACATGCTCGTCAATATCCGTTCCTCGAAGCGGGCCAGCGCCGAATAGCGTCCCTGTTGCAGGCCGGGGTCGCTCGACACCCCGCCGCCGAGCACGACCATGCCGTTCCTGCGCACGCGGTCGAAGGCGAACACCGAGCGCAGGCCGTAGGCGTCGCCGAGGTGGCCGACGGCATCGAAAGCGCCTTCGACCAGGCGCAGGCCCGGCTGGTCCGGGAACTGGGCATTGCCCAGGCCCCAGCAATTGAAGAAGCCGTCCAGGGTGTCGCCATTGCGTCCGCTGTCGTCGGCCGTCCACTGGCGCGCGAACATGCGCGCGAGCGTCTCGTCCCGGAGGATGCGCCGGCCCTCGTGCACGCCGCCGTTCATCAGCATCAGCATGAGCACCCCGAGGTCGCGCGCCGCGATGCGCAGGCCGCCGGTCGGGCTGAAGGGCGTCGCGTTCTCGCCGATGACGTAACGTTCGATCCCGCTTGGGGGCGCCGGCGCACGCGTACGCACGTCGTCGGCCTGGGCGATCCAGGGTCCGTTCGCATCCCAGCGTTCCGTGTCCGTCGTGCGCTTGCGGTAGAGCGTGGCCAGGTTGGCCAGTGCCTGCGAAGGGAGTTCGGACGGGTTGTAGCCGGCGGCAAGACCCAGCGGTTGCAGGAGCAGCCCCTGCATCAGGCGGTCGAAGCGTTCGCCCGTCACCCGTTCCATGAGCGTGCCGATGATGCCCCAGCCGAGGTTGCAGTAAGTAAAGTACGCACCCGGCCCGGCATTGCTCGCCCACATGTTTCCCGCGCCATGCAGGCGCGCGCCCGGCACCAGGAAATCCTTGAATGCCGTGCCGGCCGGGAACGAATAGCCGGCCTCGTCGCGCAGCGAGGCGGTGTGGGTCAGCAGGTGGCGCAGGGTGATGGCCTGCTGCGGGAAATGCGGATTGCGCAGGATAAAACCGAGATAGCCGGAGACGTCCGCGTCGAGGTCGATGTTGCCGCTTTCCACCAGGCGCATCAGGCCCAGCGTGGTCACCATCTTCGAGATCGAGGCGATCCGGTACAGGGTGTCGCGGTTCGCCGGCAGACCGGGGGCGCTGCCGTTGCCGATCCAGCGCCGCCCGAACTGGCCCTCGTAGGCCACCTTGCCGGCGCGGATCGCCAGCACCGACAGGCTGGCCAGTTCGCAGGCCGGATCGCGGACGATGGCCTCTAACTCCGCCGTCAGTCTGTCGTCGCGGCCGCGTGTGCCGCCGGACAGGGGCGCCGCCGCCAGCACGGGATCGATCCCGGCCAGCAGCGCCAGGCCGAGCAGGGTGCGCCTGTTTCCGTTCATGCCTCTCCTTGTGTGATCCGTTTTTGATCCGTCATATGCTTGTCAGCCCCATGAGCTTACGCAGGGCTGGAATGCGCTGCCAATGAAATGCCGCCAGCCGCGCACAAGCACTTGTTATGCTGCAAGCCACGCATTCTGAACAAATTTCCGGCTTCCTGCAGCGCGCTGCCCTTACACTAGCGTCGCCAGCCCCATTTTGAGAACATGAACCAGCCCAACATCGACTTCCAGGCCGACGCCAACGACAATTCGCCGCTGTACATGCAGCTGGCCCGTAAACTGACGCAGGACGTGCGCGAGGGCCGTTACCAGGCCGACCAGGCGCTGCCTTCGGAACGTACCCTGTCCGAGCAGCAGGGCGTGTCGCGCGTCACCGCCCGCAAGGCCATCGACCAGCTGGTCGAGCAGGGCCTGGTGGTACGCCGGCGCGGCTCCGGCAACTATATTGCGCCGCGCATCGAGCAGCCCCTGTCGAACCTGTCGAGCTTTTCCGAGCAGCTGCAGCAGCGCGGCTATACGCCGAATTCACGCTGGCTGCGGCGCGAGGTGGCGGCGGCCGACGCCGACGAGCAGCTGGCGCTGGGCCTGTCGCCGGGCGCGCGCGTGGCCCGGCTGGAGCGCCTGCGCCTGGCCGACGAGGTGGTCATGGCCTACGAGACGAGCGTGATCCCGGCTTCGGTGCTGCCGCAGCCGCAGGACGTGTCGAACTCGCTCTACGCCCACCTCGACGCCAGCGGCCAGATGCCGGTGCGCGCCCTGCAGCACATCCGCGCCATGAATGCGCCGCGCGAACTGGCCGCGCGCCTGGGCGTGCCGGAAGGGCAGGCGGTGCTGTTCATCACCCGCGTCGGCTACCTGGAATCGGGTGTGGCGGTGGAGCTGACGCATTCCTACTGCCGCAGCGATTACTATGATTTTGTGGCGGAATTGCGCCGCACACCCGCATAACCCGGCGCCTATCCCTTTTGGCGCATCGCCAATTGCAATGTCGGTGCATAACCTATCGTAATAATGACGCCCGTTCCTTTCATGGGAAAGCCGGACAGATTGGTATTACACTGGTTTTATTGATAATTCCGCCCACGCCCGCTACCATGCTGAACACCGAAACCCCAGCCCAGGACCATGCCCTGCTCGACCAGTACCCGACCGTGGAACTGGTGAACGTGCTGGTGGACGACCAACTGAATGCCGTCAATGCCGTGCGCGCCGCTTCCCCGCACTTGGCCGCCGCCGTGGCCGCGGCACTGCCGCGCGTCGAGGCAGGCGGGCGCCTGATCTATGTCGGCGCCGGCACCTCGGGCCGCCTGGGCGTGCTCGACAGCGTTGAGCTGTATCCCACCTTTTCCTGGCCACACGGCCGCGCCGTGGCCCTGCTGGCCGGCGGCAGCGACGCCATGTTCGCCGCGGTCGAGGGCGCCGAAGACGACTTCAATCAGGGCGCGGCCGACCTGCGTTCCGTAAACGTCACAAAGGACGACGTCGTCCTCCTGATCGCCGCCTCCGGCGGCACCCCGTATGTGCTGGGCGCGCTGCGCGCCGCGCGCGACCTCGGCGCCCTGACGATCGGCTTCGCCAACAACCCGAACGCCCCGATCGCGAACGAGGCCGAAATCGGCATCACCCTCGACACCGGTCCGGAAATCATTTCCGGCAGCACGCGTTTAAAAGCCGGCACCTCGCAAAAGATTGCCTTGAACACTTTTTCGAGCGCCTTGATGGTGCGTTTGAACAAGGTTTATGGCAACCTGATGGTAGACTTGAAGGCGACCAACGCCAAGCTGGTGCTGCGCGCCATCCGCCTGACCTCGTTCGCCACCGGTGCCGACGAGGCAGCGGCGAGAAGCGTGCTGGAGCAGTGTGATTTCCACGTCAAGACCGCGATCGTGGCCTTGTCCAAACAGATCAGTGTCGAGCAAGCGCGCGCGCTCCTCGAAACCGCGCGCGGCAGCGTGCGCCAGGCACTGGCCAACTAACAAGCGACAGAGTCCAGCGGGGCAGGGCTCCGGCCCCGCTTCGCCTTCCCATGCCCGATCACGAAAGCGTCATGAAAACCTCGCAAGCGAAAAGTCCGTGGCTATGGGTGCCATCGCTGTATTTTGCCCAGGCCGTTCCGTATGTCGTCGCAATGAGCCTGTCGGTCATCATGTACAAGGACATGGGGGTCTCGAATTCCGACATCGCCTTCTACACGAGCCTGCTGTACCTGCCGTGGGTCATTAAACCGCTGTGGTCGCCCGTGGTGGACATGTTCGGCACCAAGCGCGGCTGGACGGTGAGCTTGCAGCTGGCCGTGGCCGCGGCGCTGGTCGCGGTCGGGGCCGTGCTCCACCTGCCCGCCTTCTTCATGGTCAGCCTGGCCGTCATGTGGCTGATGGCATTCAGTTCCGCCACCCACGACATTTCGGCCGACGGCTTTTATATGCTCGGCCTGCGCCAGAAGGACCAGGCGGCATTCGTGGGCGTACGCAGCACCTTCTACCGCCTGGCGACGCTGGCGGGGCAGGGTCCCCTGGTCGTGCTGGCCGGCTATCTGGCCGTCTCGCTGGGTGACGCGCACCAGGCCTGGTCGATCGTGTTCTTCGTGCTGGCCGGCCTGTTTGCCGCCGCCTTCGCCTGGCACCAGATGGTCTTGCCGCGGCCGGAAAGCGACCGCGCCGTGGCGGCCGGCGCGAATCCGCTGCGCGAATTCTTCGGCACCTTCGGCGCCTTCTTCCGCAAGCGCGACATCTGGCTGATCCTCGGCTTTATTTTGACCTTCCGCCTCGGCGAAGCGCAGCTGCTCAAACTGGTGGCGCCATTCCTGAAGGATCCGGTCAGCGAAGGCGGCCTCGGCCTCACCACCGCCCAGTACGGCGTCGCCTACGGGACGATCGGCATCATTGCGTTGACCCTGGGCGGGCTGGCCGGCGGCTACCTGATTTCCCGCCTCGGCCTGAAGCGCTGCCTGTGGCTGATGGTCTTTGCCGTGCACCTGCCGGACCTGGTGTTCGTCTACCTGTCGCAGGCGCAGCCGCAAAACTTTGTCCTGATCTGCGTCTCGCTGGCGGTCGAGCAGTTCGGCTATGGCTTCGGCTTCACCGCCATGCTGCTGTACATGATCATGGTCTCGGACGGCGCGCACAAGACGGCCCATTACGCGATCTGCACCGGCCTGATGGCACTGGGCATGATGGTGCCGGGCATGTGGAGCGGGCGTTTGCAGGAATACCTGGGCTATCAAAACTTCTTCATCTGGGTGTGCATTGCGACGATTCCGGCGTTCATCATGGCGGCGCTGGTGAAGATTGATCCGGAGTTCGGGAAGAAGTAGGTGGCGGCAGTTCACACGCGTTCAACATACACGCGAAAACCGATTCGCATCAAATAATCAACATTGGACATCCCCGCCGCCATGCGCGACGCCCCCGGCCGCCTGAACTCTCTCGACGCCTTCCGCGGCTTGACGATTGCCGCCATGGTGCTGGTCAACAATCCCGGCGACTGGTCGAATCTGTATTCCCAACTGGCCCACGCCAAATGGCACGGCTGGACTTTTACCGACACCATTTTCCCCTTTTTCCTGTTCATCGGCGGCGTCTCGATGGCGCTGTCGCTCGGCCGCCTGGCGCAAGCGGGGGCCGACAAGCCGCGCCTGCTCATCAAACTGGCGAAACGCGCCTTATTGATCTTCCTGATCGGCTTCCTGCTGAACCTGGTTCCCCACTTTAATGTCGACACCGTGCGCATCCCGGGTGTGCTGCAACGCATCGCCGTCTGCACCCTGCTGGCCGCCCCCATCGTCGTCTACTGCGGCTGGCGCCTGCAATTGGGGATCATCGTCATCCTGTTCACGCTCTACAGCGCCCTGATGCTGTTCTATCCGGTCCCGGGGTTTGGCCCCGGCGTGCTGGAACCGGGCAAGGACTTCGGCGCCTACATTGACCGCATGGTGCTCGATGGCCACATGTGGGTGCAATCCAGAACCTGGGACCCGGAAGGTCTGGTGTCGACCCTCCCGGCCCTGTGCAGCCAGCTGTTCGGCGTGCTTGCCGGGCGTTTCCTGATGAGCAAGTTGAATCGGGTCGAGCAGACCGTCTGGCTGTTGCTGGCCGGGCTGCTGTTCGTCTGGCTGGGCGTTATCCTGGACGCCGTCCTCATGCCGATCAACAAAAGCCTGTGGACCCCCGCGTACGCTTGCCTGATGACGGGCTGGGCATTGCTGGTATTCTCCGCATTCTTCTGGCTGCTCGACGTCAATCCGTACCGGCCGCTGAGGGAAGCGGCGGCGCGCTGGACGCACCCGTTCACGGTCTACGGCATGAATGCGCTGTTCATTTTCGCGTTCTCGGGCCTGGTGGCGAAGATGCTCGGTTTTATCAAGGTGACGCAGGATGGCGGCACCGTGTCGCTCGGGCGCAGCCTGTATGCGCCGATCCGCGACCTGCCGATCGGCGCGGTGAACAGCTCGGTGCTGTATGCGCTGCTGTTCAACGCCTGCATGTTCGCGGTGGCATGGGCCATGTGGCGCCGGAAGTGGTTTGTCAAAGTTTAATGATCGTATAGAGAAGATAAAGAGGAGCGGTAGTGCAGCCTGATTTGAAAAAGCGCGCGTTTGCGTTCGCCGGCGTGCTGGCGATGAGTGGATTCCTGGCCAGTTGCTCGACCCCGCAAAAAGGGGCAACCACGCCGAGCGGCACCATTGTCGCCAGCGGCAGCCTGCCGCCGGCCGCGCCACGCGAGTTCCGCGCCGCCTGGGTCTCGACGGTGGCGAATATCGACTGGCCGAGCAAGCAGAACCTGACGGCGGCCCAGCAGCAGGCGGAGGCGATCGCCATCCTCGACCGCGCCAAGGCGATGAACCTGAACGCGATCGTGCTGCAGGTGCGCCCGTCGGCCGACGCCATCTACGCCTCGAAGATCGAGCCCTGGTCGGAATACCTGACCGGCGCCCAGGGCAGGGCGCCGCAGCCCTGGTACGACCCTTTGAAATTCTGGGTGACGGAGGCGCATGCGCGCGGCCTCGAGCTGCACGCCTGGTTCAACCCCTACCGCGCGCGCCACGACGGCGCCCGCTCGCCGGCCGCGCCGAACCACATCACCCGCGCCAACCCGTCGGCCGTGCGCCGCTACGGCAAGTTCATGTGGATGGACCCGGGCGAGGAATCGGCCTCCAGGCAGACCCTGGACGTGGTGCTCGACGTGGTGCGCCGCTACGACATCGACGGCGTGCACATCGACGATTATTTCTATCCCTACCCGATCGAAGCGGCACCGACGGTCGCCGGCAACGAGGCGGCGCTGGACGGCAAGCCGGGGATCAAGGCCGAGCTGGACTTCCCGGACACCCCGGCCTGGGAGCGCTACCTCGCCGGCGGCGGCAAGCTCGACCGTGCTTCGTGGCGGCGCCAGAACGTCAACGATTTAATTGAAGAGATGTACAAGGGTATCCACCGCGAAAAGAGCTGGGTGCGCTTCGGCATCAGCCCCTTCGGCCTGGGCCGTCCGGACCGCCGCCCGCCCGGCATCCGGGGCTTCTCGCAGTACGACAAGCTGTACGCGGACGCCGAACTCTGGCTGCAGAAGGGCTGGCTCGACTATTTCACGCCCCAGCTGTACTGGCCGCGCGCGCAGGCGGCGCAGGCCTACGACGTGCTGCTCGACTACTGGATCGGCCAGAACACGATGGGCCGCCACATGTGGCCGGGCCTGTTCACCAGCCGCATCGGTGCGCCGACCAAGGATTACCAGCCGCAGGAAATCGTCGACCAGATCGACGCCACCCGTGCGCGCCCGCAGGCCGGTGGCCACGTACACTTCAGCATGGTCGCGCTGATGCAGAACCGCAAGGGCATCAGCGACCAGCTGCGCACGGGAACCTACGCGACGCAGGCGCTGGTGCCGGCCACGCCCTGGCTGGGCAACAGCAAGCCGGGCCTGCCGCGCGTCAAGGCCGAGCGCAACGGGAAAGGCATCGATTTGAAACTCACCGCCGGCAAGGCCAACGCGCTGTACACGGTGTGGGCGCGCCACGGCAGCGAGTGGCGTTTCAATGTCGTGCCGGCCTCGAAGGTGGCCTGGACACTGGAAGACGATCCGCGCCTCGGCAAGGCCGATGCCGTGTTCGTCGGCGCGGTGGACCGCCTCGGCATCGAGAGCGACCGCGTGCTGGTGTGGGGGAAGGCGTAAAGATTGTCGTAGGGTGGACGGCTATACCCCGGTGCTTGCACGTCGGAACCGTCCGCGCCGTCCACCCTACATTGCCACACCCCGCATGCATAACCTTGGGTCATGCAATGACGGCCAGCATTCATTCGCATCAGTTTCTGTCAGGACGTAAACTCGCTTTATGTTGAATTCCCAACTTGACCCCATCGGCCTGGGCATCGATGCCGGCGGCACCCAGACCCGCTGGGCGCTGGCCGGCCGCGACGGCGCCATCCTGGCCGAAGGCACGGTGGCCGGCCTGTCCGCCCTGCAGATGGTGAAAGCGGACGGCCGCGCGGCCGTCCACGCCACCTTTACGGAGCTGGCGCAGGCGGTGCTCGCGCATGCGCGCCCGGGCCGCGTGCGCGCCGGCCTGACCGGCTTCGGCGGCGACGGCGAGCAATTGCAGCGCTGGCTGGCCGAGCTGCTCGGCATCGCGCCGGATGCGGTGGCCATGTGCAACGACATCGAGATCGCCTACCGCGCCAGCTTCGCGCCGGGCGAAGGCTACCTGGTCTATGCTGGCACCGGCTCGATCGGCGCTTTCATTGACGCCGACGGCCAGTTCCACCGTGCCGGCGGGCGTGGCGTCGTGCTCGACGACGGCGGCGGCGGCTTCTGGATCGCACGCGAGGCGCTGCGCCACATCTGGCGCCGCGAGGACGAGCAGCCCGGCAGCTGGGAACAATCCGCCATGGCGCGCGCCGTCTTCGCACAGGTCGGCGGATCGGACTGGGCATACTCGCGCCAGTTCATCTACGGCCAGGAACGCGGAGAAGTCGGCAAGCTGGCGCTGGCCGTGGCGGCGAGCTGTGAACAGGATCCGGCAGCCGCGGCGATCCTGCAGGAAGCCGGCCGCGAACTGGCGCGCCTGGCGAACGCCCTGGTGCGGCGCTTCGGGCCGCGTCCCGTGGTGCTGTCCGGCCGCGCCGCCGTGCTGCATCCGGCGATCGCCGCCGCCATGCGCGCCGCCTTGCCGCCCGCCATCGGCATGACGCAGCACGCCACGCGCGCCCACCACGCCGCCGCGCGCCTGGCCGCTGCCGCCTGCCCCCGAACCAACTTCTGACATACACGGACATCTGATGAAAACTCTTGCAGCTACCCTCCTGATCGCCCTGCTCGCCGGTTGCGCCACCGGACCGAAGGTCGACAAGACGTATTCGGCCAAAGGCCAGGCCAGCCGCGTGCGCTTCGTGGTGCTGCACTACACGGTGGCCAACAATCCCGCCTCGCTGAAGATCCTGACGGAACAGCAAGTGAGCGCGCATTACCTGCTGACCGACGGCCCGAAGCCGAAAATCTACGGTCTGGTCGACGAGACCCGCGCCGCCTACCACGCCGGCATCTCGAGCTGGAAAGGGTATACCCAGTTGAACAACAGCTCGATCGGCATCGAGATCGTGAACGCCGGCTGGAAGGACACCCCGCAGGGCCGCGTCTTCGCCCCGTTCCCGCAGTCGCAGATCGATGCGCTGATCCCATTGGTGAAGGGGATCGTCGCGCGCCACGGAATTGCCCCGGAAAACGTGCTCGCCCACAGCGACATCGCGCCACTGCGCAAGCAGGACCCGGGGCCGCTGTTCCCCTGGTACCAGCTGGCCCAGGCCGGCCTGGTGGTATGGCCGGACGCGAACCGCGTGGCCGCCGTGCGCCAGGTGTTCAACATCCAGGCGCCGGATGCCTTCTGGTTCCAGAAAAAGCTGGCGGCGCACGGTTTTGCCCTGGCACAGAGCGGCGTGTTCGACCAGCCGACGCGCACCGTGCTCTCCGCCTTCCAGATGAAATACCGCCCGGCGAACATCGCCGGCGAACCGGATGCGGAAACGGCGGCGCTGCTCGAAGTGCTGACCACGCCGGCGAGCGCGCCGCTGCCGGCCGTGCCGCCGCCGCCGGTGCCGATCTTCCGTCCGGCGCAGCCGGTGCCTGGCGTGCCGCTGAACCCGGCTACGCCGCCGGTGCCCGCCGCGCCTGTCAATCCGGCGGCGCCGCCGGTGCCGGTGACGCCTGTGGACCCGGACGCGCCGCCGGCACCGCCTGCGCCGCCGGTGCCGCAGACGCCGGAAGTGCCGGTCACGCCGACCACGCCGCAGGTGCCGCCGACGCCCGCCGCGCCGCCGGTCCCGGCCACGCCGACCGCGCCGCCACCGGTTGTGCCGGCCCAACGATGATGGTCGCCCTGGTGACCAATTCCCTGTATCCTTCGGCCCACCCACGCCTTGCGCGGGTGTCTCGTTGAAGGATTGAAGCAATGCGCCTGCGCCACATCGAAGTTTTCCACGCCATCATGCAGGTCGGCACCATCAGCGGTGCCGCCCAGGTTCTCCACATTTCCCAGCCGGCAGTGACAAAAGTGCTGCAGCACGCCGAACTGCAGTTGGGCATGTCGCTGTTCGAGCGCGTGCGCGGCAAGCTCTATCCGAAGCCGGAAGCGCACCGCCTGTTCGCCGAAACCGAAAAACTGAATCGCGACCTGCAGGGCATCCGCCGCCTGGCCGCCAGCCTCAAGGGCCGCGCGGTCGAGACGGTACGCCTGGTGTCCACGCCCACCCTGGCCATCAGCGTGCTGCCGCAGGCGATGACGGCCTGGCGGCGCGATTTCGCCCAGACCCGCTGCGAACTGGCCACCTACCACACGAGCGAGATCGTGAATGCGCTGCGCCTGGGCGAAGCGGACCTCGCCCTGTCGCTGCAGGACCCGCGCCACCCCGGCATCGTCGCCGAACCGATTGCCTCAGGCAATTTGACCGTGATGGCGCCCGGCGCCACCTGGAGCGAGGCCGAGTGCGCGCAGCCGATCGGCGCCGAAGGGCTATCAGGTGAACTCATCGGCCTGGCCGACAACGATCCGCTCGGAGAAATTGTCGTCGCCGCCTGCGAGGCGCAGGGCGTGCAACCCGTGTTCCGCACCGTGGTCCAAACCTACCAGATCGCCCGTTCGCTGGTGGAGGCGGGCGCCGGCACCGCCGTGGTCGACCCGTTCACCGCGGCCTCGGCGGCAGCCGACAAGGTGCAGCGCCGCCAGTGGGTCCCGGCCATCCCGGTCCAGCTGTATCTGCTGACGGCGAGCCACGCCCCGCTGTCGCACGGCGCGCGCGAACTGGCCAATTGTATCGGCGCGGCGGCGCGCGCCTGTCTTGACAAGGGAAGCGCATGAACGATAAGCATTCGCTCCCGGCCGGGCAGAGCCCCGCCGGGGCGAATCAGACCGGAGCACGCTTGACGGTAGCCAGTGAAGACATCGCCGGCAGCGAAGAGTTTCGCCACCTGACCTCGATCGCCGGCATCGCGGTCGACCTGCGCTATGCCGGCGCCAACAATTTCGTCGGGCGCGACCTGTACTCTCCCTTCGACTGCGCCTGGCTGCACGTCGAGGCGGCCACGGCACTGGAAGCGGCCGTCGCCTGGCTGGCGCTCCATGCGCCCGGCCACACCCTGCTCGTGCTCGACGCCCTGCGCCCGCAACGGGTGCAGCAGCAACTCTGGGACGCGCTGGAGGGCACCGGCCTGCAGATGTATCTCGCC